>JAHPYY010000185.1 GCA_019058515.1 Promethearchaeota archaeon
ATCCAAGGATAGTAAATATTCCTATTGGATTTTAATCCAAAAAAGGTAAAAGATAATCCAAAGGGATTAATGTATTTAGTTGAGTTATTTGTTAAGTTGTGTTATTTAATCTATTAGAGGATTATCTATTATTTGATATTGTAAATATCAAATTCTGTGTTTTTATAATTCATTTTAATACCTTTTGAGTTTCTAAGTACCACATATATAAATCCAACTCTCCTAGAGAAAGATTTAGCTCGTTGGCAATGTCTTTTAAAATAGCTTCAATTTCGTAATACTTGCTTTTGCAAAGTGTTTTTGGTCGTTCAATTAATCCGTTTTTTTCCAATAAGTCTACGATGTGAAAATCTATAATACCTACATTATTGAACCCTATGTTCCTAAGGAAATGGCTGCCTTCTTTGAAGCCGATACCCTTTATATTTTTGACCATCCATTCCCTTATCTCAATCTGCGTCATGTCGGAGTTTAATACGCGTTCCAAACCGCGTATCTTGTGTTTTGCTTCAGTTATGTATTTAGCCCTTACATTTGGAAAACGATAGCCTAGTTCTTTAAATTTGGCAACGAGGTTTGCTTCAGATAAGTGTAAGAACTCGTCCCCAATAGTTTCGTGTATTTCTATGCATTTTTCAGCAGCACAATTTGCCGTCATAATGCAAAAGCACAATTCTACGAAAATTTTTTGGATATTTTGAGATCCAGAGTGTGAGAACTCTTCCAGTCGAGAATCCACAAGGAATTTTAAGTCTGAATCGATTAATGATTGAATGGTGGGTAACAACTCACTCATTAAACCCCATCGTGGGAAATACCTAATAAACTTATTGCTTAATTGGCTAAAGACGCATTAATCTTACAACTAATAAAAAATAAAATACATCCACTATTTTTTCATTTATACTATTTATCGAACTTTGAGTATAATGGAGTTTGAAATAATGAAAGTTATTGTTTTGGGGTCTATTGCGTACGATTACATCATGTCGTACCCAGATAATCTCTGTGGGGCAGTTTCGCTCGATATTGCTAAAGGAGAATATCAAAGTACCGTAACAGCCAGTAGTAAAGTTCAGCATTTTGGAGGTACTGCGGGAAACATATCTTATAACCTCGGGTTGTTGGGATTAGCTCGAGTTAATCTAATTTGTGCGGTAGGAAAAGATTTCGAGAGTTTAGGATATAGTGATCACATTTCAAAGTTTTCAAATGTAGATATTGGCGTTGACATTCACAACGACCTTTTTACAGCAGCTTGTTATATTGTCAACGATGTTAAATCAAATCAAATGATAGTGTTTCACGGAGGAGCTCTTGACAAATGCGAAGAGATTGACTTGCGAGAAAGGATTAAAGATCCAGAAAATTATAGCTATGCCATAAATTCTACTCAAAGTGTCAATGCAATGGTTAATTTCTCCCAACAATTAAAAGAGCTAGGTATTCCAATGATTTTCGATCCCGGACAAGTTACTCCCCTTTTTCCAAAAGAATTGCTTATTGAGTGCATTAAAATTTCAAAAATCCTAATTGGAAACAAGTACGAAATTAATCAAATTCTAAACAAGACGGAAATGTCTAAAGAAGAAGTCTTACAACACTTAAGCGCCATAATTACAACTAAGGGAACGGATGGTTCAAATTTATCGTATATAGATAGTGAAGGGAAAATATATGAATTCGAGATCCCAATAACTAAGCCCAAGGAGTTTCTCGATTCTACCGGTGCAGGGGATGGGTATAGAGCGGGAATATTGACAGGATTAATCTTGAACATGTCGTTGTTAGATTCTTGTAGACTGGGATCAATTATCGGTACATTCGTGGTAGAAACCCTTGGAGCACAGAGTCAGCAATACACTATCGAACAAATTCGTAGATCCTTCTTCGATAGCTATGGGTATGTCCCACAAGAGCTAGAGAGAGTGTGAAACATCGCCTTTAATCTATTTTAAAAACCAAAAAATTTCTACTCTTTTAAGATATTAATTTATTTTGGGACTTATCATACTTCAATAATGTATAGTATAATTAATTTTGCAATCTCGAGAATTTCATAGATTTGTGTGTACAAATTAATCCCAATCGTGTACACAACAATGCCCAGAGTGCTTCTTTTGTACGATGCTTACATACTCACATTTCGCAAAACAATGACATTTTTATATTAATATAATGATTATTAATTTGAGTAAACAAATTTTTAAGTTTGTTTTTATATCTATAAAATAACGGGGTCGGTACTTTAGTAATGAGTTTAGTAAGTAACAATTCTCAAAATTGTGAAGAATTGGAATGCTATTTCAATATTCTAGAAAAATTCCACGATAAGAAGCTAACACCACAAGATATTGAGTTATGGAAGTATAAATCCTATAGCAAACTCATGAAAGTTCTTAAGAAGTCTCAGAAAAAAGAGATTGTGACAAACGCTTTAATTTTAATCATTAACTTGTTTGAGAACATTCCCCCTGACATTTACAATACATTAGGGAATGACATCTCCGAATTAAGCTCAAATGAAAAAAAGATCGTGCTAACGCAACTTAAAGACGAGATCTTACCAAATTAAACTAAATTGTTTAATTCTGTTAAATATGTTTCTCAATTATTAGTATTACTTTATTTTAAACATAGTATTTAAGTATTTAGAACTACATAGGTATTTTTTTAAACTAGAAATACATTAATAATTCAATATTTTACTTTTTAGTATAGTCACGGGTAAGTCAATTGCAAGTTTCGAAAAAAAGTAAGTTCTATCTACTTAAGAAAATAGTTGTTTTATTTAATTTAATTTTAATCATATTTGCTTCAAGTATAAATCTAAATTATTCTTCGTTATTTAATCTTAATCGAGAAGAAATTTCCAAATTAAGAGAAAACGATATGAATAATGGGATAAACTTAAAATCTTCATCTAGTGATGTGTTAATTGAGGGAACTGAAACTGCATTAAATATTACTGATTTTGGAAATTTGTATAATGTAAATCAAGAAATATCGTTAAATAACGAAGCGGAAAAAAATACATCTTTTTTTATTGATAAAGATAATGATTGGAACGCAACCAAAGTTGAAATTGATATTTTCGACCTTCAAGATACGAGAAATTGGATAAATAATAGTGGATTTCAAAATTTTAGTATTTTTCGTAAGTATGATACATATGAGAGTAGCCATTATGGTTATGAGGATGGTAGAGATAGATTAGATCCGGATAATACGATTACTGAATCTGGTGCTTATTATATTAGAGCACATTTCATTAATATATCATTTCACTCCTCTGATCATATCTATCTATATAATTCAAGTGTTTATGAATACTATGAAGCTACTGGGGAAAGACTTGACTTTTATTCTCCTTGGATTTCAGGGGATACAATTTATGTCTGTTACCAATCCAATTATGTCACTAATAACTATTATGGTTATATAATTGATCACTATGAATTTATCAACGCATCATCTGAGTTCTACCTTAATAATAATTCTTGGTCATTTAATTGGGAAAAAAATGGAGTCTACGGGGCTAATACTTATGGATTTGGTGAAATGGGAGGCGCTATAGGATTGTTTGTTGGATATCACGGAGATTATGATGATACAGAATCTTTTACCTATTGGGAAGATACTTATTCTGAACTTTATCAAGAAAATATCAATGTCCCTAGGGGTAATATCGTTGATGCTTCCATAAGTTTTGATTATTACATTGAGTTTGGGATGGCAACCAACGACATAGTCTTATTTTTTGAGATAAACGACAAAAAAGTTTATTCAAAAGGTATGATAGATCTTATTGAACAAGGTAAACATCAATGGCATTCTACTGGTCAGATTCCGATGTACCTCTGGAATAATTTAACTAATATATTTGAATCTGGAGATATTGAAGATCAAGAACTAAATGTTAGCATAGGATTAAAATGGGTTGGAGATATAGGTGTTACTTATACTGGTTTTGAAGATGTATTTGGAAACATATTATGGTTTGATAATATTTCCTTAAGTTTAACAGCAATCGCAAATACTACTTCGGATTATGTTAATTTGACTATAAATCAAGAAATTATTGATAAGGGATTAGAATGGGGTAAATCTAATCATAATCCCCAACCAATATTTAAGGATAACGAGATTATATTAACCTTTAACACTACCTCTCCTGACTTAACATTTGCCTTAAATACTACTATCTATGGATACCACGAGGCAAAATCCTATGTTAATCAAATCTACGACGAAGGAGTAAATTATAGGATAATGGATAATGGTACAATTTTTTGGGAATTTCTGCATGAGTTCTATAAACCGTCATATTACAGCGATTTTACAATGAATATATCTAAAATAGAATCTTGGGAATGCGTTGGTGTCTACGATAAATATTCAAACTTAATCTCCTTCGAAGGAGGCAATCCTGGAGACTCCTACATAAACATTACAGAAGACAATACTATTAACACTGGCTGGTGGACAATTATATGCAAATCGCCAAATTACATAAATATTACAAATACAAAAAATTACAAAAATGGTGAATGGGGAAATTTTACTTTTCGTACCGGTCAATTTACTAAAATTCAGACTCAGATTAATTACTCTAACGATATCCCTCCCAATCTAGCAGAACACGATGTAAACTTGACTATATATCATCCTAATGGAACTATTTACTATGAAGAAAATATAACACCTACTCCTTTAAATGATGGATATATTAATTCATCTTTCTTTAGTTTCGGTCCTACAAATACTACTGGCGGAGAATATACATATACAATCCTATGGTCTAATGGAACGGCATTAGGAGGTGTTAAATCCTCGTTTATACTTAATCATAATTCTACCGTTTCATTATTAAAACCGCATGATGCTATATCAGATCTCACAACAGATTGCTATCTAGGCGATATTATCCCCTTAAAAGTAGAATTATACGACTTTGAAAATTCACAACCAATCTTAGGTGCGGTGATTTCATACAATATAAGTAGCGGTAATGAGTATTTTGAAAATGCTTCACTTGGAATTTACGAAGCAACCATTGATACATCAGATGATATAGGTTCAAATGGTCAATTTGAGATATTCATTAACGCTTCCAAAAAGGGTTTTGAAAATTACAATTTAACTCTATTAGTAAACATAAACAATGCTACTAGTCTCCATAGAGTTTCATTTGAAAATCAAATTGAATTACACGATAATACTACTATAAAATTTTTATATGAAGATGCGAATGGAGTCGGAATTAAATATGCAGAAACCGATCTTAATATAAGTGAAAATAATTACTCTATTTACAATCATCTTGATGGACATTACTCCATAGAAATAAATAGTAGTTCTATAAGTAATTTAGGCTCCAATCAGATAGAATTCACCTTTTCAGCACCATATTATGAAACTCAAATTGATATATTTGAGTTTGAAATCATCGAACAATCAGTAAATTTATCTGTATATGTTAAAAATACAAAAATCGAGGAAAATTCATTAGAAGAAATCTCATTTAAGGAAAGTTTAAACCTTTCTGTTCGTGCAATGGGTGAAGTAGATAAAGTTTATTTATCAGGAGGTAATTTGACGATAAATAGCGATAATTATTACGAAAATATAACTTTGTATCCAGATAACTGGTTTAATATATCAATAATCATCTCATCGAATAATTTCAGCTCAGGATTAAACGATATATATCTTAATTTTGGACAGAATAAATATCGAACCGAAAGATTTAGGTTTCAATTATTAGTAGGTGAACAAGTTGTTAACCTTTCGGTATACTTAGACTCAAAAAAGATCTCAGTGAATTCTCTTTATCAAGTCATGTATAAACAGGAAATTAATATTTCTGCGCAAGTGTATGCTAAGGGAGAGAAAATATACCTAAATGATGGATTGTTAACTTTTAATGCCCAGAATTACAATGTAAGCTTACCTTCAGAATTAAATGATTGGTTTACTATATCCGTAAAAATTTCATCGTTGAATTTTACCACGGGAATTAACAATGTATATGTACAATTCCAATTAAGTAATTATTCCATTACAACATTTTCATTTCAATTATTTGTAAGTGAACAATCTGTTGACCTATTTGCATACATTAATTCAAATCCTATACAAGAGGACATTCTCATTGAAGTTTCTTACGAAGAAACTCTTAGTTTAGCCTTAAGATCTTATGCGTATATAGATGAAGCCTATCTTTCAGGAGCTTCCGTGAAATTTGTGAGCCAACAGTACGAAATGGTTATGGCTGAAACTTCAGATACCTGGTATACAGGTACATTAAAAATTACTAGATCACATTTCTCACAAGGGGCTAATAATGCAATATTGCAATTTGAGATGATGAACTATACGACTAGTACTTTTTCTTTTCAAATTCTTGTGAGGGAACAAGAATTAAATATTTCGGTATTGGTAAATTCTCAAGAAATTTCAGAAAATAGTTTATTAGAAGTTAATTTTAACGACGAAATTAATATTTCTGCTAGAATTTTTGCTCTTACTGAGTCAAAATATTTATCTGAAGGTAATTTAACATTTAGACTAGAACAATATTCCAAAAATTTCACTGAAATCAGTGAATCATGGTATAATCTCACGATAAAATGTTCCAATTCGGAGTTTTCATTAGGATTAAACTATATTTATCTTAATTTTGAAAAAGACAACTACCAAACTACTCAATTTGCTTTTCAAATAAAAGTAAATCAGATTGAGTTTAATCCCGAAACAGTTAATTTTACAGATTCTCTCGACATTTTCTTAGGAGAAAACGCAATCATCACTATTAATTTGACTGAAATGGGAAGGAGTGAGCTTATCTCCGGAGCGCAGGTTACCTATTCTTGGGAATTTGGTTTAGGTACTTTAAACGAAACAGATGAAGGAATATATTCATTTAAGTTAAATACTAATCAATTGACTAAAGGTTCATATTCGGTTACTCTCACTATATCGAAAGAAGGCAATTTGTTCAAAACTAAGCAAATTTCTTTTGTAGTCGTAATATCTGAAAGAGAAACACCATTTCAATTGTTTTGGGTTATTTTGGCAGGATTACTTGTGGTTGTTGGAGTATTAGGAGCCTTAAGTTATAGATCATATATCCTTCTCCCAAAAAAGCGGAAGAAAGAATCTGAACTGCTCGCAAAGACTCAAAGGTTTAGAGATCTCGAAAACATCCAAGCCATCGTAGTTATTCATAAACTTAGCGGAATCCCAATATACCTCAAGAGTTATTCGATTTTAGAATCGCAGAAAAAAGAATTATTTGCGGGTTTTATACAAGCAATAACTAGTATTAGTCAAGAATTTAAGAAAGAAACGAAACATATAAAAGATGTTAAGGATGTTGACGAAACCTTAATTATGGAAAAAATCATTGAACTAGACTTTAAGTACTTCTATTGTCTTATCGCAGATAAAGAATCGGTAAGAATCGTGTTTATTTTAAAAGAGAGAGCTTCTAATAGGTTAAAGGAACAAGCAGGTTATCTACTAACGGCGATGATGCTAAAATTAGGGGATATGCTTAATGATTGGGATGGAAATATCGACCAATTCGACGAACCCGTTCCTGAGGTAATAAATGAGTACTTCGAGCTGTATTACAAAGAAACATTTACTCTAAACAGTGCGGATTATATCGCTATGAACAAAAAAGAAGCAGAGTTAACTTCGATGGAAACGCAGGTGTTAAATGTGGTTTACGCGATAGCTAAAGGCAAGAAACCATTCGACTTTTCCGATGTTTTTAATGTGATTTACGGGGAGAATCGCAATGTTATAATTGAAGCTATTGAAAACTTAATTACTAGAAAAATCGTAATTCCTTATGTACCTAAACCAGTATAAAGAATAATGAAGTAACTTTAGTATTAGTAATGGCCGAGAAGGAACCCAAAAAAGAATTTCGTTTTGAGTGTGTACATTGTGGGGAATGCTGCTTTGATAAAAATACTCTCGTAAATCTTACTTATACGGACATTTATCGCCTAAAGAACGGCTTAAATTTATCCGTCGATGAGATTCTCGAAGTTCTCGGATTTTATGTTTTCGAAGAAGAACCTTCTGAAGAACAACTAAACAAGATGGTTGTTCCTCCAATATTTACTGAACATGGCTTATCTTTTATAGGGCTTAGGAAAGATCAATCCGGAAAGTGTTATTTTTACAACGACAAAGAAAAACGATGTTTGATTTATAAATTAAGACCTAATTTTTGTAGAACTTTTCCTTTTTCCTTTAAAATTATATTTAACGAACGCAATGGAAGCAAGGCAAAAATACATTTATCCTATACAGAAAAGGGAAAATCCTATTGTCCAGGGATAAGCAAAGAATCCCCCTTGATAAACGAGGAGCAGTGGATTATTCTCGGAAAAGAGACAATTGAACACACGAATGATAACAACATTTTAATTAAAAACTGGAATATGGCGGTTAAGGACAACAAAATAACCCCTAATGCGCGTAATTTTGTAGTAACCCTTTTAGAATTAGAGAAGAAACTATCAAAAGAAAAAATTTAGCGTAATTGCAACAATAACCCTATAATAGTGTAATTATTCGTTCTTTTTTTCGTATTAGGATAACGAAATTTTATATATTATTCAAATCTTAAATCATACTTTTATTATTAGTAATAAGAGAAATAAACGTAGTTTATTTCAATATCTATAAACAGGGATAGTGGATAAACTTCATGTCAATAGGGAGATAGGTTTTTATAGGGATATATGGAATTATGTCATGTGTGTTTTTGACTTATTTTTGCTATTGGGCCTTCATTTTCGGGGGTACCGAAGGAAAAGTGGTGCTCTACTTTAATATGTACAACGAGATGATCTTTGAGTTAATCCTGCTTAATAGTTTGCTAATTTTAATGATAGGAATGTTTGCCTCGCTGTTATGGAAAGATATTAAATTTAGAAAAGTTAATCTTCACATTGAGAACCTTTAACTGCTTTATTTTAAAGATTTACCTTTTCTTAATGTTTAGTTTTTGGGGTAAGTGAAAATTAATGCGAGTAATATCCAATAAAGCATCCTCAGCTCTATTTTAAAAGCAACTTTATCTTGCTGCCAGTTAAAAAGATTCTGACTTTTTTTGATGTCAAAAAAATAGACACTTTCTTTAAGATGAGTAAACACATCTTCGAATACAGACACATTTTTTTCGGTTTCTTGTAAAAGATTAGTACATAATAACACTTTAGCCATCTGAGATAAGTTCATCTCATTTGGATATTTACCTAAAAATTTCTCTGTAATTTCCAAGTATAAGCTTTCTTTTTTCTTGATATCTTTAAAGCGATTTAAAATTTTGTAAACGCTTAGTTTATAGAATATGTTGTCGATATTGACGACATCTTTCCGAAACTGGAAAAAGTTATCACTTTTCTCTAAATTGGTATTAATTGCGTCAAATAAATTATAATTGGAATTCGGAATTTGAGCCATACTTAATATGCTATAATACATATGGGAAAAGTTTAAAATGTCCTTAGTAGTTAAACATTCTTGCAATACAGTGTTAATAGCGTTGAAATCTACTCTATCGAGTAATTCTTTCAATCCCAAAATATTGACTATGGAGAGCCCATAAAATATTTCCTGAGGAGAGGGTAATTTTTCACGCCCAGTTTTAAAAAACCCTTCGTTTAAATTCGATTCTAATATTTCTGATATCTCATTATCCTCAAACGGATTTTGAATGCACAATAGTGCTAAAATAGAGGTAAAATGAAATAATTCTTCAATGTCGAATTTTTTGTTATAAATTTGTTTGGCTTTAATAAAATTCGCGTTATTAACATTGAGTATATTGAGAATGTGATCTATCGAGGGGGGGTGTCTAAAGAGTAAGAAATCAAAATGGTAAAGCTCTTCAGTGTCATTTGTATTTTCATTTTGTTTCATTAGTCCCGCAATGTATTTCTTGTAGTTTTCTCCAAGCTTTAGGTTTTTTGACAATGTAAAGTTTAATGGTTGAATTGGCTTTTTGCTTAAAATACTGATGCTTTCGCTTTTAACCTCTGCCAGGTTTGATATAATATTATCCTCTGATTTCTCACTTTGAATTTTTGCCTCCATACTTATCTGTGTTTTCGAAAGAACATCAGCAGGTTCTTTCCTGTTAAATTCATACACTAATTCGATTGTTTTTTGTATGATTTTTGAATTAATAAAGAAAATTGCTTTTAATTCGTTTGAGTTTAAATCTTCTTCAAATCTGTATTCTTTCTTAATTGCATTCAATTCGGGTAAAAATAATCTCGGAAATAAGTCAAAAGAATCAATACTATCGAACCAGTCAATGTGTATATCGTAAAAATACTGTATTAAAATGAGAATTAGAACTACTTTTGTGTATTTCTTCAATACATTCTCAAAATAATCTTGGTAGGATCTTGTAGTTTCATTGGGCTTTAATAAATTATACTTTAAGAATTCTTTTTCGAGAGTATCTAGGAAAAATTGAGAGATCCCGATAGTAGATAGTCCGATCTTGACTATTTTGTTCATTAATTCAAGTGTTTTCTGAATTGTTGGATCTCGAACGTTTAGAATTTCGAACTCCAAATCAATTTTTTTATACCTAAATAAATCTAAAAGATAATCGTAAATGTTTTGGTAAAATTCCTCTGACCTGTTCTTAAATCTCTTGGTAATAAATGAATATGCTTTGGATATAGTTTCTTCAGCTAAATCTTGCATTTTAAAGAGCAATCCCTTATCCTTATATTAAATATTGTCATTCTAATATTAAATATTAATTACTGGATTTTTTTAGTTGTTATAAATGGTTTACTTCAACAAAATAGCTTCTGATTACCATTTAAAAAGAAAAAGGCCATGGCTCGCACTGAGTGATTTTCTAAAGCATATATCGATTTTGGGAATCTCGTTAATTGGTACAATAATGGATTTGGGTTGTGGAAACGGAAGAAATTTCGAACTATTTATGTCTTCTAAAACCAAACTTATTGGTGTTGATATATCCATAGAATTTTTGAACTTAGCTCGTCAAAGAATCAGAGAAAATGAAATCACTAATAAAACGGAGTGTTTAAATATCAATTTAATCTTAGCGGATATGCAAAATCTGCCTTTAAGAAGGAACTCAATAAACATATGCGTTTCTGTGGCTTCGGTCCACCATATAAAGACTTTTAATAATAGATTTAAAGTGATATCTCAGCTTAAAAAATCATTGAAGCCAAATGGAACTTTAATTTTAACTGTTTGGCGAAGATGGCAAAGGAAGTACAAGATAGTGTTCATAAAAGACAAATTTAAGAGAATTTGGTTTAAAAAGTATATGAAAAATAAAGGTTTAATCGAGTTTGGCGACATTATAATTCCTTGGATCCTACCGAAGGAAAACAGGAAAATTGATAGATTTTATCACCTTTTCTCCAAAAAAGAATTATTGAAACTATTATCTGGATTTAACATCGAATGTCTTTTAAAGAAAGGAGGAACAACAAATAAGGATAACTTTTTTGTTTTAGCCAAATTAGGCAGTAGCACTATAACTTAATGACAAATTATTGATTTCATCGCATCTAACACATAAGGTTTGAAACCCTCGTAGTGCTCGCGAATAATGGTTGAGTGAAGGTCAAATTGTCGTTCAGTATTCTCGCAGAAGAAAACTGCATGGATGTGTTGTTCAGGATACACTCGCTTTCTCACCATTTTAGTGCGCTGCCCGTACCAGATAGAGAATTCATGGCTTCGTACCCAATCGATTTCTTTATCCGTAACCACTACCTTAATTGCGTTATACATATCGATCGATTTCTGAACTTCACGGGCGTGTAAATACTCGAACCTTCCCTTTTTTTCCCATTCAATGTCAATTCGTCCCATTGCTCCCCAGATCTCGTCATATATGTTCTGAGTGTGTAAGCTAATTTGACCGGACACTTGATTTCCTGTAAACGCTTTTTCAACGAACCATATTGGTACTTTGTTAAGTCTTATCGAAACTTCTGATTTTTCGTAAACATAATAATTGTATTGCATGGTGTTTTTTCTTTAATGTAATTGGTAATTTGATCTTATTAAAATCTAAACCGTCACTAAATAATTGAGGTTAGAAGATTAAGAGGAATTCGATTTATTGTAAACGATTCAATTATTCCTCGAGTATTTTCTTTCCTTCTTCAATCCAATTTTTGATCCTATCCTCGGAACAGCCTTTAATTAAGGGAGCTAACTCTTCAGGGGCTTCATCTAGGAGGTCTTGCACATTGTTAACTCCAAGTTCGATAAACTTCTTTTCAGTGGCTGGTCCAAGTCCTGATAATTCCGTTAAAGCAATCCCTTTTTCGGGCTTCTCCTTAACAACCTTTTCTGGTGTTTCCTCGACGACTGGTTTTTTCTTGACCTTCTCCTTTTTCTTTACTTTCTTGGGTTTTGATGGCTCGGGTTTTTCTTCTTTTTGAATCGGCTTTTTCTTGGTTATTTTTTGAGCTATAAAAGCAGCTTTCTTCTTCTCTTTTTTGATAAACGGAGATCGATGGCCATTTTTGCGCTCGGGAGTTTCAATTTGTTTTAACAGTTCTACATTGCTTTCGTGTACACTTTTTCGAAAGTTATCAATTGGTATACCCATTGATTTTACCAAAGAAATTTTATATCCCGAATTCTTTATTTCTCCTAGCGAAAATCCCTTACCTTTTCGGAGATGATGTTTAGCTGAGGGCGATTTTATAACCGCGGCTTGTTTACTTTGCACTTATATATCACTATAAAGTCTAATTGTATATTAAGGATTAAAACCAACTAAAATTTTTATTTTTTTCGATAATATTTAGGCGAATAGGAGCCAAGTTAAATTGCACACTAAATACGAAAATAATCCTTTGTTACTAATTCCAAACATAGAAGTTTCAATATGTAATAAGATCTAATTGCTCCAATTTCTTAAGAACTTCTGCTATTTCGTAACGATTTTTATTAAAGATTTTAGATATTTTTAATGGAGAGTTGCTTCCAGTGCACTCCAAAGCGATTTTATACTCTACATCGTTTATAATTCCCATCGAAAATACTTTTTCTAATACATTTTGAATAACTAATAATCTAGGAAAAGATTCTGCCACTCGTCCTCCCATAGTTAAATTTTCTAAGTCCGCTTGAAATGCTAAAAAACTACTTTTGTTAGTTGTTGAGCGAAATAATCTTAAATCAGGACGGTGTTTTTTCCAAAATCGCTTGCCTAATTTGGTGATAATCTCCTTTATTTTCTCAGTATCGTCATCTGCATCTGATATCGTACAAAAGAGAACTCTCGATAACGGATGGTAATAAATAACAATGATAGAAGATTCCGATTCTAAAATTCTAATGATCTCGTTTATATTACGACCCTTAGCCATAGATTCGTGAATACTATCGATGATTTGATTTACATAGTTGAAAAACTTTGGCAAAATTTTATCTTCAAAACTTAACTTCTTAAAATCTTTAAAAGTTGATTCCAACAATGAGATACCATTATCAGCGTCGATCAAATAAATCTTATATATCAAATTTCAGAATCTTATACTTTTTACGATTTTAAAATAAAAATAAAAATTCGAATTTATATTTCTAATTTAAAATAAAAAAATAAATGTAAAATGAAAAAGTCAAATATTTTTGTTCTTCTTCTAATAACACTAACACTTTGCTTACCTTCAGATAATTACATGTTTATCGTTAGTGATCTACGCCAATCGTCGATTATGGGGACTTCAAAATTTTCTATAAGAGAAAGTGTAAATTACTCCGCTAATATTACTTTGTCACTTACACATATATCGGGACCTGGAAATTACTATATCAAACACTCAAGGTTAAATGATCGAACGCCAGACTCTCCTCTTTCTCCTTATTGTCCCCCCTACCAAGAAGGCATGCTCCTACTAAACGATATTCAAGGTTATGATCTCGGGGAATTAAGAAAAGGATTTTCTGACCAATATAATAATACATACGATTCTTTTCAAGCCACATTAAATCCTTCAGAACACCTCTCATTGACTCAACATTATCATGTTAAATTAAACCAAATAGTATTTTCTAACATAACTGACTCTGACATTGAACCATACGACACAAATGATATATTTCACGAGCTATATTGTAAAAATTCCGAGCAATACTACGAAAAAGACAATCCGCAACTAATTTCGGTTTCAAATAGTATTGTAGATCCTTCAGATAATCCCGTTGAAAAAGCAGAAAAAATATGCAACTGGGTGAGTAACTATCTTGAGTATAATGATACTTTAGGCGCTCAGGAACTTGGCGCTCTGTGGGCTTATCAAAATAAAAAGGGAGATTGCTCGGAGTTCGCAAGTTTAGCAATAACATTAATGAGAATTCAAGGAATTCCCGCTAGAAAGGTCACTGGAATGCTAGTTTCGTTAAATCCTGAACTTAAGCCTGAAGTTGGGGATTCCTGGGAATTCGGTAGTTCCTCAAGTGAGGCGGGAAATATACTTGGACACGCTTGGATGGAATATTATGTACCCGGGGTGGGCTGGATTGCCTGTGATCCGACTTGGAATAAAGAAGTTAATTACTTTAACCGAATCGATTACCTAAGATTTAACTTCAATGTCGGGGAATGGTTTTCTGATCCTCTGACCCAACCTGTTAGCGAATTTGCAAATCCATTTATCGCATTCTACGCGGGAGCAGTCTACGAATGGGAGTATCATTTAGATGTATCAGTAATAGAAACAACATTTGAACCCGATACTCCACAAGGAAATTGGGATATCGATCTTTCAAATTATCTCACTGAAATTTTGCTTGCAACCATTGTGGGTGGCGCAATTATAATTGCATTAGTAGCAATAGTGGTTGTCACTAAAAAGAGAAAATACTGAACGGAACATTTAAATGTAAGTATTTATGAGATCAACTATATTTTTGGAAAAGGTAGGTAAACTCTCTTCTATCCTCTCTATTCCAAAGTCTTTGTCCATAAAGAAGAGCAGATAAAGGTTGTATTTATCTACCTTTATTTTTTTAAATACTAATTTTTTTGATTGTTGAGAAATTCCGGAGGATATTATAAAATCCTTTTTAAGCAACTTGAATTCCTTAAAGGTTTTGTACAGTGTTTGAAAGTGAGGGGCAGAAATCTCAAACACTTTTCCTGAAATCATATCTTTTGAATAATTGGACAATATTATTCCATTTTCGTTAAGTAAAAGCAAAGCGTCAGAATTAGTTTGCCGCGATAACCGCTTTAACTGGGTTCGAAATAGCTCGCGATTAGGGCTCAACTGAGATAATCCGTAGGAGTACGCTGAAATTAGCGACCAATGAATAAACACCGAGGTCTGGAATATTTTTAGAAAAAATTTATTGGATAATTGGCTGATTTGCTCAGTAGCTCTGAGAACATTTAGTCGAATTTCCTCTGATTGTTGAATGTCGGGATCGAACTTATTTAAGCAGATGATAATAGGCGGGTATTCTTGAAATTCCTTTAAAGAGTGTAAAATTTTTTTAAGCAAATCTATAGCTTCAGGTATTCTTTCCGTGTTTTGAATATCTATAAAGAAATACATTAAATCCACATTGTACAAGTAGATTTTACTCTGCTCGAAGTATTTTTGTCTATACTTCATCTGCCCTCCTAAATCCCAAATTGATATTGTGGAGTTTTGCTCTGCGAACACATTTTCCTCTGAGCGATGAACTCCCTTTGTTGGTAAAGTTTTGATTATTTCGGAGTATCTTTTCTTTACACCATATAGAAAACTTGTTTTACCAGCCCGATCAAGACCGGTGAATAATATTTTGATTTTTCTTTTAGTACTATAGGGATCCTTTATCTCGTTGGTAAATGTAAACAATTCGCTTTTAAGATCATTCATTATTTGTTTAGTCTCTTCTAATGTTTCCGCCGCCTGGATTTGAGTAGATGCTTTATCCATCAAAATTGATAAATATTTCATATTTTGGTAAAAGAATGTGGATTTCGTTTCGTTAATTAACACTGTTATTGTCGCTGCCTTGGCGTGTCCTCTAGCATTTTCATCGGATATTAGAAAAAAGTAGGTTAGTCCTATCAAATTAATATCTGGAAAGGGTAAAACGCCAAAATAATTAATTCCATCAATGTCAACACCGTCTTGATATTTTGAATCGCCCATTAAGAGCGATATGGTCTTCATCGCAATAAGTAGACGCGCTGTTTCATCGAGATTGTTTGGCCAATAAACTATGGGAGTGGGTCCATCCTCGTTAAAAATAGAGAGTACAATGCTCTTGATAAGGTTGGAATTATCGATCATTCTTTGTGATCTCCCGTATTCTATCTTGTGCCATGTATTTGAATATTATAATTTTAGGGATGTTTTATATTTTAAGAATAAGTTATAGAAATTTAAATTCTGTTATCTTATTATCTGTGTTCTATTAAATTCGACAATATTATTGAATCTTTTTTTTTTGCTTAAAATTAAAAGTTATCGCACTGGTCTTTATCGAAAGATCTTTTAACATGTCAATTGGGTTAAATTCTTTTCGGTCGAGAGTCTTTTCTACGGGGATTCCTAATCCCACGCTTGATAAAGTAGTAGTAAAGCTTTCAAGCTTTTCCTTTTGGCTTGAAAACTCAGTATTGGCTCGAAAAACTAATTTTGAGTATTTATTTGACTCTTTTTCAAAATGATTAGCAAGTTTCTTAGAAAAGTGTGTACTATCTAAAGCGAAAAATCTTCGGGCATCAGTTGTAAGACCAAAACACGCCAGCTTTAACTTTATTTTCCTTTGAGTTGACAATCGCTTTAGGGAATCTACAACGAATTTTAAGACATATAATTCCAAATCTTCAATTGAACCTAACTCGAAACCCTCTGTTTTATGTAAAATTTCAATTGTTTCTTCAAATCCAATTAACTCTATAGAGAAGGTTTTTTCTTCTAAGACGACCTCGTCATTAAATACTGTTACGCTAAATGGTAATAACCCAGAATTAATTCGCGAATTTAATATTCTTTTACGCTTGATATGGATATTACAAATAGTTTCAAATTGATTTTGAAGTAAATACAGAAAAGATTTTCGATTGGACGCTTTATATGCGATTCGAGGCAGATTAATTGATATATGTTGAACTATACCAAAGTTTAGAAGGTTCTTACTCGTGAAATCTATCTTTGGGAATATTTGCCTTAAAGAATCTCCTTCTAACATCATAAAATACAACTTTGAACCAAGAGAAGGATCACAAATCAAGGAGCTAAGTTCTTGGGGTACAGAACTTAATGAGTTATAGTTACAAATAAGAAGTATCTTGGGTATATAGTGAGACTCAATCGATCCAAGATTTATTAGAGTTCTTAATACAATTTTGAGAACTTTTAAATGTTCTTCTCTAAATTCGCCGTACTGGTCTGTTAATTCTTTTAAAATTTCCAAACTAAAAATAAACAAATATTCATGCCTATTTGGACCGCTTAAACTTCTCATTAGGTCTATTTTTTTAAAAAATAAGTAAAGTTCTAATTCAATCTCCTCATCTGTCATACTTTTAACTATTGGAGCTAAAAAGGTAGCAAGAAACGAGTATCCTAAACACCAACTGACCTCATTCCTCATTAAATTTAACCAAATTGATATTACATTTAGAATAGACTTTAAAGAATTGCCAGATTCGAATACTTTCTTACTTTTTGTATCGTATAAAATTCCATTAGCTATAACCACTCTCGGATCCCATATTTCTAGCATTGGTGAAGAGTCAAAAAATTCCAGTTTATGAATATGAATATCTCCAGATAAATGACTTTTAGACTCTGCATCATCAAGCAACCTAAGTAACGCATATTCTTCAGCTAATTGGTTTACTGCAATATGCCTAATGACTTCTGGATTGATTAAATCGTACTTTTGCGAAAGCAATTTTGATTGAAATAGTTCTTCGTAATCCATAAGCGGCATTCCGATTCGAGTATATAGTTTACGCTCCTCTTCATAGTTGTTTTCTGAAAGAATAGAACATACGATCTCTCTGATGTGAGGGCCTGATAAGAATCGTATACCTGAACTAACGATTCTCCGTACGACTTTTTCCGTTATTTCCCTCGAAACTTGCTCACTTAAGCCAGTTTCTTTAATAAGGCTATTTTGAATTTTAAGTGGGTCAAAATTGGCTATTTCTTTCTCCGTCCTAAAAACTTGCGGCAATAATTTTTTCATGGCAACTTAAGAAATTTGTACTCTCTTTTTTATTTTTAACTAAGATCTTATTTATTCTTTATGAGTTCTAATTTTGACTATTCCCTTTTTAAACATTTTTTTAGCGAAATTTACAAAGTATTAAGCAAAGTGGATAAGGATATCAACGAGGTTTGGCAAAAGATCTCTGAATTCGCTTTCTTCAATCGATTTGACAAGGGAGAACTTGAGCTTTTTTTGGATAATTTTCCTTTTATTAAAAAGGAGCGTTGGGGGCACCTCTCGATAAATAAAATTGGTTTTATAATGGAAAGTATGACATTTCTTGATTCTGACATATCCCATCTATCGAAAATACTTGATTTTAGAAATTTCGAATCGTTAATCGAACAAATTCTAATTAAAAACAATTATAAAACCATGCGAAACTTCAGGTTTTCGGATAAGTCAGATTTTAAATATCATACTTCTCAAAAAAGATACGAAATCGATGTCATTGGATTTTATAATAATAACCTATTAGTTATAGACGCTAAACAATGGAGGAACAAGGACTCGTTTGGTGCTATTAATAAAGCTGCTGACTTGCAACTTCGAAGAAATATAGCATTAAAGAAAAATATTGAAATCCTCTCTAATTTAATTCAAAGCAAATTAAACTGTCCAATTTCTAACAAGTTTTTACCGTTAAATCTTATTCCAATAATGGTGACCTTAGAAGAAAATTCATATAGGCTTAATTTAAATCATGTTCCATTAGTATCTGTCTATAGATTAAACGCGTTTCTTCAGGAATTAGAATTATTCATGGATCAGTTTAAAATCATCAAGGTTAAGAAAATAATAGTTCAAAAACAGCTTTTTTCGTAATTCTTAAGCTCTAAGCTTTCTGCATACCCATATATTCTTTTAATTGCCTCTTAATCAGTCCAACCGCGAAAGAAATTATCCCACTTTTAACTTTTGCATGTGAATATATGATCAAAAGCATATCCTTTAACAGTGGATTTTTCTTGTCAATTGGGGCTAAGTCTAGAACTCCTCTTGTAGCTCGTATTGATATAGAAGATAAAGTTCCTGCACTTAATCCTTGAATAATGTCTTTGCTAATCATGGAGAGATTTTGTCCGATGGTAGCAAATAGCGAATCAGAAACTCTATTTGAAATTGCTGAAGCTAATATCGTTCCGTCTCCTTTTATTATTGCTGAAGCTTCAATATATCTATCTAATCGAGTAAGCTGACGCAAGATGTCGTTAATACTTGATGGAGGGATGTTTTCTACTGATTTTTCAGAATCTTTGGGTATAAGCTTGTACGCTTTAGCTTGAGGTTCCTCGATGGTTATTTTCTTTGAGAGAAACGAGAGTACGTTAGTCATATCGTCCTCTAGCTGTTTTCTTTTTAGAAGATGGCTTTCATTTGAAGGTACACTACTCACCAAGCTAGAACCAGTATGCGGGGGTTTTTCTTGGGGCTCGGAACCCTCCTGCTTTATTCGTGTAGGTTGAGGTTTAGTTGCTGTTCCATACATCCCCCTAGACGAGATTAAAGACCCTTTGAAAGGTTGTGGGGTTATTTCTCTTAACATCTCTCCGGATTGCGCTTGAGTGGATCCGGGTTTAAATGTAACTTCACTAGGTTCTTCGTCTTCTGAGAGAATTTCTGGTTTATCCAAAGGCTCCTTGACGCTCTCTTCGTTAGACCAAGCTTCAACTTTCTTTTCAACTGAACGTGGTTTATTATTGAAAAAATTTTGAGTTGGAATTTCGTTTAATACTAGGGGTTTTTGAGATTGAGTTTTTTCGGCTTTAGGTTTTGATTGCTGAGGTCTTCTATTAGTTCTATGTTTAGATGAACTAGAAACGGGAAGTAATGCCCCGCATTTTCTACAGATATTACCTCCCCCTTCACTGTTGATAGTACCGCAGTTAGAACAGATTATCAATTTTAGTCGTAAAAGAAATTGTGTGATTTATTATAAAATTTATAATAAAATCCGTATATATAATTATTTTTATTCGATTTTAACTGAATTAAAAAACTCCTGCATCTAACTGTATAAGATTTCTCTTAATAAGTTAGATAAAGAAACCACGTCCTCCATATTATAATTAGGATTATCCTTCATAATGAGTAAGTAATAAGGAGGAAAAGTTTCGCGCAATATGATTTGTTTGAAGATAAAGAATTTATTAAACCTATTTACTAGCATTTGATCCTCTTTTGATCGTAGGGCGATGTTAGTGTTCACGAAACTATCGTTTAAAGTGAGGAAATACGGCATTGAAGCGGTTAATGTATTCTGAGTAACTTCGTCTTTGTGGTATGAAGCAATAAGCAACGAGTTATTGTCTATTAACGAAACACCGTCAGATTTTACTTTTTTGGCAAATTCCTCAATAGCTTTGACAATTAGCTCAGATTTAGGATACAGAGCTAAGAGTATTTCAGACATAGTTTTCATTAATGCAGCTAAATCGTATATCGAGGTTTGGTAAAAGAAAAGTTTTTCGTAATTTACAGCCTTTTTAATTTTGGTTTTTAAATTAATGATTAAAGTTTTCATTTCGTTTGATGCGCTTCTTACCAACGCAGGGTCGTATTTATGGAAGAAGACATAAATCATAGGCTCAATTTCTAATTCAACGAATTGTTTAATTACATCTTTTAAATACCCTATAGACTCCTTAATCCGGGGTTTTGCTTGTAAATCTATAACATAGATTGCAATTTCAGTATTGTCAAAATATTTGGAAGGATTTTTTAAATAGGCTATACGATACGTCTCTTGTCCACCAAGATCCCACTCTGATATATCCTTTCCTAAAAATTCGAAGATTCTACGCTGTGCTCCTCGGGTTGGGGATAAAATTGCTATTTTAGACCACTCTCTCTGTAATGCCGAGATAATAGAGGTTTTACCTGCAGCATCGAGACCAGTGAATAATAACTTTTGATGATCCTCGTATATATCTTGTTTTAAGTATTCCACTTTACCTCACAAAACTTATATTAATATTCTTATATTTGAAAGAATTTCTAAAGCAATTCAAATGATTATAGCGCGTTCAAATTTTTAAATCTATCTCAATTGATATTAAGTCCTAAGTTAATAATGATATTTTAACCTACAGCATATAACCTACCGAACCAATACTTTTTTTTGAGCTCAATAGTCTTGGAAATCATATCTTTTGCCAAAAAAGTCGGTAATGTCAAAGAACATCACCTTAATCTCCCCTTCTACTTGTAATTCAATTTGATCGTAGACTCTTCCCTTAGTATTTAAAAGAGATTGTTTTAACATCTTAAAATGCCCATAAAGTCTACGAATTTCTAAATATTCTTGGTCTACGCCTTCAACATCGTCGCAATTACTAATAATAATAGCCTCCTCGAGAGAAGAACCATCACCCCCACTAATATCGACCATTTTTCACACTCCTCTTTAACGATTAAAAGAATAAAATTCAAAAATTATCTGTTAATTACAATAATTAAAATATTTGAAAAATCCTATCAAAACTCTCTACTGAATTCAAAGCTAGCAGGTTTCGCTTGCTTTTCAATCTCCCGCAATTTATCTATTACTTCTTTGGCAGTTTCTACCCCATAAATACGATCTGAGCGCCGATCATCAATTTTCTGGTTGGCGAGTTTTGACGACCAACCCTTCACAGTTGAAATAGAGATCAAGGGTTTTCCATATATCCACGCAAAACACATCTCCGATAATGTGCCTGCTGAACCACCAATTGCAACGCAAGCTTCACCTGCTAACACAACAACGATATTTCTCGCCTGAGAAAACGGTACAGGTATTACGATGTCCACAAACTCGTTCGCGGCTGATTTTTCTTTGTGAGGGATAATACCAATTGTCAAACCTTTCTCAGATTTAGCTCCTCTGCAAACTGCTTCCATTATTCCATATAATCCTCCGCATGCAACTGCGTAATTGTTTTTTGCAAGCAACTTTCCTACT
This sequence comes from Promethearchaeota archaeon, assembly GCA_019058515.1. The sequence continues at coordinate 22,214 of JAHPYY010000185.1, forward strand.
TCTACTGCTATATTTTCTAGTTCCTCATCGATATCGCTTGCCCCGATAACCGACACTACTTTTTTTCTACTCACTTTTTTAACCTCGCTACTTAATGGTTATTATTAATTTTGAATTAAAAGTATATTTAAAACTTGAGAACATCTACTGACTCCTCTCCATTATTTATTTTAAGGATAGTTGGTCCTTTCATTATTTTGCCAATGATGTTAGAGTGTATTTGGTGTTTTTTAAAATGATCCAGAACGGATTTGCTATTTTTAGATGGAACTGTTAATAAAAACGATGTCGTTAAGTACATTTTAATGTATTCTTCTAGTTTATACCCCATTTCCTTTAAAATAGGAGGAATTTCGATTTTCTTCACATTTACATTTGCGCTGAGACCCGAATATTTAATTAATTGGAGTAAGGTACCAAAAATCCCTCCATTAGACACATCTTTAGAAGAATTAACCAGGTGCTTCTTAGCTAATTCTAGCATGGATTGCCTTTTAGAAAGCACTTCTTCTGAAGTTTTATATGTTACGGTGTCCCAATAATATTTACTCGCTTTACCTCTTTTTCCATCAAAATCTACAGCCAAAACAATGTCATCTCCATCTTGTGCGCCCCCTGCCGATATGTAATCTTCTTGTTTTATTTCACCTATTAAGGTAGAACTCAATTCGTAACATTCACCTCCGCGTGTATTGGTATGCCCTCTTATGATTGGAACTTGAAATCGATTTGACGCGCTGCAAATACCTTCTAATATTTTTTTACAATCGTTAGCGCTTTTAGCAGACACAATAACACTTGAAGCTAAAGGAGTACCTCCACAAGCGTAAATATCGTCTACTCCCACTAAAATAGAACTAAATCCCGCACCAAATGGAAACTCTTTCACGAATTTAGTTTTTATCCTGTCGGTGGTAAGCAAAGTTAACATGTTGTTTTTATTATTCAGTATTGCCGCAGAGTCCTCTCCCATATCCTTGTGGATTCTCTGACTCTTAAAACTATTTTGTTTTACATATACTATAATGGGGCTTAGTTCTCTTTTTTCTTTTATATTCGGATTTTTTTTTATTTCTCTAGCTATCTGCCTTAACATTAACTAGCCCATACCAAAAGAATATAAATCAATATAAATCTATAAAACAATTAATAAATATAGATTTACCGCGATAAAAAAAAACTAAGAGCGTGAGTCAAAGTTGAGAATAGAAGAACTACTTGAATCCTCGATTGTTAAGAGCTTAGTTTTTTCTATTTTCGACGACTCCGGTCCGCAACCGCTATTTGTATATCCGAAAATGAGTGACGATTTTTCACCAAGCAAACACGATTCCCTTACATATTCATATAAGGATTACATGCAGATCTCGATTAAAAATCTTGGATTAATGATTGTCGACAAGGCACTATCAGAATCTCAACAAGTTAACGAGAAAAAATACTTTGCTATTATCCCCTATCCCGATTTTCAACTAACTTCTCTTACCTATTTTCATCTATTGAAATCGAAAAACATGGACAAGATTCATCCTTGCGCGTTATCCGTCCTCGTGAAAGAGGGAAAAAGAGGCTTCTTGTACGACCACAATCAGCGGATCAAACAGGCAATGTTATCGCACATGGAAAAGCTTGAGCACGAAATCTTAACCATTGGATATCACTCTTCACATATAGAACCTCTGTTTTACCAATTCTTAAAAGAAATAAAGCGAATAGAAGAAATCCCAACGGCTCCCATTACTGCTCAAAGAAAAATGAAAATCTTGTTTATAGGGTTGGATAATTCTGGGAAAACAAGTTTTCTTTTAACAGTCGATAAAAAATTCTCCAAGTTAATTGGATTGAAACCTACTAGAGGCGCTTCAATAACTTCTATCGAAACGCTTGGTGCCACAATACTTTTATGGGATCTTGGTGGACAAGAATCTCTTAGGGAGAAGTACCTGCTAAAATCTCAGATATATTTGTACGAAGCTGACTTAATCTTTTACTTTATTGATTTGAGAGATCGGTATCGTTTTGAGGAGAGTTTTGATTTTCTACAAAACATTAACATAAAGCTTAGTGATTTTGCTCAGAAAACCCCCCAAGTTTTTATTTTTTCCAAAGGGGATCCTGATGTGATCGACAAGGATGATGTACAAAAAAATGTTACTCTAATTAAAAAGCGCTTAATCGAGATCACCAATAATCCCGATTTAGAATTTTACATTACTAGCATATTTTCTGTGTTTAGCGTCTTGAGAGCATTTTCTGCGGGATTATCAAAGTTAAGTCCTAATCGGGAATTAATTAATTATAATCTCGAGCAATTTTCGGAACAATACGACATTAAGTTATCCATGTTTTTGAGTACTGACGGTTTAGTATTAGCAGATTACTACTCTTCCAAAGCGTATCCTCTTTTTGTTTCTACCCAATACAACAGTTTCGACGAAGGAGAAGGAAACGAAGACTTAAGAAACTTGTTTCAAATCACAGCACCTCAGTTTACCTTCCTCTATAAGATTTTTTCCAAGTTTAAAAAACTTCAAGAAGAGGAAGCAGTATTTAAAATCGCAAATTCCGCAATAATTCTTAAAAAACTAACAATTACTGACTTCGAAATATTTATTTTATTTCTCGTTGACGATGAAATAAAAAAGGAAGTAATTAATCAACATTTAGGGGTCTTTATAGATAGAACTAAAGACCTATTTCTAAGGTACATTTCTTAGAATATATGCTTAAACGGCGTTTTATCTGATATTGGTTTTCGAAGGATTCTTTTCCTGTAGTAGGAATTTATTCCTGCTTTCAATGCCATTGACGGAACAATACACTTAGCAAACTTCACAGGACCGAACAATACAAAATCAGCGCCAGCGTCCAAGCAATTTACCATAATAGAGGAGATTGCGCCGCATCTAGAAGAGTCACCGTATTTCTTCACGAAACTCCAGCCGTATATAGCGTTTGCAGGAGCGTATCCCGTAGGCAATCCTAATTCAGATTTTACTAGTCTGGTGGTCTCGAAATTGATCGCAATAGAGGGTAAATCTAACACAGCAGTATCCACGATAACTTTCTTTATTCCCGCCTTCTCCGCAGATGGAATTAAGTGGGTTTTTAACAAATCCAATTTATGTTTAGGGAAAATAGCTTTACTTCCAAATGTTAATAAGACTGAATTTTTAACACCATACTCTTTGTATTTTTCTAAACTCTCATCAGATGTGTTTTCGTCGATACTATTCAAAATAGCTCTATCTAATAATCCAGCATCTCTAAGCATTCCCATTGCAGGCACTCTACTCTCGTCGTTAAGACCATCGACTAAAAAGGGGCAATCCACAATCTTTGAAATGTATAAGCACTCTTTGTACAACGCTTCTGGATACCCTCCAACTACGTCAACTATCGCTTGCATACCTGTTTCGTCTACAATGGACATAAAATCGTTTACTTCTTGCTCTACAAGAGTTTTGTCAATCTTGCCCGTCTTCTCATTTAACAACGCTTTGTGTGCCGCATAAAATACAGTAGCAACAGCGACAGGTGGATTTTCACCTGGTTGACCTCCCATTTTTACATTTCCAATCTCAGCAACTTGCTGTTCTCGTTCAAATAATAACATAAGTATAGCAATCGTTATGTGTTACAATTTCTAAGTTTTGATTTAATATTAAACTATGAGCTTTAACTCTTTCGTTAAAAATCAATTAAAACAATGGTTTGGTATTACTATTATCGAAAACTTCATTTTTTTAGCGAGGTAAATGCATGTACCATTTCGATTAGAAAATCTATTGTCTGTAAATAATATCAATAGTTTTATTCTCGAAATGAACCGTTTTGCCGCTAATCTTTATAATCTACAAGCTAGATACATATTAGGTAATCTGTAATTCTTACTATTAATTAACAACTAATTTATAAAGAGGGATTTAAACTGAAAAAAAAAATAATAGGAATAATCTTCCTTGTTATCATCATTTTAGTTGGATTGGGTATTAGTATTGTATTCTACTTAAGCCTGCCCAGATCTACTCCCAATGCTGACTATACTTATAGTCTGGAAAACGCCTTTCCAAACTTATCCTTTGATCGTCCGTTATACTTGAACGCTCCCAATGATGATTCCAATAGGATTTTTATTACAGAACAAGTTGGACAGATATACTTTATTTCAACCGATCAAGAGACATTTCAAAAAACGCTCTTCCTTGACATATCGTCTAAGGTAAAATACGGAGGAGAGCAAGGGCTTTTAGGGCTTGCTTTCCATCCAGACTTCAAGAATAACAGATATTTTTACGTGGATTACACACAAGCAGACACCGGGAATACAATCTTATCAAGATTTTCTGTGGAAATCGACAATTCAAATCAAGCAAATAGTTCTAGCGAAGTGGTTTTGTTAGACATTCCTCAGCCCTATTCGAACCATAACGGAGGTCAAATTGCTTTTGGACCGGACGGACATTTATATATCGGTTTAGGAGATGGAGGAGACGCTGGAGATCCCTTTGGAAACGGACAAAATCGTAAGACGCTTTTAGGGTCAATACTTAGAATTGATGTGGATTCAGGCTCACCTTACGGAATTCCGCTTGATAACCCTTTTTACGGTAATGCACAAGGATATAAGGAAGAAATTTACGCATTTGGTTTGCGGAATCCTTGGAGGTTTAGTTTTGATTCAGAAACGGGAACTCTCTGGGTAGCAGATGTTGGACAAGGCGCTTGGGAAGAGCTCGATATCGTCGAGAACGGCAAGAATTACGGATGGAACACGAGAGAAGGAAGCCACGACTACCAACCAAACACGAATAGCACTCCAATCGTCGATCCTGTGTACGAATACGACCATTCTCTTGGCAGATCAGTTACTGGTGGATATGTGTACCGTGGAGCAAGTTTGACAGGGTTAGTTGGAAAATATATCTACGGTGACTATATATCAGGTACAATCTGGGCACTGGAGTATTCTAATGGAGTAACACAGAATAGCTCAGCACTATTTGAATCAGATTTACAAATTGCATCGTTTGGAGTTGATAACAATCAGGAACTTTATATCTGCGCTTTTGATGGAAATATTTATAAGATAGTGGCGTCTACTCAAGAATCTTAAGCTTTTTTATTTTTCTCTACTTTTAATTCACTAATTTTCTCGGATTCAGCGGGAGCTCCTTTTTTGAATTTTTGCTTAATATAAGCTCCCGTGTATATTATGCTTATTATAAACTCTGGAATCCACTTGTGCATTAGCAACATAATTATTGCCGCTATAAAGGAGGACGCAGCGCTTATTGAGACATGTATATCTTCCCAAGGGTATCCTATGAAATACAATTCGATCTGTATTAACATTCTTATGATATTCACTACATAGAAGATTGCAGAGGATACCACAAGGGCTTTCGTCTTACGCCAGACGATATCTTTTTTTGTTGCTGGATCTTTAGAGTGGGGCGTGAAAAGGATAATTCCGGCGAATACCACGATTGCTTGAACCCCAGTGCAAAAAGTCTCAAAAAAAATGTTAGGTCTTCCCGGGATATCAAAATACCAGAAATATTTCCCTATTGGAAGGTACACCGCATCAGTACCCATGTTGAAGAACAAATTTAGAAAAAAAACCGTTTGCTTTACCACTATTTCGTGGAGCCAGAAGTTCATTTCCGTGTCGAAAAACGAATAGATGAGATACGCGGATAAAGGGGCTCCAATTGCTAATAGAATGATGGAACGAATGGAGAATATGTACTTTCGCCCCTCAAATTCGATGATCGGACCGCTTTCCAGAGATTCGTCGAATTCCGCATATTCCAACTCTCCTTTCTCTTCTTTTAACTTAAATTGGAAGCGGTGAAAAATTATTATGTCTAATATCAGAAGCAATGGCAACATGACAACTGCCAGATTAAACCGAAAGGGAGACTCCATAAATGGGATAGAATATCCTATGGAGAATATAAATAAAAGATTCAAGATATGCGAAATAAAATAATATATGCTAGGTTTTGAAAAAATCGCTCTAAACATCCCTTTACTGTAAATCTTCATTAAAAATAATACAACAATGATATTCAAAGGTATCCCAATAGTCGTCAAAACTACGCTAAATACATTGAAGAGCGTTGCGCTCGTAAATCCGATTAGAAAGGAGGAAACTGAGTTTAATAGTAATAACGATATTATCGCAAGCGTAATGAACTTGAGTTTAGGTTTCATTATCTCATTAAAAACGAATTATAGTAAAAAATCTAATGGTTAATTTTTAAAAAAACTTACGAGGACATTTAAATCGATTACTAATAGTGTCCATTTTCACTTAATTTAGGAATATTTCTTTTACTATCTATCTAGGCAGAATTTCTTTTTCCTTAGTGTTTTTAAAGATTATTTTAAAGGATGTTCTTCATTTGTCATACTTGTGTTTTTTAACAATTTTATAGCTCTTTTTCCTAATTTATATGCTTGTATTAATATTTCTTTCTTTTCTAATATTTTTCCTTTTTGATAACAAGAAGGTACACATATATCACCTATGTATTTTCCTCTGAGAACTTCAATTGTTAATTTCATAGGTTTTGTAATAAAATAACCATGTTCATAATCATCTCTTCCAAATGTACACAAAATTATGTGTCCTTTTCCATCGAATTTATCAGCATAACGTGGATTATTAAAATAGGGGGAAAATCTGTCAATAAAACATTTCATTTGTGCGGATACACCTTGCCAATAAACAGGAGTAGCCCAGATGATCAGATTAGCTTCTAAAAATCTCTCTAAAAGTTTTGGGTAATCATCATCTGCTCTTTTATCATCTCTATTATGACTATCATCAATTAATTCACCAACAGGTCTTATTAGAAAGTCATCTAAATAAATTTTGTTTATAGTTGCTCCGAAAGTTTTTGCTCCTTTCAATACTTCATCTGCTAATAAATCTGAATTACAATTTTTTCTAGGACTTCCTATTAATGCTAAAGCTTTCGTTTTAAAACCATTTTATTTTATTCAATAAAAGAAATAAATTTTCCTACTTTAAAAATATCATTTACAAGATTATTCAAGTCTCTTATTTTTTTTTATTAAATTTTCATTGAAATCAGACTCTGAATTTACAATTACTTTAAAATTGAGCTTGTACTAAAATTTATAAAAACGGGTTTCAATTAAATTCACACCTTAAAATGTTTAATTGTGAGCAAGCTTATGTATATTGCTCCTATAATTAAATTTCCGATTAATGATATAAATAATACCACTCGAAAAAATCTAAAAATTTAATTGTTATCAATAAAAAAATAGTAAATTCATTAATTACTAAATATTAGGTAGAAAAATAAGCACTTAAGTGATATTAAATGTGCCAAAAGTAAAAGCAAACAATATAGAATTAGAATATGATACATTTGGAGATAGAACTTCAGAACCTTTGCTTCTTTGGGATTAGCTGCACAAATGATTCAATGGTCTGAAGAATTTTGTGAAATGCTTGTCGAACAGAAGTTTTTGTGCTTAGGTTTGATAATAGAGACGTTGGTTTATCAACGAAATTTGAACACTTAGGAGTTCCGAACACAATAAAGGTATTTGATGCTATTCAAAGAGGAGAAGAAATCACTTATGATTATACTACTAAAGATATGGTAGATGATGCTATAGGATTATTGGATGCACTGGGGATAGAAAAGGCACATATATGTGGTGCATCTATGGGTGCTGCAATAACGCAAACTATAGGCTATAGGCATCCTGATCGGGTACTTAGCCTAGCACCAATTATGGGAACAACAGGAAATCCTGATCTTCTATGAACAAATTTGTTTAAATACAGAGCAATACATGGGATTCTGATCACAAAAAAGAAACTTAATTTCTCTTTTTAATTACGACCTTAAATCTTCTTCAGCTATCTTCTCCCCAGTATCTTTTTTCCACATTTTCTCAATAGGTATTAAAGCTAGCGTGAAAATTATTAAAATAAGTATGCCAAGTTCTATAGCGAGAGGAATGGAAGTAAATAGATTCATATCCACATTAAAGGAAGTGTGAAGTAAGATGCATCCTAATAAATTTCTATCTGATTTGTTATAATACCATGTGAATAAAATACCAAGTGGGATGTTATATACAAATCGAATTAAAAAACCCGGTAGTCCACCTGCATAAAGACCGTTAAAATGAAGAGGAGCGTGCCATATGGACCAAATTACACCTATAATCAACCCTGTAACTAGAGGGCTGAATCTCTTTTGAACGCGAGGAGTTAAAAATCCCCGCCATCCCGGTTCTTCGTTTAATGGTCCTCCAACTAAACTAAATGGATAAAGCATAAGAGTATTCAAAAAAATAAGAAGTAAGTTAAAATCTGCGGGAATTGGTTGTCCCAAAAGAATATATATTAAAAACCCTCCCATAGAGGTTAAGATAAAAAGAATAAACGCAACTACGAGATATAGGTTTTTTCCTTTCACTCCATTTATTTTTTCAAATAAGACTTCCATGTTTTCGTTATTTGAATATTTCCCAGAAACTATTAGTCCCACAATAAATGAAATAATGACGCTAACTATAATCGTATATATATACGGAATATTTAAGGAAAACACAAGATTCACAGTCCCATTGAAAACTAACAAAACAAGAGCAATAATAAAAATAACTGCAAACACTATCAACCTTTTCCTACTAACTTTTCCGAAGTTAAACTCATTTCCTTTCCAATTGATAAGCATTGCGGACAGAGAAGGTCCAAAAGCACCTAACAAACAAATAAAAACAAGAACTACTTGATCTCCAATAGCAATAAATGGAGCTAAAATCCAAGTCCCCCACGAAATCGCGAATGTGATAGCAATAAAGCTATATATTTGTTTAAACTTGTTCTCATTGTGATTTCTTAGCATTATGATTACGTAAAATAAAAAGCATTTATAAAGTTGATCAAATCTCTTCGATCTGAATTATACCATGCAAAATTAGATTAACAGCTTATGTAAGAAACCATAATATGGGTGATCCGGTTCGTATTAAAAGGAAATGAAATTGGCAAGATTGAATTTTAATTTTAAAATAATTTACGAGGACATTTAAATCGATTACTATTAGTGTCTATTTTCAATGATTTACCCAATTTGTTTAAATACAGAGCAATACATGGCTGCTCTGATCCAAAAAAAAGAAACTTAATTTCTCTTTTTAATTACGACCTTAAATCTTCTTCAGCTATCTTCTCCCCAGTATCTTTTTTCCACATTTTCCCAATTGGTATTAAAGCCAAAATGAAAATGATAAAGACAACCAAACCAAGGTCTGCAGCGAGAGGAATGGAAACAAATAGATTCAGATACACATTACTTGAGGCGTGAAGTATGATGCATCCTAATAAATTTCCATCCGATTTGTTATAGTACCACGTAAATAAAATACCAAGTGGGATGTTATATACAAATCGAAATAGAAATCCCAGTAATCCATTTCCATAAAATCCGTTAAAATGAAGAGGAGCGTGCCATAGGGACCAGATTACACCTATAATCAACCCAGTAACTAAAGGGTTGAATCTCTTTTGAACGCGGGGAGTTAAAAAACCTCGCCATCCCGGTTCTTCGTTTAAGGGTCCTCCAAATAAACTAAATGGATAGTTTATAAGAGTAATCAAAAAAATAAGAAGAAGGTTAAAATCTGCGGGAATTGGTTGTCCCAAAAGAATATATATTAAAAAGCCTCCCATAGAGGTTAATATAGGAAGAATAAACGCAAACACGAGATATAGGTTTTTTCCTTTCACTCCGTTTATTTTTCCAAATAAGACTTTCATGTTTTCGTTATTTGAATATTTTCCAGAAACCATTAGTCCCGCAATAAACGAAACGACGACACAAACTATAATAGCAAATATATACTGAATATTTAAGGAAAACCCAAGACTCAAAATCACATTGAAAACTTCCATAATAAGAGCAAGAATAAAAATAACTGCAAACACTATCAGCCTTTTCCTACTAACTTTTCCGAATTTAAAATCATTTCCTTTCCAACTAATAATCATAGCGGACAGAGACGGTCCAAAAGCACCTACCAAACAAATAAAAATAAGAACTACTTGATCTCCATTAGCAATAAATGGAGCTAAAATCCAAATAACCCATGATATTGTGAATGTGATAGCAATAAAGCTATATATTTGTTTAAACTCGTTCTCATTGTGATTTCTTAGCATTATGATTACGTAAAAGATAAAGAATTTATAAAGTTGATCAAATCCATTCGATCTGAATTATGCCTTGCAAAATTAGATTAGCAAAACACATATGAACCTACAATATTGGTGATCTGGTTCGCTTTTAATAAATATTAAAAGGAAATGAAATCGGTAAGATTGAATTTCAATTTTAAAATAACTTACGAGGACATTAAATCAACTATAAATAAGGTCTATTATCAAATAATTACCCGATTTGTTTAAATACAGAGCAATACACGGCTGCTCTGATCACAAAAATGAAATTTAATCTCTCTTTTTAATTACGACCTTAAATCGTCTTTGACTATCTCCTCCCCAACATCTTTTTTCCACATTTTCTCAATAGGTATTAACACCAGCGAGAAAATTATGGAGATAAGCATGCCAAGTTCTATAGCGAGAGGAAGGGAAGCAAATAATCCCACATACATATTGGTTGAAGCGTGAAGCAAGATGCATCCTAATAAATTTCTATCTGATTTGTTATAATACCATGTGAATAAAATACCAAGTGGGATGTTATATACAAATCGAATTAGAAATCCCGATAATCCATTTCCATAAAATCCGTTAAAATGAAGAGGAGCGTGCCATACAGACCAGATTACACCTATAAACAACCCTGTAACTAAAGGGCTGAATCTCTTTTGAACGCGGGGAGTTAAAAAGCCCCTCCATCCTGGTTCTTCGTTTAATGGTCCTCCAAATAAACTAAATGGATAAATCATAAGAGTACTCACAAAAATAAAAAGTAGGTTAAAATCTGTGGGAATTAGTTGTCCCAAAAGAATATATATTAAAAAACCTCCCATAGAGGTTAATATAGGAAAAACAAACGCAACTACGAGATATAAGTTTTTTCCTTTCACTCCATTGATTTTTTCAAATAATACATTCATGTGTTCATTATTTGAATATTTCCCAGAAATCATTAATCCCGTAATAAATGAAATAATGACACCAACTATAATCGAATATATATACTGAATATTTAAGGAAAGCCCAAGAGTCCAAATCACATATAAAACTAACAAAACAAGAGCAATAATAAAAATAACTATAAACACTATCAGTCTTTTCCTACTAGCTTTTCCAAAATTAAAATCATTTTCTTTCCAACTAATAAGCATCGCGGACAAAGAAGGTCCAAAAGCACCTAACAAACCAACAAAAGAAAGAACTCCTTGATCTCCAAAAGCAATAAATGGAGCTAAAATCCAAATACTCCACGAAATCAAGAATGTGATACCTACAAAAAGATATACCTGTTTAAACTCGTTCGCATTTTGATTTCTTAGCAATATGATTACGCAAAAGAAAAAGCATTTATAAAGTTGATCAAATCTCCTCGATCTGAATTATACCATGCAAAATTAGATTAATAGCGCGTGTATGAAACCATAATATAGTTGATCTAATTCGTTTTTAAAAAATATTAAAAAGAAATGATATTGGCAAGATTGAGTTTTAATTTTAACAAAACTTGCAAGGAACCAAAAATGAAACGAGTCTTGAAGTATTTAGGCGCTAAAATCGCTACAGGTAGTGGAATCCATCTTTTTCAACAAAGAATAGACCTTGTTGTAGTTAATAACTTGCTTTCAACGATGAAATACTTACGATTTATCGTTACTACTTAAATTTTCGAACTAGACGCTATATATCTATAAATAAAATTTCACTTTCTTATCAGAATTCGTGAATTTTCAGAGTTTTTATTGAATCAAACCTTTTTATCTGATATAATTAAGGAGCAGGGTTTCTTGGTTGATTTCTTTCATTAGGGTTGAGAAACATCAAATATTAAATATTGATGAACTTGGATTATTTTTGATTCAAATCTTATAATATTCTTATTTGTCATTGCAAGCATAAGACTTTAATCTCAAATTCATTTAATATTATTATCTTTCTTAGTATTTTTCAGGGGAGGTTGTGAGGTATAATGAAAGTGTTATTGACAGGTGCGTTTGGAAATGTAGGGACATATACCCTACAAGAGCTTTTGAACCGAGATTACGAAGTTATTTGTTTTGATATTAAGACTAAAAGAAACGGAAAAGTGTGGAAAAAGTTAACTAAAAAGGGATCGTTTAAGACAATCTGGGGCGATATTACTGATGAAAGATCAGTTTTGGAAGCTATGGATTCAGTTGATTGTATTTTACACCTTGCAGCAATCATTCCTCCGACATCAGAGAAGATTCCGGATTTGGCAATGAAAGTAAATGTCAATGGAACTAAAAATATCGTTAAAGCAGCGTTTACTCAAGAAAAGAAACCTAAAGTAATATTAGTCATTTCCGTATCAGTGCACGGTCCTCGGATGCATTTAGAACCTCCTATTAGGGGGGACAATCCATTTAATCCAACAAATGTTTACACCAATTCAAAAATAAAAGCCGAAAAAATTGTTAGAGAAAGTGGTTTGCCTTGGACTATTGTAAGATTAGGCGCTGTTCTTCCGGTAGGTGGAGACCTTAGCGCCATTAACGAAGCCTGGGAAATACCCCTTAAACAACGGATCGAGTGCATCCATAGCAGAGATGTAGGAGTTGCTTTAGCAAACGGAGTAAAAGTTGATATTAATGAAGAGATATTATTATTAGGAGGTGGAAGTAGCTGTCAGTATACCAGTGGGGAATTTTTCAAAAAGCTTTTTGGTACTGTTGGGATAAAAATGTTTCCCGAGTCTGCTTTCGTAGATCCAGGTCCTCCCGAGGAAAATCCAGACGATTGGTATTTTATCGATTGGATGGATACAAAAGAGGCTCAAGCGTTATTAAATTTTCAAAACTCGTCATTTGAGGATTATTTGAAGGAGTTAAAAGAATACCTCGGAGTTTTGCGATACCTGGCAAAATTATTCAGTCCTATTGTCTATAGGATGTTATTGAAAAAATCACCGTACTACAAGAAAAAATAATTCCCGCAAGATGATGTAAAATCACTCTTGCTTTAATTCGTAAACTGTATCGCAGCATGAATCTCCTTCAGCAACAGTTTTTAATACTTTTAGTTCAATATTGTCGCTCACCGCAGTTTTGAAGTATTCGTAATCGATTTCCATTACAGCTTCGCAAAGTTCTCTCGAAGTTTGCTCTAAACCGAAAGGGCATTTTGTGCCCTGAATTTGAAATTTCTCGTCAGAAATCGACTTAACTTCTACTGAATCTGGACTATAGCTTTTGGAAAACGCCTTTGCCACGGTGCTTAACTTGTTATTTGGAAGCTTGCTCTTAATTTTCAAACCAAGAGCTCGCCCTTGCTTGCCGCATATTTCTTTAATGATGGGCAAAGCTTCTTTCCCAAATTTATCGTAGAAAGCTCGTATTAACATTCCCTGAGCTTCCAGGGGATTTTTAGGCAATATTTCCTTGTCGTTATCTGTCATAGGATAAAGTAAACAAAAATAGCAAGTTATTAAACTTTTCTACAGACAAGCTCCCCTTTTCCAATGGGGACGATTAAAGCATCTAACCGTTTGTCAGCTAATGCTTTTTCTAACATCGGTTTCAGGGTTTCGTAATGGTTAATTGCGTTGTCTGCGACTAAAATACCACCTTTCACTAAATTTGGCACGATGAGATCGTAACATTCTCCATATACTTCTTTTTCGGCATCCAAAAAGCAAAAGGATATGTTGTCATAATCGGAAATATGATCTAACGCATCCCCTTCTATTAACTCAACTGTATCTAATAAATTGGTTACATTAAAGGTATCTTTGGCCAACTTAATTTTATCAGGTAAAATCTCAAAAGTTGTTAATTTTCTTTTGTTAAGTCGACATGCTAACGATATCCATAGAGCTGAATATCCTGCGCTGGCACCGATCTCTAGACAAACACCTTCAGGCGCAGTCGCCGCGAGAATACAAATAAATTTTCCAGTTTCAGGTGGTATTTGGCGAAGTCTTTCCATTCTTGGGGTGCCATCAAGACGGTCTTCGGCATCAAGCCTTTCTAGATATTTCATTCTCGATATAATTTCTTCTGGGATATCGTGAAACATAGTCATTAAATATACTGCTGAAGAGAATATTAATTATTCCCTCATAAATATTTAAGACCAGTATTTTAAATAATAAAAAATGAGAACGCCAAAAAGAGCTCCAATACAGTTTTACTTAGCAACGGTGTTTAGTTTATTAGGGCTTATCCTTCCTACTCACGTTTATCTCACTTACTCGCTCATAGAATTGTATTACATAGAATACAATTGGGTTTGGGGTTTAATATTAGAGACACACTATTATTCGTGGGGATCAGTCTCGTATGCTAGTTTTATCTATTTAAAATATCCTACTTATTCGGCGCTCCTTCCCCTTTTTACGATCTCCTCCACGGTAATTATATTTACAACAATTTTTTTAGTGATTTTAATCAGCGAAATTAGAAATATTAATCAAGGAAATCAGTATCACAAGGAGAGAGTGGTTTCTTCAACGATTATTTTGTTTATTGTTGTTATGTTGCATACAATTCCTCAATTTCCAATTTATCTCCCTATTTCACCTTGAATTTATATTTTAGCTATGCTTTTAGCATCTTGGGGAAACAGAGTTGCCGTTTATTATATACCGATGTGGAAGGAATCTGAACAAGATTACGATGAAAGGTATAGAAAAAAGGATTTAAATTAATATAAACCCTATCCTAAAATAGAAGTTACTCCAAATTGGGCACTTGTATACCCTAAATCTTCTGCCAATACTTCCGCAAATTCTTCACACTTCTTACGGGACATTAAAACGACGCTACTGGCGTTTCCCCTAAACGAGGGATGGTACATACCAATAGTTTTTAGCGCCTTTCGTTTTTCTCCTTTTTGAGAAAGTAGAAGTGCGGTTCGGTACACGATTGCATCTGCCCAGGTAGGAGGATAGGTTAATTTTATCGCGTCGAGACAGATCATATAATATTTAAGTGCCTTTTCGGTGTCTCCTAACCGTTCGTAAAATGCCGCTAAGTTTCCCGGTATATTTTCCGGTGTAGCTTCTGTTACAAGCCCTTCACTTAACTCCAAACTTCTCAAGGTTGCTCGTTCGCATAAATCAAGGTCGTCTCCCATTTCTCCCATTATTGCGAGGTTTCCACACAATTTTTGAGCAAATCTGGCGGGAAGGTTGTTCAAGGCTTCTTCAAGCCATACATCTACTTTCTGTTTTAAGTAATTGTAAATGACCTTGGGGCAAAAACGTTTAGGATACTCACCCGCGTCCCACATTTTTTGGTATTTCTTCATACCTTCCTGATCCAAATACTGAACTCCTTGTATCCAAATTGTAAGGAAAGACATTTCCATTAAAAGTTTAACCGTTCTATCTTGCTCTTCAGCTTTTTCGAGTATTAGTAAGAACGGTTTCCGAATAAGTGAGTCCATTCTGTCAAGCATGTCTTTTGTAATTCTTTTGCTCGCATCTCGATGCTCCTCAGGGTAATGCACCTGAGAGAGGACATCAAGAATATCCAAATATACTTGATTTTTGTTATAGAGAGCGTTTAAATACGGTGCTATTTGCATAGTGGTAATTGATAATGCTCCCACTTGGTCCTCGAACTCGGATTGAATAGTACTTTTAGTTGTAACCTCAACTTGCTTATTTAACAATTCAAATATATCTACCGTCATCCCTATGGAATCGTATGTGGCTTTTTGAACAATTTCTCCAAGATTTGCTGAAAATTCGGTATAATCGATCTCTTTTGAAAGGTATTTTGCCTTTTCTTCGTACATTAGAGCGACATACTCTTTCCAATCGTCTCTCTTCGGTTGCATTATTCGCACTTCGAATCCTAAGATTACTTGATCTGCTCTTGCTTCGTCTGTATTTTCTTTCATTAATTCTATTGTCTTATAAGTATAGTCTGCTGCTAGTTTTGAAGCTTCTTCTAACTCGAAGTTTCTTGTTGTGCTTATCAACATACTTACAAATGTTAATAGATTGCTTGAATTATCAGTAATTCCTGGAAATTTGTTTGTTCGTATCATTTCTCTGATCCCTGGTTTATAACTATTTCTGATCATTCTCATAGCGTTCTCTATAGAAATCTCAAAAACTTTTTGTTGATACTCTTCAGCTGAGATCTCCCCAGATGACATTTTTTGACTAAATTCAGTATATAAGGATCTTACATCGTAGGAGACTGCTTCCGTATCTTCGCTGATTTCTTGAGTTTGTTTCATAAATTCTCTAAAACTCGAAGAGAATTTCTGACTTTCAGTAATCACCAATCCTAAAAAATGAGATTCAGGAAATTCTTCCACCCACTTTTTAAAGAACCTGATCCTATCGACTTCTGCTTGGGCATAGCGTGCAATAGCGTTTTCGTATATTCTCATGGTCAGGTCTGCTACGAAAAGTTTGAGTTCAGAGGATTTTTCAATAGCTTTAATAAGTCCAATTGGAAGTTCTGCTTCTACAAATTCAAATTTATCCCAGCAAGAACTAAAAATTTCTTGAAAGTTTGGACTTTCAACTTCATTTGGGCGTCGGTTCCACCATATGCCCTTAATTTGTGGTCCAACTCGCTCCCAAAATCTCCGATAGTTTAGATGATTGAAATCCCACCCAGAATACCCTAAAAATAAACAAGGATACCTTTTCAATAGGTTTTCAAAAACGGTTCCCTTAGGAGCCGAAAAACCTTTAACGCTTTTATACGCCGAAGCGACGCTTACAATTGTATTTGGTCGTTCGATGGTTCCATGAACTTTACATAGAATAAACTTGCTGAGATCTTGATTTTCTTTCATATTCTTTTCAAAGAAGTCTATGTATTCGATATTATCAACTAAAAGCTCAAAATCTACTCCTTCTTCCTTTAGTGCTTTTTCCAGGTACACATCAAAATTAGTTGTAAAGCATGCTTTTAAGACACCTTTTTTTGCTAAACGAGCCAGAGTGTAGTGATTAGCATTAGGTTCTGTAACATCTAACGCTTCAAAAGCCCTATACATTCTTTCGTCCAAGACATTCGAGAAAGCTTCAAATACTATTTCCGGTTGCATACTTGGGTCCTTAAGAATCATATCTTTAGGTATATTGTAATCATCAGGAACTCTGTCAAAAAATGCTTTAAGAATCTCTTCTGTTAGCTGCCACCACGAAGGAGAGCAACTAGGTGGAGGAATTGATATTCCCGCTCCACAAAATATTATGAAACCCTCTTCTATAAGACCATGGAAAGCCTCTTCCAGTTTTTGGATTTGTAATCTTGTCATATTTTCCAAACCTAACAGATTTCTTATTAATACAAAGCAAAGAATATTAATCCTTTCGAATTTAGTATTCCTTATTTACTTTTTTTAGTTTGGATCAGAGCAATTCGCTCTTCGTCTAATTCAAATGGTCTAACTCCGGTGCTTAGGCTAAGAATGACATCGGGAGATTCCTTCCTTATAGCGTTAATGATATCTCCGATACCATCAAGATCTTTGGTCAGATTTCCGTCTTTGTCTCTTGAGTATAAATACACGATAGTTGCTCCAGCATCGTAAGCCTTCTTAACATCTACTGCGTACTCTTCTGATGTGTAGGGTACAGCAGGATTTTACTCCTTCTTCGGTCCACTGCCACAGATAGTAACCGTAATGATAAGCTTATTTTCGGGATTTAAGTTGACTTCCATTTTTCAATTAGGACATTATTTCTAATAAAATAAATTCAATAAAAAATGAGATTATTTGTTTGGTTCAAACTCCTTTATTAATTGTTTTAGGAGCGATGGACGATCACCTTCGCAAGGCGGGTTATGGGAAATTCTTTTTTAACGACTGCTTTTTTAGGGACTTTAAAATCCGCTAATTCTTTCTTACAAAACTCTATAATCTCAGACTCTGAAACTGTTTTTCCTTCTTCTGGTACCACTGCTAACCACACCACATCGTTGTATATGGGATCAGGCATACCAACTGCAGCTGTAAGGGCAACACTGGGGTGTTGAACTGCCACATCTTCTACTTCAGAAGGGAGTACGGTGTAACTGCCGACGCGAATGATGAATTTTTTCCTCCCCTTGATGTATATACCTTCTTCTTCGGTTAAATACCCTAAATCTCCCGAACGACACCAACCATCGCCAGTAAAGGTAGCTTTGGTTTCTTCAGGCATTTTGTAGTATTCTGGAATGCACAAGGTCCCCTTAAAGAGCATCTCCCCTATCTCTCCCGGAAGTAACTCGTTATCATCATCATCCACAATTTTAATATATTGTTCAGGAAACAATTTTCCCACATATCCGTTAGCCAACTCCTCAAGAGAATCACCTATCTCAGTATGAGATACTTCTAAACCGATTTCAGTATTTCCATACATCGTTACAATGTTGGACATATCCTCGCTTTTATGTCGTTAAGTAACTCTAAGCTCATTTTCTCTCCGCTCATCATTACTAATTTCAACGAACTTAAGTCAAAAATATCTAGATCCGGTAAGCTTAAGGTAATAGCTAACATCGTAGGAACGCCACCAGTGACTGTAATTTTGTGTTTCTTTATGGCTCACAGTACTCTGTAAGGATTCCATTGTTCTTGTAGAATTATTTTGCACCTTCCCCAATGGCAATACCCATTATCTCAACAGACCCCCCACCATGACTCGGAGGAAAGTTCTGAAGAACTGGGAGCCTATCCCATGGAACTCCAAGTTCTTCCGATTTCTCTATAAAGTAACTAGTCTCGTAATACGCAGGATGAGTAATATTAATGTGTGTTAAAAACGCCGCTTTCAGAACCCCTCTAGTCCTTCCGGTAAAGATAATAAGCGCTCCCTCATTCGGATCTAATTCAGCTCTTCGCTGTCTGAAAGCTTCGATATAATCCTCATTTCCCTTCAGCAAATTGTCAAAAAATTCTCCAAACTCGTCTTTTCCAACCATAAAATACTTGATATTCGGGGTAAATTCTGGTCCAAGCTCCTGCATGGTTTTAGCCAAGTCGTACCCCCTTACTTTCCCAATTAGTATTGCCAATTTTGGCTATACTTGGGGAATAAATCGACAGTAATCTGCTGGTCTAAAACGTACATCCATAGGTACAATTATAGCTCCAATCGACATGATAGCCAATTCAACTAATACATATTCCATTATCATAGGTAATATGATTACTATCCTATCTCCTTTCTTTATACCCAAACTTAACAACGATTCAGCTAGTTTATTAATCACCTGAAGAAATTCTTCTGTGTTGTATTTGGACCATTTATGCTTGATGTACGGAAAAGTAGGATCTTCTTTTGCCCAGTACTCCACATAATCGAAGAGAAAATTTAACTTAGGTATTTTTATAATAGTTTAGGTTTTTTTTGTATCTATATTTTAATAGTGATTAGTTCATGAAATGTCGCTATCTTATTTTATTTTAAGTACAACAGCATGAAAAATAGCAAATCGATTATAAATTAATTTATCAATTTTTTGAATTGATTACTAAGGTTTATAAGCAAATAATTAAAAAAAAGGAGCTCAATTCGAGCTATTATTTAAATTTATAACAGATCCATAAGCTAGCAGCAAGAGATTATTTGTATTTCTAACGCAATTTGTTCATTAAAGTAGAAACTAATTGAAAATTTGGATATTCTTCCTTTTGTATTGAAGTATAAACTTCGCACTCCTTGCAATTTTTATATTTCTTAGCGAATTCCCCTTGGACTTCACCACCGCACAACGTTCCAGATACGACCCAACACGCTCTACCCGCGTTCTTTCCATCGTGAGTTCCGTTCAATCTACCTTCTCTTGCTGCAGGACATGTATTTTGGGCATTACATTTCATAATATCCCAACAATTATTTTTCATGTTTTTGTTCCTCAACTCAAAATTAATTAAAGGTGTCTAAAATATCATTATTAGATACTTCCGAGAAGTACAATTAGAATAATTAAAATTAATAGTTAAAAATGTATCAAAAATTATATCAGTATATTACAATAGGACGGACAACGTAAAAAAATGTTAAAAAATTGAAGATAATCGATCGTTAATATCAATTTAATTTACGAAAACGATAAAATAGTAATCTCGCTTTTTTTTTATGAGTAATTCGCTTTGAATATTTCAATTTGGAAAGATGAGTATTTATATTATATATACAGACCAAATGATTACTCTTTTTAAATTAATAATAAACTGTTATATTAACTCTCACTTAAAATATAGTTCCTCTCTACTTCTACCGCTACATCGTTCATGTGCATGTTTGGTATTATCAAACATACGATGGAAAAAAGATAAAAAATCTACATTACTGATAAATCACTTTTAAAAAGCGAAATTCTTATAGCTGATTAAGAATTTATAATAATTCCCGGGCGATCTTGGGAACATCCCATGGAAAGTCTGCAATATAAACCCCAGCTTTTTTTAAAGCTTTAATTTTGCCTTTTGCGGTTCCAAAATCCCCGGAGATAATTGCGCCTGCGTGTCCCATCCGCTTACCTTCCGGAGCATATTTACCTGCTATGTGCCCAATAACTGGTTTTTTCACGTTCTCTTTGATATATATTGCGGCTTTTTCCTCCTCGTCCGATCCAATTTCTCCGATTATTACCATCACCTTCGAGTTTTCATCTTCGTTATAATATTTAATCGCTTCAAGTAATGTCGTACCGCGCACTGGATCGCCGCCTATTCCCATAAGAACCGAAATTCCCATTCCCTCGTTCCCTAATGCGTGACAAATCTCGTTCGAAAGCGTTCCACTTTTCGAGATTACTGCAATGTTTCCAAAATTAGCTAAATCGTTAGGCATAATCCCAAGTTTTATGTGTTCGGGGACCAATATCCCTGGAGTGTTTGGACCTACAAGATGAAGATCCTTTTCATGAGCGATATCGACAAGTCGGAGCATGTCATATATGGGAATATTTTCTGTAATAATACAGGTTTGAACGATATTAGAATCCAAACTTTCTTTTACAGCATCATATGCGAATTTGGCTGGGACAAACACAATACTGGTGTCAGCACCATGTTCTCTTACAGCATTACTAACAGTATTGTAAACAGGTACGCCATGAACTTCTTGCCCTTCTTTACCTGGGGTAACTCCCGCAACTATATTGGTACCAAAATCGAGCATTAGGTGAGTATGAAAAGTGCCTTGACCCCCTGTTATTCCTTGGACAATTACTCTTGAATTTTTTCCGATATACATAAAATCACTTATCCATTGGTTATTAGCGTTTTAATTTTTTCGACTGCTTGAAGGAAGTCTTTAAACGCGTTAATTCCTTCTTTTTTTAATATTTCAATCCCCTCAAGATGTTTAGTACCCATTAATCTAATCACCATTGGAGGGGCATCTTTGAAGCGTTTTAACGCCTGAACTATCCCTTCAGCAATATAGTCGCAACGCGTTATCCCTCCAAAAATATTAATCAAAATGGCTTTAGGATTTAGTTTGATAATTAGTTCTAACGCTTTATATACTCTCTCTGGTTTAGCACCTCCTCCAAGATCTAGGAAATTCGCGGGTTTAATTCCCATTTCTGATAAAACATCGACTAATTCAATCGTAAGCCCCGCACCATTCCCTAAAACCCCTACTTCTCCATCGAGTTCTACAAAGAAGAGATTATTCTCATTTGCGTATTTTTCAAAATCTGTAAGTTTTTTTTCTTGGAACTCTTTTGTTATAGGCCGCCTAAACACCGCATTCTCGTCTAAGACCATTTTACCATCTAAGGCTATCAATCCTGTAGGAGTAAGGGCTAAAGGGTTAATTTCTACGAGAAGCGCTTCGGTTTCCAGAGCAATTTTCCACATTTTTAAGAAAATATCTGTTGCGTTTTTAAGCGTATGGTTATTAAATCCAAGCTTGCTTGACACCTCTTGAGCAATTTGTTCAGTTAAACCATTAGTTATGTTGAAATTTTTCCTTATAATTAACTCAGGAGTATTGACAGCAACTTCTTCTATCTCGATTCCTCCTTCTTTACTTGCTAGTAAGTAAAATTGCCTTCCAGAAGCGTCCAATGTGATGGAACAGTAATATTCGTGTTTGATTTCTGCTAGTTCTTCAACTAGTACTGCTTCTACCTTGTAGCCGCTTAGTTCCCTTTGAAAGTAATTCCTGCACAAATCTACTCCTTCATCTCGCGTCTGAGCAATTTTAATTAGTCCGACCTTTTTTCGGCTCCCTATTGCTATTTGAGATTTTACAATAGCGGGAAAGGATATCTTGCTTAATGTAGCTCCAATGTTATCGTCCCTGGTAACTGTAACTCCCTTTAGCACTGGTAAATTAAAGTTCTTAAATATTTCCTTTGATTCGTATTCAAGTAATCTTATACTTTGCTCACCTTATTGAATTAATTTAAATCTTTATCGTCTATTAATAAAATTTAGTATTATAATTACAAAAAAAGAAGTTTAGTTTTGCTGTATCCTTGCAGGAGGAATATATACATCTCTAAGTTCAGTTCTTTCAAGGGATATTGCTTCCTAAAGACATTGGTGAACACAAATCCCACAACCAAAACACCTGTCTTGATTGATAACTGTGACAATATCAATTAATTTAATAGCTTTCACTTGGCATAAGTTTAGGCAATTTCCGCAGCCTATGCAATCCTCCTCGTTTACGTGTGCTAAATAGTGGGAAAGGGTTTTTAAAGGATTCATCGCTTTAATCCACATTTGAGATAACCCACAACAACATCTACAACAATTACATATTGCTTCCTCATTCATTTCAGGGTTAAGATGAGTGTGAACAATTCTGTGTACCAGTCTTTCGTCTTCAGATCGCTTCATGGTTTCTTTAGCTTTCTCTTTACTAATTCTTTCTGCTAATTCGTACTTTATCGCAAATTCTGCGATCTTGCCTAACACGAAGCAGTTGTGACGGTCGTTAGTGGTTTTGCGAGGTTTACCTACGAGATCCTTCTCTTGCCTGCAATAGTAATAGGCAAGACCAATTGTATCAAACTTATCTATAATTTTTGAGACTTGCTCTAAAGGTATCACTTTCTCGCTTGGAACATCAATCTCTCCTATTTCTTCTTCCACTGGAACGATTCTTAAAAAGGGAGGAATTAACTTTTTTAGATGAGGTAAGACAACATCGTAATTCTTCTGAGTTATTTCGTTTTGTTCGTCTATGAGCTTCTGGAATAATTTAGCCACATTTTTTTCGCGTTTGGTGTATTGAATCTTTTTTAAGAAAGTGAATTCAAACATCCCTGGATAAGGAGGTTGTAGTAGATAAACCACGACACCAGCGCTTCTTGAAAGAGCACTAATAAAAATTCCGTTTCTCATTAAGGTTTCCAGCATTTTCGTAAGATAAGTTATCCAATTCTCGAGAATTAATAAAAATCTGACTGCAAATCTTTAATAAACAATAAAACTTTTTTTGTAGAAATAATCCTATTTCTTCATTTTTACTGCAATTGCTTCAATTTCGATGTCTGTGTTGTAATGTAATTTATCTGACAATCCAACAATAGCTCTAGCAGGTTTATGGTTTCCGAAAAATTCCGCATAGACTGCATTAACACTAGACCATAATTGTACATCTGAGATGTACACAGTAGTTTTTAACACATGGCTTAAGTTTGATCCAGCTCTATCTAGAACTATTCTTAAATTTTCCAGTACTGCCCTACACTGATTTTCAAACAAATCGTTAATGACTTCCTTTCATTCGCTGTCAAAGGTTAATATCCCAAAAATAAGAATGAAGTTGTTATACGCAACTGCAGAAGAATAATGCGTTTTGCTTTTTTTTGCTTATTCCCCGGTGCTAGGAATGAGTTCCATAAACTGGGTAAAATGAGAGAGAATATAATCTTTTAGTAATTAATTTTTAAATCCATGGTTAATATAGATAATTCATGGCAAAACCGTTGAAATACGGAATAGTTGGGTGTGGGCTCAATTCGCTTGAACACCAGAATGAACTTCGAACTAGTCCAACATTACAGGGTCGTACTGAGCTTATAGCTGGTTTTGATCCAGATTCTTTAGCTGGAGCGAGATTAAAGAGTTTAAATGAGGTCAAAGTTGGGGAAAGTTTTGAAGATCTTTTGGACACTGATGGATTAGAAGCGGTAATAATTTCTAGTCCTCCTCAATTTCACGCAGAACAAACAATCTCAGCGTTAGAATCTGGACTTCATGTTTATTCTGAAATTCCTATGGCGTTGAAAGAATCGGATCTCGAAAAAATTGTCGAAGCTGAAAGAGATTCAGGTAATATTTATCAACTCGGTGAGAATTACTGCTTTTATCGCGAGGTGCTTTATGCGGGATTTTTAGCTTCTTCACATAAAATCGGTCCTATTGTGTATTCAGAGGCAGAATATCTTCACGATGTCACCTATAGATGGAGACAAGGGTATTGTGGGGATGAAGAGACGCCTAGGGTCGATTGTTGGTATCAATTATTCGATCCAATGATGTATGCTCATTCCATTGGTCCCGCTCAAGTCGCTATGGGTGGGATCGAAAGCCCTTTACCATTTGTCGAAGTTACAAGCTTTGCAAACGATATCGGGGGCTATCAAGGAGATCCTATATGCAAACCCGCTAAAGCTTTTCAAGTGGCATTATTTCAAGACGATTCTGAGGCTATAGCCAAATGTGCAAATGCGTATATATTTGCTAGGGAACCAACACGGATTACTATACAACTAACAGGTAGATATGGTACTTATGAGTGTTATGAATTAGACAAGCCAGGTCGACTCTTTTTAGCCAAAGGACACGAAATCACTCGACAGCGTACACGAAAGGGTGAGGTAATTAAAGTTGACGACGCAAGGCTTTCCAATGTAGCAAAGGGTTTAAAAGGATTATACTCTGGAGCTTTAACGCGGATATTAGATGATTGGCTGGATGCTATTGAAAAAAATAAAAAGCCAAAGATCCACGCTAAAGTTGGAGCGAATTTTTGTATAGCAGGTATTGCCGCTTCAAAATCCGCCCGAAACGGAGGAAGGCTTACTAAAATTAAAGTTTTTTAGAAAAAATTAGTAGCTATTATTTAAATTTTGGTAAATATTCTCTCTGTACCTTCATCATATCGTATAAGATTGCGTCTGCTTTTTCGTAGCTTCCACAATTTGTATCGGTAGCCAAACATGCTATAGCTAATTCCTTTGACTCTTTTAAGACTGCCTCAACGCATAAATCCTGAATTGTTGCTTCTATTCTTAAAAGAGCTGCCACAGGTTTTGGAATATTACCAAGCTTAACTCCATGCGGTCCATCTTTATCTATATAAGCGGAACATTCGAGAACTATATCTTGAGGTAGATTAGTAATTATGCCATCATTTGGAATGTTAATCGCCATCTCATACGAATTTTTATCCTGGATAATTCCTTCGATAATTGGTATTCCTCTTTCTCCTGAAGTAGCACCTTGTAACGCTCCTTTTTTAGGGTAACGCCCTTTTTGTAAGCGTTTGTGGAGTCTATTCATTCGATCGTTCATTGCCTTATTTCCGGAGTCCATTCGTTCCAACCAATCTTTCATATCTTCTATTTTTGTATGGTTTGACCCTACTTGAAGATACTCACAAATATGATTGTCTCCAGCATAACAAAAATAACCTAACCTTTTAAATAATTCAAAAGTTAACTCTGCATAGTGAAACCTATCCCATTTATCTTTAAAATATTCTCCGCATCGTTCGTGAAATTCAGGGAGCAAATTTGTTCCCGTTTTCCAATCTTTTAATCCTAGAATAAACGCAAAGTGATTTAACCCACCTGTAATCACTTTCATATCTTCAATATTTCTTTCCATCATTTTGGATAGGTGATGCGGTGTTAGCAATCCAATTTGATGGCAAAGTCCGATAAATTTTAAATTCGGAACGGCTCTTTTCAACGCTAAACTGATTCTAGCAACTGGATTAGAATAAACGATCATATAAGCATCTGGACAAATATTCATGATATCTTCCCCAATTCTCACATGTTCAGGAATTTGACGCGCTGAATGAAAAAATCCTCCTGGTCCGCCATTTTCCGCCATCATTTCTGTGGTTCCATGACTTCGAGGTATAATGTTATCTTGATATCTCAAAGGAAACCTTTCTCCGTTCTCGATTGAAACGATGACAAAATCTGCACCTTTTAAGGCCACCTTTCTATCCATCGTTTTTTCAATATTATACTTGTTGCTTCCGATTTCGTTTTCTTTCACCAAGATATCATAGGTTCTATTTAACTTTTCCTCGTTGATATCCACTAAAACTATCGTAGATCCCATTAAAACCTCGCTTGAGCTAATGTCCATCAAGGAAGCAGGACCAAAAGCAGCAGAACCCGCACCGATTAGCACTAACTTTTTATCAACAGTCATATCCCTACTGAGAAAAGGGATTTAATTAAAAAAAAGATTACTCCTCCATAACTAAAAGAACCATTAAATCAATATAGATCTCAATAACAACTTGAAGATTTCTTAATTATAATAATGTAAGGGGAGGTCAATGTCCCTCTAATCTTTCTTGCGTCTGTTTAGGTTTTAAGTTTCAAGTAGGGTCTATCATTTTAAAATAAATGATATCAAATGATATATATGAAGATGCAAAATAATGTAGTGCTTGTAACTGGAGCAGCATTAGGTTTTAAATACGGAGGACCTTCAATAGGAAGCGCTATTGCATTGAAATTCGCTTCTCAAGGGGCAAAAGTAGTTGCTGTGGATGTTCTAGAAGAAATGGGGAGAAAAACTATCGATAAAATAAAAGATGGTGGGGGTGAAGGTATTTTTATCAAGACAGATGTTACTAAAACGGATGACGTTATAAACGCTATAAAATTAACTAAAAAAACCTATGGCAGATTAAATTGCTTAGTAAATTGCGCTGCTTCCTACGAAGGTGATATATATAAAAATGTAGTAGAAATTCCTGAAGAAGATTGGAACTACATTATCGATGTAAACTTAAACGGTTATTTTAGATTTGCAAAATACGGAATTCCGTTGATGTTAGAAGGTGGCGGAGGAACTATAATTAATATATCATCTGGTGCTGCCTATAAGGTTTTAAAAGATTTTTGCGTGTATCCAGTCACGAAAGCGGCGATAAATTCACTCACAAGAACGCTTGCTGTAGATTTTGCGCCAAAGATTAGAACCAACGCAATATGTCCGGGTTTTGTAAGAATTGCCAATTCAGAAGGAACTCGGAGCCTAGAAGAAATTGAAAAGTGGATACAAACCATTTCTAAATCATATCCCCTACAACGAGTTTGTACTGTTAAAGAGATCGCAAACGTAGCATTGTTTTTAGCTAGTGAGGATTCTTCATATATCAATGGGCAATGCTTAATTGTTGATGGTGGAAGGATTATTTCTGATCAACATGAGTTTTAGCAACAAGAAGTTAGTTCAATAATCTAATTTACTTCAAGATTTTTGATTTCGTTAAATAACTTATTTATAAGCATTCCTTTATTGCTTTCGTAAGGTTCCTGGCTACTTGTGCTATTTCATCTGGTGGGGAATTTATATTAATTCCGTATCCAGAACCTAGTACTGTATCAGATACTCCTACGCTTATACTTATTGCTCTTTCAAGTAGATCTTCCGTTCTCGGTAGCATTCCTTTATAATAATTAATTTCTGGACCATCGTAATAAGGACATGTAAATGGACACCCTTCACTTGATACAGTCATCTGTCCTAATAGGTGTTCCATGTTATTATATACATGCCAACCCGACTTTGCTATGGGTACACATCCAATTTTTTCAGCTAGAGTTTTAGCACTCTTTGCAGTCGGCATAAAGAAGACTAAGAGGGTTCCCACATCTCCATCCTTATCAAGTATTTTTCTAAACTGTATTTCTTCTATATCTGAAAGCGAATCCATAAGTTGTCTTTTGTTTCTTGCGAGTTTTTCTCTAATTAGAGATAATTTTTTAAGTTGTGCACTTGCTACCGCCGCTGTTAACTCGTTCATCCTGAAATTCAATCCCAAAACCGTCCTTTTTCCTTGTTCTACCCCCTGCCTTAAAGGAAGATGTCCTTGGTCGTGGATTGCGAATGCTCGTTTGTATAATTCCTCGTCATTAGTTACTACCATCCCTCCATCTCCAGCGGTTATGGTTTTATAGACATTGAGACTGAACGCTCCCAATTGCCCATAAGTTCCTTTGATTTGCCTTTAAAAGTAGCCCCACAAGCTTGAGCGTAATCTTCTATTAGAAATATATCGTTTTCTTCTGCTATACATTGTATTTTATCGATATATCCGGGATTTCCGAGCATGTGGACAAGCATTATGGCTTTTGTTCTCGAGTTTACTTTTTTCCTAACTTCCTCGGGATCTAAAGTAAGCGTATCGTCAACCTCGGCTAATATTGGTATCGCTCTGGCGAAGATGATGGATGTAATACTCGCAATAAAAGTGTATCCTGGAACTATAACCTCGTCTCCGGGACCGATACCCAATGCCCATAACGAAGTTAACAGCGCCGATGTTCCTGAATTTACCGCGAGAGCATGTTTAACTCCGACCTCACGAGCGAAATCTTTCTCAAGATTCCATACCTTCGCTTTGAAATTGGAATCAGAAAGATCTCCATATCGATAAAGATATCCAGACTCGATAACTTCCATAAGTTCTTTCTTTTCTTCTTCTCCAATTAAATCCATTCCGGGACCTGGCATGCGTCATACCTATTTTTTCTCTTTCAGAGGTTTGTATCAAAAAGAAACATTAAATAATGGAAAATAATGTCGTATGTAATTTTAAGATCTAGATCTATTGTTGGAGCTTTAATTAAATCACCAAAAAATCTGATATAAAATTGCTTTTCTTATAGACATTCACAAAAAATTTTTTTTTCTAGGTCGTATTTCATGATTTATAGAAAGTTAATGTTATAGAATTATATCACTATATATATCACATGTGGATATAAAATGACAGAAGAAACTAATACAAAAGAAGATTTGAAAGAAGAAAAGAAGGAGGAATCGGAAGAAACATCTGAATCCCTTGAGGAGAAACAGGAAGAACCACAAAAAAAGAGGTTTACTTTTAAGTGCACTCGAGACGATAAATGTTGTCTCGAAAGAGGGCCAATTCCAATAACTTTCTGGGATTTAGAGTTATGGGCTCGTAATGGTGTACTCGCAAACTTTATGCCTTACCTAGAAGTGTATAATAAACCAGATGGTGGTTTTGATCTTATATTAAAGCCATTATCACCGCCTCCAGCTGAAGGTGAAGATAAAACTAAAAAAGATCCCTTTACCACTGTACCAATTGAACAGTTATTGGAGGAAAAATGCCCGCTATACAATAAGGAACAAAAGAAATGTTTGGTTTACGATAATCGACCGTTAAGTTGTCGAACTTATCCACTTGAATTTGATGGTAAGAATTACAAAGTTGTGGATTTAGAATGTCCTGGAATTGGAGAGGAGGGCATGACTAAAGAGGAGCTTAAAGAAATGAGAGAATTTGCAAAAACTATGAATTACGAGCTTACGCGGATAAGAATAGCGCTCCCGGTACTAAGTCAAATTATCTCACGAAACTTAATGACTGAATTAATGCGGCAACAAATGGCTGCTATGGAGCAGATGAGCCCAGAAGATAAGGCTAAATTAGACGAGATATTTCAGAAAGGCCAAAAGGATCAAGAAGAACCTTAATATCTCTATTTCTCTTAATTTTATTTTAATTAAATCTCATATCTCACTTTGTCATTAACCAAGTGAGAAAGAATAGATTTAAATTATAAAACCTCATTCATTATTGTAACAAAAATTACTACATGGCGATTGTGTAAATCTTGAAGGAAATGGTTGTCAGTAAGTCGTATATTAAGCTTGTACAAGGCGATATAACCGAGTTGGAGACGGATGCAATCGTTAACGCTGCAAATAGCCAGCTAATTATGGGTGGAGGCGTAGCAGGAGCTATTCGAAGGAAAGGTGGTCCAAAAATCCAAGAAGAGTGTAATAACATTGGCGGTACACATGTAGGAGGAGCAGTAATAACAACCGGAGGTAATCTTAAAGCAAAACATGTAATTCACGCAGTTGGACCGCGAATGGGAGAAGGAAATGAAGATGAGAAGCTAAAAAACGCAACACTAAATAGTTTGAAGCTAATGGACAAACATAATTTGAAATCTATTGCGTTTCCTGCCATATCAACTGGAATCTTCGGATATCCCATAGATAGATGTGCTAAAATAATGATTTCTACAGCTAAACAATACTTAGCACGAACAACTCAAATCGAGGAAGTCATTTTTTGCTTGTATTCTAAACCTGATTATGAGGTTTTCGAAAAAGAGTTAACATAACTCTTGAGCTTATTTACATCTTTTAAAATTCATTTGATTGTATGGATTGAATTTTTAATAGAAGATTAATACATATTAAATTATACAGAATTTCAAATTGTTACTATATCTTATGAGCGGTAAAAATTACATCAGATTTTTTGAGACAATCGGGACTAATGATGTGCCAATCGTTGGCGGAAAAAACGCGTCGTTAGGAGAATTGCTTAGTTTTGGGATTCCAGTTCCGCTGGGTTTTGCCGTGACTGCTTCAGCTTTTGACTATATTCTCGAGTCTAACGACTTACTCTATAACAACGAAGTGATCTCCTTAAAAGAGTACATTGCGTTTCAAATCAAAATGATTTCTCAGGAACTTCAAAACGAAGATATTAAAAGTATTCAGGTTGTTGATAAAATATGTACGAATATACGCACTCACATAGAGCAAGCTAAAATCCCTGATAGTCTTAGAGACGAGATTATTGAAGCCTACCACGAACTTTTGGAGAAGATCGAACACGAGTCTACTTTTGCGGTTAGAAGTTCTGCAACGGCTGAAGACTTACCAGACGCCTCCTTTGCTGGGCAACAAGACACCCACCTTAACATTACTGGAGATGAAGCGATCGTTGAGTATATTTTAAAGGATATGGCGTCAGTTTTCACTACTCGAGCAACTGCCTATCGGGAAAGAGCGGGATTTGACCACTTCTCCGTCAAATTAAGCGTTGGGGTGCAAGAAATGGCTGGAGGATTGCAAGGAGTGAAAGCTTCGGGTGTTATGTTTACTGAAGATCCCGATTCTGGAAATCCAAATGTGATCGTCATTCGAGGAACCTGGGGATTAGGAGAATTAATCGTTCAAGGAATAGAAAAAGGAGATGAGTTCATAGTTTTCAAGCACAGTCCCAACAAAATGAGGATAATTAGTTGTAGTCCTGCAAAAAAGGAAAAAACTATGGTGTTTGACCTCGAGAAAGGAGGTACGATTACATTACCGGTAACTGAAGAAAAACAACGGGAAATATGCTTAACAAACAAACAAGCTTTAAGTTTAGCAGCTTACGCTCAAAAGATTAGAGAACATTACGGCAGAAGAATGGATATCGAATGGGCATTAGGCAACAACGAAAAGATTTACATAGTCCAAGCAAGACCCGAAACAGTTCATAGCCAAAAAGGGGATAAAGAAGAAATTTTTTATTTAATTGAAAATCCCGAAGAACTAATCGAAGAGGGATATTTAATCGAGAACACAGGTACTGCCATTGGTCGGAGGATAGGATACGGGCGTATAAAGATAATTGAAAACATAAATCAAGCGCATCTATTAGAAGAAGGAGACATACTCATAACCGAAGAAACAAATCCTGATTGGACCTCTTACATGCAAAACTTGGGAGGCGTTATAACAGAACGAGGAGGTCCAACTTGTCACGCGGCTATTGTTTCAAGAGAATTAAATATCGCATCCATAGTAGGAGCAGACGCGATTGTGGAGACAATTAAGGATAAGCAGAGAAATAGCGACATTGAAACCATTACCATCGATTGTAGTGAAGGGGAACCAAGAATATGGACCAAGGCAGTTGAATTCGATTCCGATACGATTGAATTTTCTCAGTTGCCTCAAACGAAAACGCAAGTATTAGTTAATTTGGGAATACCCAAAGGCGCATTGTCTGCCGGCAAGTATCCAGATGGAGCGGGATTAGCTCGCTTGGAGTTTATTATTAACGACGAGATTCAAATTCATCCTAATTCCTTGTTAGATTTTGAGTCTCTTGTGGTACGACACGGAGTGCTGCTTGAACAGAGAAAAAAAATCGAAGGTCTAAAAAAAAGCGACCTATACTATAAAGATCCCTTTAATGTAGAAATTGGCCGTTTAAAAGAAACCCTCGATAAAATTCAAGAATTGACTTATGGTTATGAGGATAAAGAAGAATTTTATGTTGAAAAGCTAGCTGAAGGTATTGCTACCATTGCCGCAGGCGTGTGGAAAGAGCTCCCTGACAAAATCGCGCCTTGCATTGTGAGATTATCGGATTTTAAAACAAACGAATACGGTAATTTAATTGGAGGTTGGCTCTACGAAAGTGATGAAAATAATCCAATGCTAGGATTTAGA
This sequence comes from Promethearchaeota archaeon, assembly GCA_019058515.1. Next base: position 54,870 of record JAHPYY010000185.1, read on the forward strand.
GGGGCTTCTAGATATGTTTCCGAAGAATTTCAAAATGCTTTTATCTTAGAGTTGCGAGCCATTAAGAGAGCGAGAGATTGGGGGTTGATAAATATTATTCCTATGGTACCATTCTGTAGAACTCCAGAAGAAGCTACGAAGATCCAAGGCCTCATGGTCGAAGAGGGATTAATTCGAGGAGAAGATGACTTGGAAGTCTATGTCATGGCAGAAATTCCTTCAAATATTTTACTTGCCGATGTGTTTTGCCAATACTTCGATGGATTTTCGATAGGATCGAACGATCTTACCCAACTCGTGTATGGAGCTGGAAGGGATAACCAAAAACTGATTCCATTATCCAAAGACTTCAATTACATAACAAATAGCGAAGCCATTCGCAGAGCGATAAGTCATTTGATTAAAACCGCTCACGAGTACGGCAAAAAGGTTGGAATTTGTGGACAAGCCCCTTCAGATGACCCTGAATTTCTTAGATTCTTAGTGCGTGAGGGTATTGATTCGATTTCTCTGAATTTTGATACATTTGCTCAGGGAAGAATAAATACATGGAGAACTGAAATAATCGAATCTAAATTAACAGATGCGAACAAAAATCAAGCTTACGAGTTGTTAAACAAGTGCGACGCTTTTATCGAAAAAATTCGTATTCCAAGAGGAAAATTACGAAATATGGTTAGGAAAGAAAGGAAGAGAGTATCAGAAAAGTTAAGAGACTACACTGATAAGTACGATTCTCTTTTTGATGACATACACAAAACTGCCTTTGAACTTATCATTCAAATCAAAGAAGAGTCCCATAAATTCGCTGAATTTTACGACAGGTATCTCGCTCAAATTAATGAATTTCAGACCATAATCCCAAATTTATCAAATAAAGCCCGAGAGTTTGGCATTTTTTAACAATTTCTACAAAAATAAGGAATTTATTATTGTAAAAGATACATTTAGTATGAACTAATTAACCGATTCTAATACCTAGATCAGAGAATAGAAAGTTTCTTAAATCTTTGTAAACGTATTAGAAAGATCAGCAATAAGATCTTTGAGTACTTAAGAATAAGTGCTCTTGGAGCGATATTACGCTGACCTTAACAAAACAATAAAAATTAAATTTTACTATATATTTCTCTACTCAAGATTAAATTGATACAGCATTCTAAGAAGTGGGTTTTTAAAATGGCAGAATTCACTGAAGAAATTAAAAGCGCTTTTGCTAATGTAACTGTATTACTTGAGGGAATGTTGAATGATAGAAGTGTTCCCCGAAATATAAAGAGAGTGGCTAAACTAGGAATTGCTGAACTTCAAAAGGAAGATGAGACTCCTGGAATACTGGCAAGTAATGTAATGTACATGATCGACGATTTAAGCCAAGATCCAAACATCCCTCTTCATTCAAGGACCACAATTTATCGGATCCTTTCAATCTTAGAGGGCGTGAAGGATTAACTTTAAGCTTACTAAATGCTCCTTCTTGCAATTTTAAGTGTTTTTATGTAATTTCTTAAGCTGTTCGTAAATAGCGTTTGAATGTCACTTATTGTGTATATATGAATTCAATAAAATTTTAAATTAGTAATATATGATCAATTCGGTATAAGATTTTAATTTAAAGGAACCATTCCAAAATATGAAAGATTTACAAACCGATCTAAGAGAACTAATATTCTTCGCATGAACGACGAATTAATTTCTGGCTATGTCTATGTGGAATTTGACGACATCCAAGGAACCCTTCCTATAATATGGGAACCAGGCGCCATTTCAGAGGAAATCCGAATGCTGGTAGGGATTAAAGCGATTTCGCTTTTGACGGGAGAACAAGGATATATCCCTCACAAACTCGTTGTTTTACCCTTTCCTTCACGCAACCTGAAAGGGATACTCAAATTTATCCAATGGGAAGATGAATCGCGTCGAGGGGGAATTGGAAAATCTGTTGTTGTGTTTTTATTTGACGAGATTCACGACTTAATATTTTACAAATACAGCGCGTACTTAGAGTCCGCTTTTGAAGAAGCTGCAGAAGATCTTAAACTATGGGAACTTAGCGACCCTTCTCACCAATATGTCCCCGAAGTGCTTGGAAAGTTAAGGCAAAAAGTGATTTCAATTCTAGAGAAACTTAAGCTAAGAGAAGAATATCGCAGTAGCACTGGTGAATTTCCAGAAAAAAGCATCAAGCAGGAGGATGTAGATTTTAAATTTAAACTGGTGGTTTGCGGAGATCCAGGAGTAGGAAAAACCTCTGCTATACTCCGTTTTACCGATAACGCGTTCACTGCTAACTATATCCCAACTTTGGGAGTTAATATAAGCGAAAAAATCTTGAACTTAGATGAGAACCTGGTTTTTCTGTTAATTTGGGATATAGCGGGACAGATTAAATTTATGCATTTGAGAAAACACTTTTATCAGGGAGCAGAGGCAATTTTGTTGATATTCGATCTTACAAAACAAGGCTCATTGGATTCCATAGACAAGTGGTACCAGGATATAAAGAAAAATCTAGAAAATAAAGAGGATCTCATCGGATTTTTGGTAGGAAATAAAAAAGATTTGATCGATGAACGAAGGATTAACGAAGACAACGCTAGAGAACTTGCTGAAAAATTAAGTTTAAGGTATATTGAAGTATCCGCTTTAACCGGAGAAAATATTAATTATGTTTTTAGAGCTATAGCTCAAAATGTTTACGACAGCATTTTGTCGGATATGTAATACCTATTAAAATGCAATGCTAATTTTACACTTTCTAAATAAGAATTAAATATTGGTTGAATATATCTTATTAAATAATTCATTTTTTAGTTGATTTATTATGGAATTTGAAAAAGTTGTTTTTGAAAGAAGGACTATCCGTCGGTTTAAACCTAAAGAAGTTGCAGTAAGCCTTTTGGAAAAATTGGTAGATTATGCTCGAGTCGCCCCCACAGGAAGTAATATCCAAAGCATTGAGTATATTTTAATCTTGAGCAAGGATGTAAGAGAAAAGTTATTTTCCATGATATATTGGGCGGGATCCCTAGCTAAAGATCAAAGAACGCCAGAGAAAGAGAGAACACCAATGGCTTACATTGTCGTTTTAGTGAATAGGAAGGTTAAAAAAGGAGCAGATTTTGATGTTGGAGCTGCTGTGCAAAACATCCTATTGGGCGCCACATCTCACGGTTTAGGCGCGTGTTGGATGGGAGCAATTGAAAAAGATAAGATTAGAACTCTTTTAGAAGTTCCAGATTTTTATGAGGTCAAGTTCGTCATCAGTCTGGGATTTCCAGACGAGAAATCTGTAATCGAACCGTTTCAGGGCGATTTTAAGTACTGGAAAGACGAGGAAGGGACCATGCATGTTCCCAAAAAATCTGTTAAGCAGTCGATATTTTCTGTAAAATGAATCAGTTTAAAGATCTGTTTTTTTCTGTATCCTTATTTTTTTCTTTTTATATAGATGTAATGCATTTTATGGAATAATCACTTAATAAAGAAAAGCAAGCATTTAAATAAAGATAAATTATCGTATAAATTGAAAAAGATGAAAATATTTCATTTTTTTCAAACACCACATTTTAGGCGAAAGTTTAAAAACTTTCGCTGCTTCAAAATCTTTCATTTTGGTTTTAGCGGTTTTGACAATTTTGTTAATAATATAGTAATTCATTAACTTTGCATCAATCAGTTCGCTTGAATCTATTTTTAAACGAAGCCATCGTTCTTTCTCAATCAATTCGCTTTATAGTTTTGAATGTTCCATAAATAAGTCCTTTCTTTGAGTACCAATAAAGAGTAATAAAAGAAAATGGAGTGGTTAGATTTATTTTAAAGCTAGTTTTTGTTTCTAGATAACCTATGATATGGCGGTTTGAGTCCTTTAGGGAAAGGAGATTTGTAAACTCTCTCTTTATGTTGTTCCTTAAACTCAGTTTTCGCTTTTTGGACAAGTTCAGGATTTCTCATGAATTCGATCGCTGATAAAGCCATGGTTTTAGCAGCATAAATCATTCCCTTATGACCAATGCTCATTCCAGCGCAAGCAGCTTGGAACCACGAGTGACCTGGAGTCCCTATAATGGAAGTGGCAGCCGTAAACTCTGCTAAAGGTACTTTCCAAGAAACATCTGCAACATCAGTAGAGCTAGGCATAGATTGACCTGAACCAAGTGGAGGGATGACTATAGTATTTAGGGGTTCACTTAAGACCTGATTAGCTAAATCGATTAAGTGTGGAGGTACCAACTTAATATAACCCTCCATAGATCCTGCGGGTAAAGATTTTTGCATTTCTTTTGCGAATTCTCTGTCTTGTTCGTCGAAGGGAGGGCCTCGTCTTCCCATAGCTTTTTGAATGACTTCTTGAACCGTTTTATTGTATTTTGAGTTATAGGTTCCGGAAAGAAAGTCTATTTCCAATTTGGTTTCAGTCATAAGTTCAGCTCCTTTAGCAATCTTCACAATTCTATCGTAAATGTCATCTACTTGGTGGCGTTCGGGTGCTCTGACGAAATACCACACTTCCGCAAAGTCGGGTACGATGTTCGGAGCTTTTCCACCGTCTGTTATTACATAATGAATGCGAGCGTCCGATATTACATGTTCTCTTAGGTAATTGCACCCAATATTCATAAGTTCGACCGCATCTAGAGCACTACGACCATTATACGGGTCTCCTGCAGCGTGAGCGGTTTTTCCATAAAATTTAAAAATGACAGAGTTCATTGCTAAAGCGGACATATCGTTTAACATGTTTAAAAACGATGGGTGCCAGGTCATTGCAATGTCTACATCATCGAACAATCCACTCTGGATCATGTATCCCTTGGCGTTAAATGTCTCTTCAGCAGGACAACCGTAATATCGGATAGTTCCTTTCACTTCTCCGTCATCGATCGCTTGTTTAACTGCTAAAACCGCTCCAAGCGAACCCACTCCAAGTAGGTTATGTCCACAACCGTGCCCCGGGGCGCCTTGGATTCGAGGTTTTTCTATGGGACGAGCCTCTTGACTTAAACCAGGCAGCGCATCATACTCTCCCAAAATAGCAATTACAGGGCTACCACTGCCATATGACGCAACAAATGCGGTAGACATGTCCGCTACGGCTAAATCTACTTTAAAACCCATATCTTTAAGAGTATCACTCAATAATTTTGAAGAATTGTGTTCCTCAAGTGCCGTTTCCGCATATTCCCATATCTTATTGCTTATATTAATTAATCTTTCGCGAATTGATTCAATCCATCTAACATATTTCTTGTTCATAATTAACCCTTTAATTTACCTCCTAACAAATAAAATTAATGATAATTTTAATATTAACAGGTTCGAAATTTATGAAATGAATTTAAAAACCCTATTTCTGCTGAATTAAAACTCGTGAGCTATCAAGTTATTTCTATTTTTTCTCCTAATTTTCCAAAAGGTCATAAATGTAAGAAACACAAGCGATACGAGAGAGGATATAAAAATAATAAAGTTGAAACCATCAATTTCAGGGTGTTCACCTCCATTACCGTTTGGTTCGATTTGAACATTAACGATTTTAAAGTAATCGCTAAAAGCATATGTAGAATTATCAGTAGTATCCATTAATTTAATTTGATAGAGAGTAGAGTTGCTTAGATTTGTTGGAATGCTCCAATTATAAGTACCTATATTTATAGCGGATTCTGAAATAGAAATTTGATGAGAATTGTTCAAATACAGTTCGATTTTCACGTTCGAAATATTACCAGTAGATGTCCAATGTAAAACCACTTCATTGCCAGTTTCCCAGATATCCGTCGAATTAGGGTTTACAATTACAATTTGCTTTTCATTCTGCTGATAAATCTCAAAATAATCACTGTAATCGAAAACTGATGAATCAGAGTAATCTTCTATTCTAATTCGATAATCAGAAGATTCTTCTAGGTCTGTTTGAACCGTCCAGTTGTATGTTCCGTCGTTAATAGTGGGTGATACTATTGTAAATAGTTGAGTGTCCTCTCTATATAATTGAATTGTAACCGATTCGATACCCCCCGTAGCCTCCCAAGATATTTCTTCAGTAGAACCGATTAGCCATGAACTACCTTCTGACGGTGTAACAATAGTGAGAGAGTTGATGCTTGGACTATAAATTTCGAAAAATTCACTTGTGTCGTTTATAGAATCATCAGAAGCATCTGAAATTCTTATTTGATAATCAGTAGAGCTAGCTAAATTAAGAGGAATATCCCAAGCAAAACTATTGGTATTTGTCACTGAGTCTGTAAGCGTTTCAACTAATGTCTCAGAGGATAAAAGCTCTATTTTTACGCTAGAGATACTACCAGTTGATGTCCACACAATATTTTCGGTTGTACCAGTTTGCCATCTTGATCCTGAGTCTGGAATGTAAATTGTTAACGATTTTTCTCCCTTAATTTCAAAGTAATCGCCAAAATCCGACACGGTCTCATCAACATCTTCAATCATAATTTGATAATCAGATCTAGGATAATCAGTCACAACAAGAGGATCGATCTCCCAATCCCAAGAGCCAACGGTAAATTCTCCAATATAAAGCGTGTCTATGAACTCATCGTTTTTATAAAGATGGATCATAAAAAATGAAAAATCTCCTTCCCAAGTCCAATTTATCGTTTCTGTACTTCCAACTCTCCATGAACTAGTGCTATTAGGACTCAAAACAGTAATGCTATCTACTGAGTGTCGTAAATCTTGCGTTCCGTGTTCATTCATCGATTTAACTGGTGCCATACTGAAAACAACTGAAATTTCACTAAAATAAAGTAATAAAATACAAAGTATTATCAATCTACCGATTTTAATGTACTTCTTCAAATGAAAATCTACCAGTGCTTTATGTCTATTTCTTAATTTTGAAATTAGTATTTACTAATTAATCTTTTAAATAATTAATTTTCTATGGGTAATGATATTAACTTATACTAAAAGAAGGATGGGACTATTATCCCATTATCTTTCGCGTTTGTCATAGGAAAAGAAAAACTTAAATACGAGTAAACAAAATTTTAAATCACTTAAAATGTCGAAATTCAAAACGTAATTTGACATTTTAGCTTAAAACTATTTGGACTTTGTTTCCAAAAAAACCTAAAAATGTGGTGTTTGCTAAAAAATGAGAAAGCAATATAAGTCAATTTCAATAATCCTAGTTCTCGCTATAAGTTTAGTTGGTGCATATCTTTCAGCATTCTTCCTAGTTTCTACCGCATCCAATGTTCCTGATCTTGAACCGTTAAAATACGGTCCAGAATTAAGGAAAAGCTTCTTACCAATCCACGATGAACGAGCGGGAGGAGAAACGCTAAAAACCGCTCACGATGGTGTGTATTGGGAGGTTGGTGATGTACTCGATTGGATAATATTGGATGATTATCAAGGGTATTATACCTTTGACTATTTCGAATTAAGGGCAATGAACGACTTAACAGAAATTTGGGTACAGCTTGACCGAAGCTATCAAGATGGAGATCCAAGAAACGATCCTACTTATCAAGATGCTGAAGGTCGTTATCACTACCCTGAAGTTACGGATGCCCAAGTGGAATATCTTTTAAACGAGTATACTTTCAACATTTTTGACAAGGACACGGATTACTACGGTATGCCTGATAATCACGATGGAAGCTATGCGTTTTGGCCAGATTACGCAGGTTCAGATCGAAATGTAATATTAGTCTCAAATGTCCGTGATGAAGCATATTACGATATAACATATCCTTATTACATTGCAGGCTTTTATTCACCAACAATTGAGTACTATCTTGATAGAAATGTCATTTCCATCGATAGTCATCAATGGTATAGAAGGATTGGTCCTGAAGGCTATGTATGGCACTCAGAAATACTTGATATAGATTATCCTCCGGTTGATCGTCCAAACCTTTACGAGGGTACAATTGCGCACGAATATCAGCACTTAATTCACGACGATTACAATCCAGATTCGCCATCTTTTATGAATGAAGCGTGTTCCATGTATGCAGAGCTATTATGTGATTACCCCATCGACTGGGGATCGATCGACAGCTTTTTGTTTACTCCAGACAATTCTTTGACTCAATGGAGTGATCAAGGAAATATCAACATATTAGCAGATTACGGTTCATCGTTCCTCTGGGGTGTATATCTTAACGATCAATTTGATCCTTACTTCTTGGGTCAATACACCCAGGGAGGTATTCCAGGAATCGTGGGTGTTGAAGAATTA
>JAHPYY010000186.1 GCA_019058515.1 Promethearchaeota archaeon
ATTATGCGATCCTCGTCGTAGCCCATATCAATTAAGATTTTTTTAATTCTAAAACGATGGTCTCCTCGCAATTCTACGGATTTATTTCTAACTACTCCTCCTGAACCGATTTTCCGTTTAGCTTGTTTTAGAATATCCTCCAAATTGGCATCTGTGTGCCCTTTGAAAGTAGCAAGAGTGACCACTTTGCCCCATTTCCGCGTATCGTTGGAGATAATTATTTCTTGTTCATCCGCGCTGAGGTCTTCGCAGACACATAAATCTTTGGGTAATCCACACAAGGAACACGTTTCTTCAGGTATTTTATCTTTTCCCTCTTTTATTCTTTAATTATTATAGATTGTATAAGTATTAAAAGTATTAAATTGAAAGTTAAGGGCTAATACCGTATTTAGTAAGATATTAGTAATTATTAATAAGCGAGACCTTATCACTGCCCTTAACTTTAGAATTTGATGTGATTTTTATGTATTGATAAAATAATTATATCGTTTCCTTTTAAAATCTTTTCGCTCCTTTAAATATAAAATTCAAATAAGATAAGTTACCCATTAGCTAAATTTTTAGTGATTAATAATTTAAAGCAAAACTAAATAAATTCACAATTAGGTGCTTTCACAATTAATATAGAGTTACAGCACAAGGTAAATTGTATGTATTAATTTAAGAATCTGAAAAAGAATAAATTTCGATTCAACATAATAAAATTACAGGAAAGTTACAACCAAAAATTGCAGCCTTGCGTACCGTAAAAAAAAAGCATTGGGTAGTTTTAATATTATTAATTAGTATACTGATTCCTCTTGCAATTTCGATTAATTTAGCAGCTATTTTTACCTATGACGAATATCAAGAGTCTTTAGAGTTCTATTACGAACCAGAGACCGATTATACCGAGTTAAATCTTAAGGTTAAAAGCGATGTATCCAACATTAGCTTAAGGAGGCTTCCAATTGAATTAAATGCGAATTTGTTGATAGAAGTTGAATTCGCGTTTTCGGGTCCTTTTGTGGCTGGTAAGAATTACAAAAATTACTTTCAAGAAGTTAATTGGTCAAATTACGGTAATGATATAGAGTTTACATTAGAAAAACTCCCTAATGTTGAGATTGATCAATTAAATTTTAATTCTGAAATAATAATATACCAAAATCCAAATTTCTTATACAGCCTCGAGGTAGAAACGAATTCAGGTAATATCAATGTAAACCCCGCAGAAAAAACTAGTATGGGGAAGCTAAATGTATCTTCAAACACAGGAAATGTATCTCTTGCTTCGAGAGAAGTCAATTTTCAGGGTTTATTAACTGCAGAATCAGGTGAAGGAAACATCAATTTTGATCTTTCTGAGTGTACTTTTTCAAGCAATCTTATGCTAAAAACATATTCAGGCGAAATTAGACTAACTGGGTCTAACTTAAGGAGCGAATCAATGTGTGAGTGGGGGGTTTTTTCAGAACAAGGAAATATTTTCGTGGAACTATCCCAAACTACAGACTTAGGAATAAATGTGGCTGGAGAAATAAACTCTAAAAGTGGCACCATTGACTTGAAATACTTTGATTCGTCTAATAAAGTAGGGGCTAAATTTACTGCTTTAACATTTACAGGTGCAGTGAGTTTTTTGGATGACGATACCTTCTACATCCAAACTACTATTGGTACCCTACAAGTGTTTACTTCGTTTGATTTTAATAGAGCTAATTACAATTACAATTTAATAGTTGCAACCAATAACGCACCGGTCATTATAAGAGTAAACAGCACGATATAGGAAGAGGCATTTAACTCAAAGAGGTCATATCGTTGAGGATTACAAGGGTGTACACTACGGTAGTCGAAACTCTGCGAAGACTATCTGTGAATTGAACGATAGAAACTTGCTGATCTTTATCGAAGTAGATGTTGTCTTTTATAATATACACATTTTTCTTTTGATCCACTAAATAAAACAAGTCTTTCATTAAACACGCTTTTTGTATTTCTCTGTAGAAGTATTCTACCTTTCCAAGCGATTGTAGCGATTGGAAATGCCGAGGGTCGATCTGCGTCCCTGCCGATACTTCTAACAGAGGTTCTCCTTTAGGCTGTACCACATGAAACAACCGGCCTAATTCTTTTCCTTCTGGCGTTTTTGTTTTTGGGAACTTGAACTGAAAGCCAAACACTAGCCTATCATTTTTCATCTTGTTGTGAAAATATCCTAAATCTTCCAAATAGCTGCGAATAGTCGATTCTAAGCTATCTCTTTTTGCCGAGGTTTTATTTGGCATCGTACACTAGTTATAGAATTAATAATTTCAGTCTAACTAATAACAACATTTGTTTACATAAATAAACTACCATTTATATAGGTTTTAACGCTATTATGCCCTCATTTAACCATTAAAAATTCATTTGTAAAAAAATTTTTTTAGGTGATTTAATAATCAGATATAAATTTCCAAATTAAAAATTGAGATTCCATTGTACTATTTTTCATTCTTAATATCAAAAGAAATAAACGATTATTATTTTTTAAAAAATCTACTATGGTAGAATATTACCA
>JAHPYY010000187.1 GCA_019058515.1 Promethearchaeota archaeon
AATGTATACTAAAGCTCACAAAATCGCATCCGAAATTTTTAAACTCGGTGTACTCGAAATGGACAAGGAAGTGAAAAGATTAACCAATAAAGCAAAAGAATTCGAAAACCTGTAATTTAATATTTTTCTTTTTCCAATTTTTATTTTAATTTTCTATTTTTACATTCTTTTATTGATCTTAGCAATAACATTCTTACGGTAATCTCAATTATTTATCTGACAGATATAACTTCTTTTTGAGTAAGAATTATTCCCCTTTCTGATATCTAACTCTAATTTCTTTTAAATTTTTAGAAAAAAATTTTTTTAAGAGATATACAAAAATGTAATACCTTTTTATTGATATTTTCAAAAAAATAGACTATAAAATCTAACCCAAATTCATTAGAAATAGGGTTTAATATGAATCAATTCATATATTTGCCAAAAGCAAATACAATGCATTTGCAGAGATAAAATTTAGATTTTAAGTTGAAATATGATTGATTGTGGTATAAAGCAGCGAGAAGTAGCGGTCATTTGTGTGTTCCTTTTGGTAGTTGCTTTTCTTCAAAATTTTTCTTTGCCTTTTATTCATATCAATCAAGATAAAAATAATTGGGAAGGCAAGAACCTTAGACTAAGTTCGTTTTGTTTCCTGCACGATTTCATTGTAAATAATTCTATGTATTATGATTCCAATTCAATTTTTATTAACGCAACTTGGGATTTATTTTTCAATCCAGTTAATGAGATTAGTTTTATTCAGATATTATTAAACGATGTAAATGGCAATCGTGTTTGGAATTCCACCAAAAACAGTGAAACTGGTTTAATCACGAAAAATTGGACTTTAGCAATATGTAAGCTACCTCTTACGGAATTCTCCTCTACTTACAATCTATCTTTTTTTTTCTGTTCATACAATAAAATAACTCAAAGGGAAACTAATCAGTGTAAGCAGTCTATTTTAATTGATATTGTACGAGAAACTTGCTTTCAAGTTATAAGTCCAGAAAATAATTCGGAGTACCTTGCGGGAGGGAGCAATAATTTCAACATTACAATTGAATATTTCAAGGAAATAGACAGTGGTGGAATTATAGGTGCAGATGTAAATTACAGCTTGAATGGAGGAGGCAGTTTTAAACCTTTAAACGAAAATGTTGATGATTTTATGAATGGAACATACAATATCACTGTTAATGTTGACGACTTAGATTTTTTTGGTTATGGATTTAGTGATATTATCATTAAGATCTCTAAAGAAACATACATAAACTTTACAAAAACTCTTAGGATAAACCGAATTGTCTATAGTATCATTTCTCCAAGAAATAATATAGTGCTCCCATCAATTTGTAGGGGAACTGAATTACAGTATACTTTTAATTATTCCGATATTAATCACAATCCAGTATTAGGAGCTGAGTGGAAAAATATAAGTTATCATTATGAGCTAAGTCCTTCGCTTCAGGAAGAGGGCAATGGAAACTACTCAATGCATCTAAATACAAACGGGATTGAGGTTGGGGATTATTCTTATGATTTTAACATGTCTGCCCCAGGAAGACAAATGCAGGAAATTAGGCTTAATTTTACGGTTCTCGCAGCGCAAACTAATGTGGTGGTGGATTCTTATAGTTCTATGATTCCTATATACACTCAAGGAAACCAAACTGTTCGATTTAGGATGAACGACACCACCACAGACGAGGTGTTGTTAGGATTAGACACGACAAAAGTTTCAGTTATAGACCAAGACGGAAAGTTTTGGGGTAAACTGGCAGGAGACCACAACTACACCTTGCACGATTACGATAACGACGGAAACTACTCGTTAGATATAAGTACCAAAGGATTAAACGTGGGTTACCATACAGCCATAGTGTATATCGATCCCGGACCTAATTACGCTGCTCAACAATTTACAGTTGACTTTTATATTAGAGGGAATTATATATCAGCCAATTTGATAGCTGTCAAAGATCCAGGAGGAATTATTGAATCTACATGTGAAGAACAGTATAATTATACAATATATATTCATTCAGATATTACAATCCTGTTTAACCTGACTCAAAACGAATCAGGAAATAATCCTATTTTAGGAGAGGGCGCTTATTCCGTGAATTATGTTAATTTGTTAGATTCTTCTGATATGGGATCGATCTTAAATAATATTAAATTTGTGGATATTAACGAAACGCATGGTTTTTATACCGGCACTTTAAATTTTAGTCATTCTTTGAACAAAACGGGAATTTTTAAAATAACTATAAATATTTCGAAATTAAATTTTGAATGGACTTCAATATCTTTAACATTCAACATTCAGGAGAAAATAGAAGCTCGAATAGAATTAATCAACGCTCCATCGGAAGTTTCAGTTGGAGAAGACTTCTTAATACAACTAAAAGTTCTTTTTAGAGAACGATCAGTCTGGCTTCCATTAGAAAAGGTAAAGGTAGAAATAGAAACCAAAGCGTTAATGAACAGGCTTACTAAGCTCGTGAATTCATCAAATGGTTCGGGAATTGTATTCTTTTCTCTAATTGTGCAATCCATAATAGAGAACTTTTCAATTTCAGCTAAATTAAGTTCAAGTTACAAATTTATATCTGAACCGATAGAAATCTCTAATATAAAAGTAAAAAAAGATACAAGTTTTCAAGTAGAACTTTCTATCTTTTTAATATTATTAATTGGGGCTGTATTGGGGGATTTTATTAGCGTAAAAGTATTTATCACGCATAATGTACATTGTATGCTTAAAAAGCAGAAAAATTTTACCAATGGGAGAAAATGCCTTAAAAATGTAAAAACGGAAATTGATACTCTTAGGAAAACGGCTCAAAATGCGAGGAAGAAGCAAAATTTCTCAAAAGCTATTGAATCTTATAACAAAATCATTAACTTAGCGAAAATATGGGAAATCCCGAATATATTACCTAGAATTAAGAATCAAATTCGATTATACAAAATAGAAGATCTCAAACTTCAATTAAAATCAGTGGAAAAAAAAGCTCACCAAGCAGCTAAAACTAAATCCCAACAAGCTTATGAATTATATAATAACGCTTCGAAACTAGCTTCGGAGATTTTTAAATTGGGGGTTTTAAATATGGATAAGAAAGTGAAAAAGTTAACTAATAAAGCAATAAAGCTTATCTCGACTTAATTCTTTAAATTATAATTATGGATTTATTTTCCAAGCTGATTTTTTTATTAAATCGTTCTAAAAGTCGATAATAAATCCTTGAGAAAATTAATCAGATATACCATTTTCTGTTATCGAAAATATAGCTTCTCCTTCTGGTAAATGGGGAGCATCCACGATCTTCGCAATCCTCTGTTCCCCTTTCCCTTTTCGTAGGTAAACCCGAATAGTAGCTCCATGAGCAACAATGTTTCCTCCAGCTGCTTGAAGTGGATTGCCGTAGAACACATCAGGTTTAGATTGCACTTGGTTACTCACTACAACAGCTAACTCAGGGTAAATATCACATAATCTCAAGAGATCGTGTAAATGACCGTTTAATATTTGTTGCCGAGTAGCTAATGTTCCTCGGCCTACATATTCGCTCCTAAAATGGCCAATTAACGAATCAACTATTATTAGCTTTATATTCTTCTCTTGAATTAGATTGGCGGCTTCTTTAATAAGCAGTATTTGATGGTCTGAGTTATAGGCTCGACCAAATATGATGTTTTTTAATATTACTTTTGGATCCAAATCTAATCCTTCTGCCATCTGAATTATTCTTTCTGGTCGAAATGTCCCTTCTGTATCGATGTAAAGCGCTCTCCCTTCAATCCCTCCTTTATCCCGCGGAAGTTGCACATTAACGCAAAGTTGATGCATGATTTGAGTCTTTCCCGTCCTAAATTCGCCAAAAAACTCGATTAAACTACTCGTTTCTATACCCCCGCCTAATAAGTCGTCTAATTCAGAGCTTCCAGTAGCAATCCGAGCGATATTTTTCCTATGTTCCCAAATATCTTCAGCAGATTTAAAGCCGATATTTAACTTTTCCATTGATGCTTTAATTAATTTAGCCGTAGTTTTTTCTCCTAAACCACTAGCATCAATAATTATCTGGGGTGGAGTGAACGCTATCGATTCGAGACTACTGAATCCGGCTTTTATTAATTTGTTTAAAGTAGCCTCCCCTACTCCAGGAAGTTTTTTTACTTCATCAACACATACTTCTCGACTATATTCTGAGTTATCTAGATCAACCTCGTCAGAGATTTCAGGAGTATCTACATAGAGACTATCATCATCAATATCCTCATCTTTTGCTTCTTCCTCTAAATCATCCAAGGCATCCACATCTTCGAGATCGTCTAAATCCTCAACGGTTTCTTCATCATCCGAGAAGGCATATTTTAGATGTTCTTTATAGATTTTTCCTTTTGTATGAGTTCGGTCACACTCGGGGCAATAGTAAGGATCTCCTTCTTTAAATTCAGTTTTACTATCTGCATTCATTTCTACTGCTTTAGCCAAAATTTACTCACGATTAAACTAGAAATTTAGTGGTATTTTAATACCTTAATTATTAATTGGATATTTTGCTATTTTAAAAGAAATAGAGTAGAAGTTTTTTAAATTACATTAAAACTTTCAATATAAAAACTGAAAGAATTAAAAAATTATGTTATTGACTTTATTTGTTCTGAGGTCTTCCGCATTTCAATAAAACATGTGTCCATGCGAGCGTCTAAATCTAACAGAACTGCCAAAATAAGCTCCTTACCAGCGTTCATTACAACGAAATTTCCGTCATTACCTTGTAAAATACACACATCTAATGTTCCTGACTTCATTTCAATGAGTACTCTTTCTCCTACTGAAAGAATTGTTGCAACCATAGCCGCAATTTTAATCTCGTTCATCCCTTCCTCAAGAATTGACTGAACGATTAATCCTTCAGCAGAAACTATAGCTACTGATCTAATTCCATCAACATTACTCTTTAATGTTTCTAACAGGTAAATTAATTTTTCTTCTGACATGTAATCGAAATCTATGAAACTAATAAGGATTGTATATTATAGTTAAAATAAGATTAATATTTAATTTAATGCTTTCTTGGTATAGAGTTTTAATATACAAGTAATTATGTAAAAATGATTGCAATTATGCTTTATTTAATTGTGTTATAAAACATAGAAAATGGATGGTGAATTGATGTGAACTTAGATTTATATTTAGAGTATTATCCTACATTAAAGGAGGAGATCCTTAAGGATTTCGTACAGAAAATCGAAGAAAATAAAACAAAATGGGATAAACCTTTTTTTAGTGATACTAAGTCATATTTAGACTTAAACCAGATTAGACAAACTGCAAATCAGTTTTTAAATGATAAAATTAAAAACATCATCGTCTTAGGGACTGGAGGATCCATTCAAACTCTATTAGCTCTTAAGCACTTATCAAAGAAAAATATTTTTCCTATTACAAGTTCGAGAGCAGTAGAATTAGTAGGATGCTTAGAAAAGACAACAGCTGAAGATTCTGTTGTGATTCCAATCTCAAGAGGGGGTGAAACCTTGGATATTAATTCTACCATTGGTATCTTTCATCAAAAAGGGTATAATTTCTTAGGACTTTCCTCAAAAGGTACTATGAAAGATATTTTAGATAAAATAGACTGTCCTATTCTTGATGTTCCAGATTTATCGGGAAGATTTGCAGGTTCTGTAACGAATGTAGCGATTGTACCAGCCCTTCTTGCGGGAGTTAATATAGAAGGATTTCTAAAAGGTTTAGAAGAGGGGTATAATTTATATTTGAGGTCTAATGTTAATCCTGCTTTAGAATTTTCAGTGTTTTTATATAAGTTATATTATAAAGACTACAAGGTTATATTTTCTATGCCTTATTCTAAAAACTTGGAAGGAAGTATTGGTTTATTAGTACAGGAGATCTCTGAAAGTACGGGTAAAGATGAAAAAGGTTTAATGGGAGCGTATCAATCAGCACCATTATGTCAGCATTCTGTTTTAGAATATCTCCTTGGGGGTACAAAGGGAGCTATAATTCCAATATTATGGACAATACGCCGAGAAATCCCAGATATAATATTAGACTCTTCTATTGATTATGTAAAAGGCCAAACTGCTCAAACTATTGTCAATTACCAAGCCGATGCTACGTTTCAGGCTTTAATCGAACAGAATGTACCCTCAGCAAAATTAGTGTTAAATGAATCTAACGAGAGAGGTATTGGGAATTTAATTTCTTTTATTCAATCTATAGTATATAATCTTTGCCTTTTATTAGATGTAAATTGGGCAAATAATCCAAAAGTAGTTATTGGTAAAAAGATATGTAACGATGCTTTGGTTAAAAAATTACCAGAAAATGAAAGAAAATTGGTAAGGAAAGACCTAGCACAAAAGAAATTCAAGGACTTCTATAATTAAACCAATTTGACTACAATTTTTTCTATTTTTCTCTTATAAACTCATCGTAGAGGACATTAATAGCTTTCTTGCAATTTTCTCGGTCAATTATAGCGGTAAAGTTTAATTCAGAAGATCCTTGAGCCAAAGCTTTGATATTTATTTTGTTTTCTCCTAACGACATAAACACTTTTCCGGCTATTCCGGGTGTATGTAGAAGGTCGGAACCGATTAAGGCGATTAAAGAAATTTCATTATCAACCTTAATTTGAAACCATTGCTTACCGAAATATTCAGAATTTCTTAACACTCTTTCGACTTTATCTGAATCCTCATAGTCTATTCCAAATGTTATGTTATTTTCTGATGAGCTTTGGGATATAAACACAATCGCAATATTATTATCCTCTAATAAAGAGAAAAGTTTTGAGGCTGTACCAGATAAGGGGACCATTGTATCACTTTCTAAAGTTATTAATGAAAGTTGGTAGATGAAAGTAATGGCTTTGACGACTTTACCTCCAGTAATTACTTCTTTCGTAATTGTAGTAAAATCTTCTTCATCTGGATTCCGAAAGGGCCTTATTTCAGAGGGAATGTTACCTTTTTCGTTGATATCTAAACAGAGCGGGTGTAGAACTTTGGAGCCGAAATGAGCAAGTTCTTTAGCTTCGATGTAAGATATTTGTTTTAAAAGAGCAGCGTCCTTGACGAAAGTTGGGTCCGCGTTTAAGATGCCGCTCACATCCTTCCAGTATATGACTTTGCAGTTATAGAGTTTTCGAAGGGAATATCCCACCACTGCCGCTGACAAATCAGTACCGCCTCTTCCCATTGTGGTTATTTTTTTATCGTATGATGCTCCATAGTATCCCGTTATACATAAAACATCATATGTGTCATCTTCTAACAGAGGTCCGATAGTATTTTCCATTAAATTCTCGGTGGGATCTAATAATGGTAACGCGCGCTCGAAATTATCATCAGTAAGGATTAAATCACTAGAAGATAGGTACTTAGCAGTAATTCCATTTTTGTTTAGAAATTTCGCTAAAATGTAAGTACTTAATTTTTCTCCATAAGACACTACCAAATCTTGAATGTCTGGACTTGGTCTAATAAGTCTAGTTACTTGACCGAGTTGCCTTAATTCTTCGATATTAGTCTTTAAAAAGTTGTATGTATCCATGAACTCAATACTGTTTTCTTCAAGAATCTGGGTTATCAATTTGAGATGTTTCTCTTTGATTTGTTTAAGAACTACGCTACAGTCTGTATCCTCCGTGCAAGTTTTGTTGTAAAAATCTAATAACATATTCGTAATTCCTTTTAAGGCAGAGGAAACGCTAACTATATTGGAATTTTCCAGATATTTGTTAATTATATTTAATATTTGATGAAAAGACTCACTATCAATTAAGCAAGAGCCCCCAAATTTCATAATAATTAGATCTTTCATAAAAAGTCCACAATCTTCTTGAAAGCGATATTCTACTTAGGTTTAAAATTATTTGTACTTAATAGAATTTACTCTATTTATATATAGATTAAATTCTTGATTTTAGTTTTTAATTTCATTAATGACTCATGTAAAAATGGATGTGAATATTCTAAAATTATCTGACGAGGAATTAAATCAAAAAATCACTGACCTTGATCTTCTAATCAATTTTATCAAAGATGAGGGGAAGGTCATTGCAAAAAAAAATATTGCTAGAGTATTATTTTTTTTGGATTTTAATAGTCTTGAAGATTTAAATCCAAAATATCCCATTTGAGATTCAGCAATTAATAGATTTTTTAATCAAATTTTTTGACAATAAATAATTGAAGATCCTCCAAACAAATTTACTTTTTGTTTATATTTTTTAATAACATTATTAATAACACCTGATTTTATGTCTTTTCTTAATTTTTCACATCCGAGTGTGATTTCTTCCTCTGTCAATAATGAAAAAGTTGAATCTCCATTGCGGTAATTCTTGTCTAAATAATTATCTGGAGATTGATTTATAATAACAGAATCTTCATAACAAACCTTTACCTTTATTTTTAAATAGCCAGCTTTTTTAAGATGTGAAATAATATCATTAACATCAGGAATTCTTTGTAAATCTATATTTAATCCTTGTTGAAAATAGTGATAGTACCAATAAGTCTTAATTTGATTATGAGAACAAGTATGGATTGCTAAATACCCCCCTTTTTTAAGAACACGGTGTGCTTCTTTTAGTAATCTTGGTTTATCATTAATATGATGAAAGACCTGAATAAGATATAATGCATCAAAAGTATTTTCTCTAAAAGGTTGAGATAAAATATTGCAATTAATGTAGTCTAAATTCACGAATTTTTTCCTTGCTTTATTTATCATTCCTAAAGCAAGATCTACTCCAATTACACATTTCGCAAATATTCTAAGAGATGAAGTATAATTTCCAGTACCGCATCCCATATCAAGGAGTAATGAATTAGAGTTTATATGAGTTAAATTAACTAAATCCATTACAGTCTCGGGATTCGCCTTTCTGCTAATATCATAAATTTGATTTAATTTGTTATAATTTATTTTTTTCATTACAATTCGCATAAACTTATTTTTTTCTTTCTACCATAACTAAATAAAAAAAAAGTTCTTTTGACTTAATTTGATTATATTCCTTGTTAATTATTCAAGTTTTTTCTTCTTTCTTCGCGACAAAATACAATGAACCCCTTTCAATAGTTTTAAAGCACGAATTACAAATAGTACATAAAGCAGATCTAATATCACCATTTCTCCAACGATTAGGAAGGGCAGGTTCACAAATCAAGGGACGACTCATTGATATGAAATCAGCATTATTCCCTTGAATTATTCTTTCCGCTGAAATTAGATTCCTAATACCTCCTATTAGAACTAAAGGACAATTTTTTCATATATTCTTTAATTCTTGATATGAAACAAACTTAGTATTTCTCTATTTCAATATTGGATTCATCCAATAACTCCTGTTTAATAGGATTTTCCATGTTGTAACCATCTTTGTACACAATCTTTTTTATCCCCGAATTTATTAAAAGTTTAAGGCAACTCATGCATGGAAAAGTTGTACAATATATTACTGTATTTCCTTTAATTGAAGTACCATGTATCGCTGCTTGTATGATACAGTTTATTTCAGCGTGGACACCTTTACATAATTCTGGTTTTTCTCCGCTTTTCAATTCCTGTCTAACACAAGTCTGTTTTGTACAATGCTTAAATCCTGGAGGGACTCCATTGTATCCCGTTGAAATAATGTGCGAATCCTTAACTAAAACCGCTCCAACTTGCCTTTTTATGCAAGTCGAGCGCTTTGAGACCACTTCGGCAATATTCATGTAATATTCGGTTTTATTAATCCTCATAATAATATACTAAATACTAGATATAAAGATTTTAAAGATAATTATGGAATCCACTGCATGACCGTGAAAATGGAAATATAAGCAATTAATACTCCAAGAAATGATAAGTAAAAAGTGATTAAATGGTTATCAAATACAATTTCTCTCTTAAAAAGTCTGAAGTCAATCTCTTTTGTGAAGTATAGTTTATATTGTAAAATTCCAAAGAATATAAGAGATTGAAAGTATCTAACGAAAGGATTGCTGAAATACATAAAACTGGCCATTACAACTACAGCTACTGCAAGAATTTCTAACATAGATGCTTTTTTTAAGCGAAACATTAAAAACAGTGTTAATATCACTATGGCTGGCATTATTCTTATAATTAAAGGAAAATATTGTTCACCTTGCGTATTCCATCCTAAGTAAAATTCGATATAGCCTTCCCAGAATAGCAAGGGAAATACAAAAAAAACCACTAATATTGGAATTGTACTAATTAGAAGAATTTTAATTTCTTTCCACTCTTTATTAATAAGAAATTTTAAAAGAAATATAGCCAAAGCGGGCAATACATATAACTTTGCGGCAGCTGATAAGGTTAGAAGACCATAGAAAAGAAGTTTACTTAAGTTATCTTCTTTTGGTAGAAAATACAGTG
Source organism: Promethearchaeota archaeon (assembly GCA_019058515.1). The sequence continues at coordinate 10,430 of JAHPYY010000187.1, forward strand.
CACCAAATAAGAATAAGAAAAAAAAGGAATCTGTTAAGTGGTACCCAATATTAGCCAAACTAAAGGCATTGTTTAAAAAAAGGAAGGGATTCATAAAAAATAAACCATAAGCTCGATCTAACTTACTGAGGGTAAAACTTTTTAGTACAAAATAAAATTCGAACATAATGATTAAATCTAAAAGAAAACCCCAGAATGCAAATATTTCAATTATACCAAAAGATAAAAACCTGAAAAGGGCTAATAAAAGTACTGAAAGAACGGGATAAATTGACCATCCTGAGGGATTAAAGTTATGTCCGATGTCTCCCCAACTTCTGCTAGGATCGATAGAATATACATAATAATAAAATAATAGCATGAAAACTCTTAATAAAACTCCAGAAACGATGAAAATCTTACCTTTATTGTTTAATATCCTTTCTAATAGGTTTTTTTGGCTAGAATCGGGTAAGCTATCCATGATTTTTCTCCACTTATAGTTGGATTAACAAATCTAATACATCTAAAAAATATTCCGATTTAAGTAAAATTATTAATAAGTCAATCCTAATCTGTAAATAAATTTTATAGAAGGATTTTGTCACCTTATATTGTATTGAAAATTTAAACACGAACGAAAAAATCAACACATTTTCATATCATGTTAAAAATTTTTATCCCAGTTTACAACGAGGAAGATCACATCAAAAAAAATTTGAGCTATATTTACTCTACATTTAGGGATCTCTTAAAGATCAAGTTTAAAATTTATATCGTAAATGATGGAAGTACAGATAATACTACCGAGATAATTGATTCATTTAAATGTGATAATATAATTCATCTAAGATTAAAAGGTCCAACTGTTCGAGAAAATTTAGCTAAAAGTTTTATTGATTATGGAGAAAAAGGAGATTTATTATTTTTTATGGATTCGGACTTATCTACTGAAATGAGAGCAATTCTTAAATTGATTCATGAGATAGAAAGGGGCTACGATGTAGTTATAGGCAGTAGATATGTTAAAGGCTCCAAATTAAAAAGAACACCTTATAGATTTGTTGTTTCAAAAATATTTAATATGATTTTGAGAGTTTTATTCTGTTCAAAGATTAAGGATCACGAATGTGGTTTTAAAATATTTAGAGCAGAGGTATTGAAGGATATTGCAGGTGACATGGGCTGGAATTTAGATAGGCGGGCTTTTTGGGATTCGGAATTTCTAATAAGAGCTCAAAAAAAAAATTTTAAAATAAAGGAAATACCTGTAAATTGGGTTGAAGGACCGAAGTCTTACATTTCGATATCGAAGGAAAAATCGATGATACCTTATATTATTAGGTTGAAATTCCGAATGATTCGTGAGAATATTAATTCAAAATAATGTAAAAAAATATCCTTATCTTTTCATTCAATAACTCTGGAATCAATTTTGAGGAGTTTGAATAGGCTCCTGCTTATCGGTTTCATCAATAACTTTGATATGTCTTAAATGTTTTAAATCTTTAAATCTGATGTTAAAATGAAATATTGAATATCCACCAAAAAGGAATAAATATCCACTCCGAAATATGTGATCTATTAAAAAAACGGACAGTATTTCTAAGTAAGGTATTTCAGGATAAATAATAAATAAGAAAAGAGCACCAATATTTTCTGATATACCCCATCCACCAGGAGTTATTGGAATAGTTTTACTGAAAAAAATCAAAATTGTAGCTAAGATAATAAATAAGAAATGGATTTGATAACCTAAAAAGTAAAATACGATTATGGCTAAAGCCGCATCAATAATCCAAGTTGGAAATCCAAGAAGTATTACAAATACAAGATTTTTTCTATGGTCTTTAAACTTACTAAATCCGTCTTTAATACTTATTAAAAACTTCTCCAGATATGCACTCAGCTTGCTAGATATTTTGTCAACAATATTTAGAACGAATTTTGTTTTATAAATTAGAAGAATAAAACCAATTAAAATCCCCATTAATAATATAACACCTAAAAACAAGTAAAATTGAATACTTTGACCTAGAAGAATATTTTCTATAGTATTGCTAACATTAGTAAAAAGAAGATAAAGCAAAGCAAGCGTTGATATCGAAAAAAGAAGTATAAAATCTAATACTCGTTCAATAGCAATTCCGCAAACAGATTCACTAAATTTGATGTTTTCTTTGTCTTTTATAAAATAAATTTTGACGAGATCACCAATTTTCCCTGGAGTTAAGTCGTTGATAGCAAAAGAACCATATAATGAAAATAAATAGGTAGTATATTTAGTTTTAAGGTCAAAACTATTAAAAATTAAGTTAAGTTTATAAGCACGTAATAAAAAAGCAACCGTATAGAATATAGCAAACAATAGCGTACCCCAAAAACCAATAATAAGGATTTTTAGAATTAAGCTATTAAAATCAACCAAAAAAGCCATAATTAAAACCAAGATAATTGTTGCTAAACCTAAAAGCAATTGTTTCCTTTTTTTCAACCAAGAAATTAGGTTTGTATAAGAAAATTTGATCATATCTATAAGAAATTGAAATATTTCAACTTTTTAAAAATTTGAGATCTTTTTATTATTTAGCTTTTTACCGAGATTTTTTAGGAATAATAATTTTATTTGTAATGTTGAGAAAAGCTCTTATAATTATTCAAATAAATGAGAAAAAAAGTCGAATTATTAGCTCCTGCTAAAAATTTTAAAGCTATAAAAGCTGCTTCTGATTATGCAGATTCCGTTTATTTTGGAATTGAAAGGTTTAATATGCGTATGCGCTCAGAAAATATATCTCTAGAAAACATTGAGAGCGCAGTAAATTTTAGCCACGATAAAGGATTAAAAGCATATTTGACTACTAATATTCTTATTTACGATAATGAAATCGCTTCTTTAAGAGAAATTGTAGAAAAATCTAAGGAAATAGGTATCGATGCATTAATAGTTCACGATGTGGCTGTAATCCAAATTGCAAAAGATTACAATATTCCCTTCCATGTTTCTACTCAATGTAATGTTTCAAACTCATTATCAGCAAAATTTTACGAAAATTTGGGAGCAGAAAGACTTATTCTGGCTCGAGAATTATCCTTAGAGAAAATTAAAGAGATAAAGCGTAATCTGCAGAATTGTGAGATTGAAACATTTATTCATGGAGCTATGTGCGCTTCGGTAAGTGGAAGGTGTTACTTTTCCCAAGACATATGCGGAAGTGAAGAAAAGTCTGCAAATCGAGGATCCTGCATTCAACCTTGTAGAAGAAAATGGTGGGTAAGAGAAGAATCAGGCACAGAATACATTTATAACGGAGAGAGGTTCATGAATTCTCGAGATTTATGCACAATCGCATATATTCCAGAACTAATCAAGGCAAATATTGATGCGTTTAAGATCGAGGGAAGAAAGAGACATCCCCATTATGTAGAAATTGTTAGTAAAACATATAGAGAAGCTATAGAAGCGTATTATTCTGGTGAATTTACAAAAAAGAAAGTTGGCTATTGGGTTACAGATTTAAAGAAAGTCTATAATAGAGGCTTTACTCCAGGATTTTATTTTAAACGAATGACTGAAGAAGATCATCAGCATAATTATCCAGCAAATCTTTCGCATTACCGTTATATTAGAGTAGGTCAAGTAAAGCGATATAATTCGGAGACTGAATTTGCTGAAATATTATTAGATAATGGATATCTTTCTAAAAACGACGATATAATAGTAATGGGAAAAACCACCGATACATATATCCATCAGGAAGCAAGGGAACTGAGATATAAAGGTAATTCAGTCGTAAAAACGCCGAGAGGAACTAATGAAAACAATATTTCGATTGAAATGAAGCTAAAAGCTCAAGCTGTTGACAATGGGTTCGATAAAGTGTATGTGTTTACTGATAAAACATACAAAAAAAAGAAGTATTCAATATAGAAAAAAGATTATGGAATTAAAGATCGTCTAATCCTAATTTTTTCAATTTTTCTTGACTTGGATAACCAGTTTCAGGATCAAATGTTCTGAAATTGTAGTATAACTGTTTTAATTGTTCAAAATTAGGTGACTTTCCCGCAGAACCGCCATCTGACAATGGTTTAAGCAAAATTTTAGGTAAAACCTCATCATCAGGAGTTAATCCCATTTTCAAGTTAAATAGTCTCTTCATTGTATAGATTCTCTCACCCATTTCTTTGAGTTTATCTATATCAAAATCTAATCCCGTTGAAGTTTTTACCAAATCGATAATCTTTGAAGGAGGGGGGCTACAGAAAAGGCACATCACTAACGAATTATAGAAGGCACGATAGTCGTATGCAATGGCGCAGTTTTCAGCCATATCTTCGTCCTCGCTTTGCCTATCAATGAATTTAATACCAAGGTCTTCGTAGGGGAGTCCAAGCAAAATGTAGTAGATATCGCAAGCACAATGACAAGGACCTCTGGTTGTTCCTACGGCATATCCTATAGCCATCCCATAAGTATGTCTTAGATCGTGATAAGGCACTTCCATTCCTAATGTTGTAGCAATCTCATCTTGAGGAATTCCAAACTTTTTTCCAACTGCATTAGAACCCTCAGCTAAAGTATCTCCTATGTCTTCTCTAAACGCGATTTTTTTAATTAGCTCTAATGCCGATTTAATATCTCCCCAATTGGGTTCAAGATTTCCAATATCTTCCGATTTTAGTTTACCTTTATTAAAAAGGTAGTAAATAAACGCGATCGCACTACCCCCGCTAATGGTGTCAATTCCATAATCATTACATAACTCGTTTGCTTTAACAATTGCACCAAGATCGCCGTTCAATATTAAAGAACCAAAGCTTACGATAGTTTCGTATTCCGGAGACTCAAGTTCGATTTCCGTTTTGTATTCACCTTCTTTTACTTGGGCTTTATGAGCACATCCAATGGGACAAGAAAAACAGGGATATTGCCGGGTAAATAATTGTTCTGACGCCGTTGCACCCGAGATATTAAATGCTCCTTCCCAAGTTCCTTGAGTCCAGTACTTAATGGGAAGCTCCCCTTCTAAATTATACTTATCCACTCCACCACCAGTACCTAACATTCCAAACATTTGAGATGTAAAAGATGAGTTCACATTTTCAATTACGGTTTTTACAATTTCCTTATACGCTTCAGGATCAGCAGGTTCGTATTGTCTCTTTTTAGCTTTTATTGAAATCGCCTTTAGGTTTTTTGAACCCATAACAGCTCCCATTCCCGTCCTACCCGCTGCTTTATCTTCGGAAGCGATCGTTGCAAATTTTACTAAGTTCTCCCCGGCTGGACCTATACACGCAATTCTCGCGAGATCGGAGCCTGACCTTTCTTTTAAAATTTTAGAAGTCTCAAATATACCCTTTCCCCAGAGGTCTTGAGCATCTTTTAAACTATTTCCATTCTCAGTAATTTCTAAATACACAGGATTTTCGGACGCTCCAGTAAAAATTAATCCGTCGTATCCCGCTTTTTTAAGCTCAGGTCCGAAGTATCCTCCACAATTAGCTTCTCCCCATAAACCTGTGTAAGGAGACTTAGCGCAAACGGTAAACCTCCCACTTGTTGGGATATTAGAGCCGCAAAAAGGTCCGTTCATGAACATCAAAACATTTTCAGGACCTAAAGGGTCAGTATGTTTATTGATCAATGGATAAAGGTATTTAACGCAATAACCTGCCCCTCCTAAGAAGCTTTTAGCTATTTCTTCATCTAAAGGGAGCTCCTCCATTTTACCTGTGGATAAATCGACTTTGAGAAGCTTTTTAACAAATCCTTTTATCATTAGAATCAACCTTAAGTTTTAAGTTTTAAATTATGATAAGATTTTATCTTATTTTAAGCCTTTAAGATGCATCAATAAGAAATAAAAAATATTAAAAAAAAAGATTTTAGAAATCTATTTCTTTTCCTTCAAATATGTACTTATAGAGTTTCTTGTAATCTGCTGAGTTGGGGCTTCTTGGAGCCATAGTACATGACGCATCCTGATAGCACAGATTAACTAAATTGTCAAGGTTCTTTTCTACATCCTCCCACTTTATACCTAAATCGCCAAGTTTGTTTGGAAAATCTACTTGCTTCTGTAGCTCAAATATCTTTTCAATGACTCTGTTAGCAGCTTTCGCATTATCTTCGTCCCAATTTGCCCATCCTAATTGTTTGGATAATTTTGCATATAAGTCAATTGCCTCCTTCCGCTTTGCATCGTTAGGATTTTTTAAGCAGTATTGAGTAACATAAGGCAACACAATTCCAACTGCTTTTCCGTGAGGGGTATGGAAAATACTTCCGAAACTATGGGCGATAGTATGCCCAATATGTACTTGACCGTTTCCAAAAGCTAAACCTGCCATGGTCGCAGCTTGATGCATAAAGTCTCTTGCTTCTTTATTTGTTCCATCTTTGTAAGCGATAGGAAGATACTTAAAGATTAACTCAATAGCTTTTAAAGTAATTGCGTCACTAAATTCATTTCTCCACAACGATATAACAGTTTCCATTGAGTGAGATAAGGCATCAAACCCAGTATTTGCAGTTAGTTCTGGAGGCATTCCAGTAGGAAAAATTGGGTCAACGATGGCATATGTAGGAATTAAACCTTTGTGAGCCTGAATCAATTTTTTCCAGATATTATCTTCAAAATGAGAGATAATAATCGCAAAAGTAGTCTCAGATCCAGTACCTGAGGTAGTGGGTATAGCTACTAATTTTGCTTTTTTACCCATATCGTATAATTGGGGGTTAAATGGATGCATGTCGTCTAACGTGAAATCAGGATATTCATACAACACCCATACTGCTTTTGCGGTGTCCATTACAGAACCTCCGCCTAACGCTATTATTAAATCTGGTGAATAAGAGATACACATTTCCTTTGCCCCGTATACCCCTTCCTCATGGGGATCAGGTATTACATCGTTAAATACTTTATACTCTTTGCCATATTTTTCCAGTTTGTCCGTTAAAATTTTTAAGTACCCAAGTTCTTCAATTATTTTATCAGTAATTATGAAACATTTTGTTCCAGGTATATTTTCGAAAAAATCTATAGCATCTTCTCCGTAAATTATATTTGGAGAGTAAAAATACCACATATTTTATTTGAACACCAAATTTCGATAATTATTATACTTATGAAAGTAAATAATATTGAGAATTAATAACACTTAAATACATTTAAAATTAAACTTATTTCAATAAACAAATTGATCTTCAAGATATTTGACTTCCAAAGTGCACAAAAATACCAATTGCTGGGGTTAAAATATGGAACTCTATGAAAAAGACAATTTATTTCAAACCTTTAAAGGAGTAATCGAAAGCATCATCGAGGACAAAAGAAAGAATCCAAAAAACCACGAATTGCTAAACAATTACACTGCAAACATTAATTTAGGATTGCAGGTAAAAAAAGATTATATTTTTTGGGTTAATTTAGTAGCTTCCGAAGGAAATTACCAAGTAGGAAGAAATAAATTAACAAATTACGATTTAGAGCTAATTGCCTCCCCAGAAGACTTTTTATACTTCTCAAATAGACAAAATTCAACCATTCATATGGTAGCAAAAAAAAATAAATATGGTAAGAAGAAATTACAGATTGGCAAGGGAATTTCGGGAAGAAATCTTGGAAAGCTATTAAAACTGTCAAAAATACTTGTTCTGGATAAAGTGAAGAAGATTTAAACCAATAAGAACTGTTTAATAAAACCTTTTGAAATAGTTTAAATTTGTTCTATCCTATTATTTTGATAAAGAAATGAGAATTTTCTATGGGTTATGCTCCATTTTCTGTTAAATTGAAATAAATTGACTTCAATTGAATTGTTATTAACATCTACAATTAAGGTCATAAAAGAGGGAATTTTACTGGCAACGAAGGACCAAGCGCCTGTAATTGATCCAGGGTTTAAAAGTAATATCCCTTTATCTGTGAGATGTATATCTTCTTTATGGGTGTGTCCAGAGATTAGGATGATACAGTTATTTTCTAGCGCAATATTTTCGAGTTGATAATGATCTCCTCTTGGAGAGAGCTGAGATCCGTGCGTTAATCCAATAGTTAAAGTTTCTTTGCCCTTAGATATTGTGAACTCCACTGTTCGAAATTTGGAGACATGCAAATTTGCCCCAAAATACGAATCCATATTCCCTAAAACTCTGATTACATCCTTTTCAGTTATTATATTAAGAAATGTTATAAATTCTTCGTAGTTAATAAGATCTCCTGTAAAAAATGTATAAGTAAAAGGTTTTTCCGATGCCAAATCTCTTAATTTTTTGAATATTGGGTCAGAGACACTTCTCACTCTTCTGGGTACATGCGAGTCTCCTAATAATAAGCATTTATAGAAACCATTAAGAATAGGATCTCACTTCTTGGCTTTAATTTGCTCCTTCTTCACAAATTCATACATCTTTTTTGCGTTAGCATCCTTTTGAAAATGCTTTCTGATAGGATCCGATAATTCGTTTAAATATTTGATTACTGCCGGTTTTAAATCAGCGGGATTTAACTTACCTTCTTTGTAATCTTTTTCCATGTCTTCAAAGCGCTCATACTCAATATTTCCTCCATATTTCTCTAGTCGTTCGATTTTAAATACATCGATCATTTCAAAAATAATGAATTTACAATATTCTAAAACAGGATTTTCATTTACATTGTTAGGAGGACAGTAAGCCTTGTTAATCTTTCTTTTAACATCATTTGGTGAGTCCAACATAAAAATTGCTGTGTCAGGATCAGACTTCGACATCTTAATTTCTATCGTTCTGTCTATTCCCGTCAATTCTGAATCTGGATTTTTATTAAGACCCATTAGCATGTGGTGATTTACTGCAATTGGTTTTGGGCGATTAATTTTCTTAGCAACTTCCCTAGCTAACATATTTACTTTTCTTTGGTCCATACCGAGTTGACAAATGTCTGCTGGTAGAAAAAAGATATCTGCGGCTTGCATCAAGGGGTATAAGAT
>JAHPYY010000188.1 GCA_019058515.1 Promethearchaeota archaeon
GTATTAGATTAGGTTCAGCGTCTCCAATGAAAAAAACATCAAAGTAGCTTGACAATGGGAGAGGATTTGATGTTGCTGCAACTCCCCCACCAACAATTATTGGATATCGGACATCAGACTGTTCTCTCATCTCGTTTCTCTCTTCTAAAGTTAGCGGAATCTTCGACTTCTCTAAATACCATAGTACATTGGAAAAATCGTTTTCATATTGAAGAGAAAAACCAATCACATCAAATTCATTGGCTAAAATTCCGTTTTCAACGCTTTGAATAGAATTAATTGGTGACAAATCCTCTAATGCGGGATATTTCTTGATTGATGGAAGGAAAAAACTTTCACACGCGAAATTTGGTTGAGAGTTGATTAAGGAATATACCAACCTAAACGAATAGGAAGATATCCCTAACTCGAAAGTGTTGGGATAAACTAGACCGAAAGTAAGATCTACTTTTCTCCAATCTTTTTTAATTGAACTCTGAAGAATTGACAACCAATTTACCCAATAATTCTTGATTAATCTAATCTTTATTCAAATTAGTTAATTTTTTTACTTCCTCCACGATAAGTGGTAACACTATTTCAGTTTTATCACATATTACTACCTCTGCTTTTCCATCTAGATGGGTTGGTCTATCATTAACAATTATTAATTTTCCTCTTTCTCTAAGAGTATACAGAGGTAAGTCACATGCAGGAGCAACTGAGAGTGACGAACCTGCGATTAACATTACATCGGCTTTTTGGGCTAGAGCTTGTGATTGGTAAATCTCGAAAGTAGGTAAACTTTCTCCGTATAAAACGACAGAAGGCTTTAGGGGAGCTGAACAAATATCACATGCGGGGGGATATCTTTTTTCCTTCTTCAATTTTCTTAATATTTGATCTTTTGTGTAAGACGCTCTACAACCGAAACAATTAAATCTATTAATATTACCATGAACTTCGTACACTATAATTGAACCTGCTTTTTGGTGAAGGTCATCTATATTTTGTGTTATGACCGCTTTCAATATATCTAGCTTTTCTAATTCCGCCAGAGCAACATGTCCGGGATTCGGTTTTGCCTTGAATAGATTTGGCGCTACATCTTCCGCCATTTGCCAAAATTTTGTAGGATCTTTTAGAAAAGCTGAAATGTTTCCATAAATCTCAGGCTTGTACTTTTCCCAAATACCGTCATCTCCTCGAAAATCTGGAATCCCTGATGCTGTTGAGATACCTGCTCCGGTTAATGCCAATGCATGCTCAGAATGAACCAATAGTTGTGCAGCTGCAAGAATTTTTTTGTTTTTTGCAAGTTTTGTAACTTTCATTTCGTTAGTGTTCTAAAAATTAGGTCTTCCACAAATCTATGTTAATTAAAATTAGAATTAATAATAACTTAAGTATTAAATTAAATAAATGCGATTTTGAGAGGATAAATCAAACGGAAAATATAAAATTAATAATAAAAAAAGATTAATAGTTTTCACAATTTACTTTTCCATTACAATTGAGCATCACATTTCTTTTTTGAATACTATTGTGAATTTTTAGATGTAGCATTCCCTCATGAATATCTTTTATTCAATCATTTTAGAAGACGAAATATTTTATTGTTCTAATAAAGCCTATTACAATTTATTTGAAGTAGTCGTTTTCATAGAAAAGCTGCTTCGGAGAATAAATCCTTCTCATGTCTGGAGACTTAGCGACATTTACTTGAAAGCACAAGATCCGAATATAGAATGCATACTAATCAAGCACATCGTTAGCGAGGGAGGTAAGGATCTATTTTACTGTATTACTGGAGATTTCTCCAAAAAATCTCAACAAGCGCCCAAAATCTTGGAAGATTTTTACGAAAAAGTACAAAACTCTTACAGCAATATTGAAAAGCTGAAACAGGCTTCAAATCAACCTTTCTTTAAAGATATTATTGAATTAACTGCGCCTTATGTTAAATTCACGCACGAAACGCTCAGAATTAAAGGACCGAATTTCCAAATGGCCCCTCTGACTGAAAATAAAATAATTTATTGCGGGATCTCTAGTCAAGGTTTACCAATAATCTCTAAATTATACGATGTTAATAGATTATTAGATCTAAACAAAGAAATTACTGGGGAAAATATCGAGTTATTCACATCTGGATTATCTGCTAATTTAGCAACCATCGCTATGAACGCTATGATACGAGCACAAACGAAAATTAATGAGATCCATGTAATACATATTAATGAGGTAAATTTGAGACAAGTCATCCTATATGGAAATATTAATGGGTATTCGCTAGATTTTATAGCATCTGGTGATGTTAGATGCCTAAAAGGTTATTTTAAGATCTTATTGAATAAATTCTCTCGTGAGAAAATTCTTCAGACAGAATTTTCAGGAGATCTCAAACCATTCAAATATCTTCAAAACATGATTGATAAAGAAATAAACAATTTAAATAATCTAAATTATAGTCATCCGGATGGAAAATAATGAAGGGAGTAATTTTAGCTGCAGGAGAAGGCAATAGATTAAAACCGATTACAAGCACAACCCCAAAGCCCATGATTCCCTTAGCGGGAAGACCTTTGCTGGAGTATACTATTAGTGGATTAAAAGCTGCAGGTATTGATGAAATTTTGTTAATTGTGGGGTACAAACAAGAAATCATAAAGGATTATTTTGACAATGGAAAGTTATTTGGAGTAAACATTACATACATTACACAGGAGGAGTATTTGGGGACTGCTAACGCAGTAGGTTACGCAAAAGATTATATTTCTTCGAATGAGGATTTTATGCTGATGTATGGTGATCTAGTCGTAGAAAGCGAAGTTTTTTTTGAAGTTGTTTCGAAATTTTCTGAACTTCAATCAGAAGGTTTGATTTCGTTATTTCAAGTTGATAATCCCCAAGCTTACGGAATAATTTCTGTTAATTCTGAAGGTTTTATTACTAAAATAACTGAAAAACCTACCCCTGAATTAAATTTAGGTAATCTAGCAAACGCAGGAATATTTGTTTTTAATTCTTTGATTTTTGAAGCAATAGAAAAGACTCCAAAGTCTATTAGAGGTGAATATGAATTTACTGATTCTATGGAAATATTAATCAAAGAATTAGGTGGAAAGATCTTCGGATTTAAATTAGATAATCGATTTTGGAGTGATATAGGACGACCATGGCAATTACTTGAGGCAAATAGCTACCTTCTCGATAAGCTTAAACCGTCAATAGATGGAAAAATACAAGAAAATGTGAATATCTCAGGTAAAGTGGTCATTGAAGTAGGAACTAAGGTATTAGCTGGAACGGTAATCCAAGGACCTTGTATGATTGGAAAGAATTCTCTAATCGGACCAAATGCGTTTATAAGGCCATATTCTTTTATTGGAGATAATTGTCATATTGGAATGTCGGAAATAAAAAATTCAATGGTGCTATCTGATAGTGCTGTTCCTCACTTTAATTATGTTGGTGATAGTATAATATGTGAGCATGTAAACCTTGGTGCGGGTTCAAAGGTAGCGAATTTACGCTTTGATAATAAAAGCGTAATGGTAAAAATAAAAGGAAACCTCGTAGATTCTAAGAGAAGAAAGTTAGGGGCGATTATTGGACCTTACTGTAAAACAGGAATAAACACAAGCATAATGTGTGGCAAGATTGTAGGAGAAAAAAGTTGGATCGGAGCTCATACTCTTGTTATGGAGGATGTCCCACCAAATACATTATATTACTTTGATCCACTAAAAGGAACTATTATCAATAAAGAAAAACAGCAAAACTAACTGTTTATAAGAAATTGGTAATAAATGTTTAGTGAAAGCTTACAAAATAAGAAGTATTTTATTTATTCTTCTTCCTCCTCTTTGGAATCATCTGAGGTCCGAGTCGAAGGTCTTCTCTTCTGTTGAGCGTACTTCTTCACGTTAATCCTTTCAGATCTTCGAATTTCAGATTTTCTCGTTCTAGCAACTTCAATCTCTACAATTTCGAAATCTTCGTCGGGTACTACAGTGTCCTCCCCCCCTTCGGGGATTGAGACCAATTTGCTTTTTATAATTGAAGAGTTTCCTAATGGATATATTGTTTTAGCAACTCTAGCAATTTGATTTTGAAATTCTCTGAAAATAATCCCAACAATAAATTTTTCATGATTTAATGTTTTTGCAAATTGTTGCAATATTTCCCTCATAATCTTCCTAATTACGATTTTTTGAGAGCTACGAGCTCTACGTATAGTTGTACAAATGGTAGTAACGCGGAATACATATCCATCTTTGGTAGTATAATTATTAATTGTAGTTATCTTAGTACTACCTCTACCGATCAAACTACGGATGAAATCACTCGTGTAGCTATGTCCTAGAAAAATTGTATTACATTTTTTTGCATCACCATTTACACTCTTTACCTGAAACTTTAATTTAAGATTAATATCTTTAAAATCACCCGTGATATCGTAAAGAAGCATTTCGATAGTTCTATTTATTAAACTATTTTCTAAACCAAGTATTTTGCCAATTGGTTTATAATTAAAACTTTTTGGAGCAATAACCTCGTACCAATCCTTATCTTTGTACGATATCTTCTTACTTTTAGCTTGTTTTTTTCTCCTGCTTTTTTGACTCATGTTCTTCTCCTTTATTTCTTATCTTGCAACCATTGTTTGAATGGATTTAAGATCGTACTTGAAATCTTGGGGCAACACTTTCTTTTTTTTATAGTATCTAATTAAACGGTAAATTTTAGATTCAGTTCTCTGCAATCCTTTTTTACTCTCTAAGTCTTTGTGATTTGTTTCGAGATGTTTCCTTAGGTTTAAAGCCTTTTTTACTAAATCTGTTAGATCTTCTGGTAAAGGATTTTTAATATCATGCTCTTCGAGGATTTGGCTAATTGTTTTTCCAGAAATTACTTTTGTCAGGGGAATTCCGTGAGAATCACGCAGTACAACTCCTATCATAGATTTCGATAATCCCTTCCTCGCAAGTTTAACAACGAGGTCTTCAACTTCTTCGGCGCTCCGTTCCACCCACATAGGTACTTCCAACCTTGCTGGGCGCGTACTATGAGATTTTCCTTTCTTACGCGAGTGCATTCTTGCCATATTAAAATTTCACGGTGAAAATGTTGTTTCTTTACAAACCATACAGAATAAGATTAATAAAATATAATAAAATAAGAATTTTCCTATATTTTTAGTTGGTTGAACCACATTGATTAATCCAGTCATAGATGTTTAATTTGTCAAGAAATACTGACCTTAAAAATAGGTGTTTCTTTATTAATTCCCATGAAGAGAGAAAATCAGAAAAAAATTTATTTTATAACTGGAAATGTGAATAAATTTCAAGAAGTAAAGGACAAGTTTAATCAATCTTTACCTAATTACGAATTAATTATGAAAAATTTCAATCCTATAGAGATCCAAGCTAAAACTTTGGAAGAGGTTGCCTTATTTAAACTCCATAGCGTTAGAGATTTAATTGAAGGATCCTACTTCATCGAAGATGCGGGACTATTCGTTGATGTCCCATTAAGCGGATTTCCCGGGGTATATTCTTCATATGTGTTTAAAACAATTGGTAATGAAGGAATTTTAAAGCTCATATCGGATTTTGAAACTAGCCAAGCTCACTTCGAAGCAGTTATAGCGTTATTTATAGAAAACGCTGAAAAACCATTTTTCTTTCGAGGAGTTGTGAAAGGTCAGATATCTAACAAAATTAGGGGTATGAATGGGTTTGGATTTGACCCTATTTTCAAACCTGAAGAGATACCAGAAAAAACTTTTGGTGAGATTACTCAGCAAGAAAAGAATACAATATCCCATCGAGCAAAAGCCCTCGATCAATTGATCCGTTTTCTAAAAGAAAGAACTTAACAAAAAGAGAGAATATCAGAAAGTTTGCCGGAAGATATCCATGATAGATTGTCGCCCAAGCTTAATCAATATTATATAAATCCCCACTATCCCTACAGCTACTGATATTATGAACACTCTAAACAATACATCATAAGGTATATCAAAGATTATAGGCATTTCCGTTATTAATCCGAGGTTGGTTTGCATTAGATAAGCAGAATAAGTCCCGATAATTGTTCCTAAAATTCCTGCTGATAACATTATTATCATACTTTCTATGAGAAACATGCTCCGGATGTTTTTTGATTTTAATCCCATTGACCTTAAAATACCAATTTCGAATTTTCGCTCCATAAATACCGCGTACATCGAACTTATTAGTCCAAAAATGCATATTAACACTGTAAACATTAGAATAATTTCCAACACAATGCTTTCTCGTCTATTCATATCATCCAAGTAATTAATTTTCGAAATTGCATCGTCGATAATAAAGCTTCTCTCTCTGTAAATATTTCTAATGTCAGATTTTATACTTTTAATGCTTTCTTCGGAGTTATCTAAGAGTTTAATGTGAATTTTATCCACAATCATGTCTGGTTCGCCTATATTTGGGGTATCCATTAGCCTATTGTAATTATCTGAAGAAACCATCACACCCCCTCCGTACGCTGAGGATTCTGAGCTTCTAAAGTTGAAAAAGCCAGGAATCCCTCCAGAAATACCTGCGACCCTAAACAGAGTAATATTACCGGGATCATTTTCAACATGGGGATTAATAAAGGTAAGTCTGACCGTTTCACCTACATCTTGTACCCCCAATACGGTTGCAATTGATTTAGCTATAATGCATGTGTTGTTATGTTCGAAGAGTTCTCCAAAGGAATACTCAGAATTTGAACCTGGACTACTCCAAATTAATAGCTCGGGATCGACGAGTTGTTCAAAATTTTCATCAATTCCTATGAAACCAGCTTCTAGGTCATTATGATTAGCGATATCCGCTACTCTAACTTCGTATTTTGTACTTCCTTGACTCGCATAAAATTGAAATAAATCGGTTATTGCCGTTTCAGACTCTTCTTCCTCGAAACCAACCCCCTCCTCTCCTACATTAAACAGAACCGATAGTGCTGCTGTGATATCAATTGCGTTGGAATAAGAAGTTGCAGCGAGATCAACCTGAGAGAAATCTCGAATTTCTTCAAGAACGCTATTTGTAATCGAATTTTCTGGAGTGGTTCCTTGATTGATAATAACTAAATCTACACCATATTGAAATCGTAAGTTAAGCGACATGTTTTCAGCGGACATTTGTAAATAGGTTGTCATGAAAAATATGAAGGAAAAGGAGATTGCAAACATCACTACAGTGCTAGTATTACGCCTTCTGTATCTCTTCAGTGATATTCTTAAAATATTGCTATATTTTTTGATCGCAGGAGAAACAATGCCTAAAAATAAGCTTTGTATCAACGGGACGATACCCACTGATGCAAAGACTAAACCAATTACAATTGCAGCCAGAAGCCCAACAAAAAATATAGCAATTAACATAAAATCTCCAGTAATGAAAATTCTGGGCATTAGAATAAAAATTATAGTACCAATTGTAGATATTGAAATCCCAATCAAAAAACTTTTAACGTTCATGCTCCCCTCCTTAGAGATTTCCCATCCCTCCTCTTTTGATTGAAATGGAGTAATTGACTTAATTAAATCGAGTTTGGATGTTTTTATTGCTGGAAGTAAGGAGACTCCTAAAGCAACTGAGATCCCAATAATGAGGACTAAAACTACTGTTTCTGGAAGGATAATAAAGATAACATCAATCCCGCTAAAGAAGTCGATATCATTGACTTCCATGACCACTCTAGAAATCGGCTCATTAAAAATTAAGCCTAAAGTGATACCTAAAACCGATCCAACAACTCCCATTAGAAATCCCTCGAACAGCACGATTCTAAAAGGGAACACTTTTTTTCCCCCAACGACTCTTAAAACTCCAAATTCTCTAACACGTTCTTCTGAGGATGTCGAAAGTATAGCGTTTATCAAAATACCCGTTATTAACATTGACAATATCATTATGAACCAGAATACTATTGTAGTACCCATCATTGTAAATGATCCACCCTCTAATTCTTCTAGTTTAGGCATAGCAACAGTATAGTCATTTAAATCCAACCGTTCCTGGACATTGTTCGCTATAAGTCGGAGCTTTCTAGTTGTTAGGTCTAAATTGCTTGCGTCGTAAACCGTTTCGGGATTCTCAATCGTTCCATATATATAATTGACTTCGTCTTTCCTATTTAAAAAGTCTTGTGCTTCAGGTAAATTAACAAGAATTAAAGCAGTTTCGAAATCCAAGAATTTTTGTTCATGTTCGCATATTTCAACAACTGTTAAATCCATTTCATAGTCTTGATAAGATATAAATATTTTATCTTCTCTTGAAACATTTAGTAACTCTGCAGCTCTTTTTAATAACACGCATTCTCCCTTTTCGGGATTATTTACATATAGTTGATTTGTCTTTTCTCCATTTTCGTCGACTATGAATAATTTTCCCATATTCCCATTCTCAGCTTCTTTTTTAATATCTAAACCGTACAACTCCAAAGTTCCGGATGCAGATGTTTTATTCGAGCTTGTCTTGACGAGCGCCATTATTCTAGCGAAAAATTCCTCAACCCCTTCTACATTATCTAATTGATTTGTAATAATAGATTGATCAAAATATGGGTCGAATGTTAAGTCTGATTTAACTGTCCTAGTTATCATTATATCCGCAGCTCCTGTTGTTGCGGTAACCATTCGTACATAGTTATAAGACTGAGTGTTATTAAGCATCCCTATAGATGTTAAAATAAAAAGAGAGATAGTTATCCCGCTTATGCCAAAAAAAAATTTGGCTTTATCTCGTTTTATATCAAGCCAAGAATGCTTGATGAATTGTAGATTAAATAATAGTGTAATTTGATGTACAATATTTCTTTTATTCATAGCTTTTTTCTAAATTAAATTCAATATTTTTTATCATAAATCCAGAATACTTATTTTATCTCGTGATTTTTCAAAAGGTTTTGGTATTTTCCCTTTTTCAAGTAAAATTTCGTTAATCTCTTCTTTGGATCTCCTCAATAATTTTATGTCATTGCATTTATCGCAAAAGTGGTCGTTTCTCGGCTCATCTCTGAAATTCCATTTTCCACAGTTCATGCAATTGTAAGCAACATAAATATCGTCTCTTTTACATGTAGGACACATAATATCAAACTCGTTTGATGAGTACCAAGTGCTACAACTCTTACAGTATAATGTTAAAGGATTATTAGAGTCTCCCTCTTCTATTTCCTCAATTATTTTAATAACTTGTTCTTTGTCGATTTCGCTTAATCTAACAGATTCAGCGAAATTATTTCTTAATCTCATTACTAAATATTTACCTTTTTTTTCCGCAAATATATACAATCCTATAGCTGAGGCAATACCTATGAAGAGAATCACTATCCAAAAACCCCACCTATTCCAATTTAGAAGGCCGTTATCAATAAATACCGTAAGGATAGACTCTGCTCTATTTCCCTCTGCATCATATGCAACGACTCTTATTTCCTTAGTTCCATCCATATCGAGTGTAGTGTCCCAACTGTATAATAATACATGCGTAGATGCGTTGTATTGAAGCTGTTCGACATCGACAATCTGATTGTCGATAAATAATTGTATTTTCGAAGAGTCTAATTCTATATTGTCTGTAATGTTAATAGTTATGTTAAAAACCGAATTTATTATATCGTTGTTTTTAAGGTCGATAAATTTAATTTCAGGGGGAATTAGATCTGTGGATTTGTCATATCCGATGTAAATGTTAGACAGTAGACATCCATATCCCAAAGAAAGAGGCACATTATCGTTCGAAATGAATCTAAATTTAACCATTATCGTATCACTTGGATAATCTGATAAATCTATGGACTCATTCCCCACCAATTCTTCGGAATTATAGTTATATTCTAGAATCTCATCCCAATTTCCTCCATAATCGTCACTCACATATACAACGCATCTATCAGCGTCATTCTCGGATATATTCGTCTCACTTTGAAAAGAAAATTGGTAGTCAAATTTTAGAAACACATCGTAATCACTTAATAGTCTGATTGGTTTTGTTATTAAGCAAATATCCCAATTTGTTCCATATCCTTGGAATCCCGAGCCAAAACTATTTCCTAACCCTCCATAAAGATATTCGGCTTTTGCTCTAATGATTGGATGCCACGTATTATCTCCCCTAAACCAAGCAGAATTTTCTTTTTTATTTGGATTACCAGTGATGTAATAGTCATCAGTAGAGTCGTTAGAGAATTGATATCCAATATCCTTTCCGGAAATTTGTAGGTTATAGTCTAACTCCTTTGGCTCGATAAAGGTGACATGAGACTCGTTAAAAATATACCATTTAGAAGTTATAGAAAATTTCCCATCAGTTGCATGAAATCTAAATGTATAATTGCTAAATCCTCCCAAAATTAAAGTCCTGTTGAATTCAATTCCCCTCCCTCGTTGTTTTAAACTAATTGCATCCCAATCTCCATAAAGATTATACATTTCATATTTTGTACCATCAATTTCTAGACTAACTTGTGTAGGATAATTGTTTTCTTGATCATAGTAGAAACACGAGAAAGAAAAATCGTCGAACTCGGTTAATTCTCTAGGAAAATAATTTAAAGTGTAATTAAATGTTATTTCAGGGGCAATATTGTTTCTGAAGTCGTATAAAGCAAAGTAATCAAACATAATTCCTTTATAATTTACAGGATCTATTTCTTCATCCGTTTCTACATTTATTCTAAATTGAATGTAGTTACCCTTATATTTACTAATGTTTATATTCTCTATAAACCACTCCTTTTCTATTTCTGTATATGTTTTAAGAGTAATCCACCCCGTCCAATTAGGATTTATTTGCAAATATGCGTAATCCCCTGAGTTGATACTCAATCTCAAGCCAACTTTTACATAAGGTTGCACGGAAATCCCTAAGTCGGTTAGATTTAACAATGGACTAGTTATTATCCCATTGGGAAAGTCTTCGTCAGGAATAGGAATCTGATATGTATAATTTGTAGCATAATTGTGATCTTGACCAAAATATGCGGTTTTCCATGAAGTATCGTAGATTTGTTCCCTGTTATCAATAGTGTTATTTTGTTGCAAAATACCCCATCCCTCTCCACTTATACTCCATCCCCCTGGATATCCACTCGCAAAGTTAATTGCGTAAGGAAAAGCTGCTGATTCAAGAGGAATAAAGATCTCAATAGAAAAATTTCCTTCAAATGGTAAATTTATAGGACCTAAACCATCAGAAGCAACAAAAAAGTAGTGATATGTGCCATTAGTTTTAAACTGGACTTCCTCTGACCAATACAATTCACCTTTAGTAAAATTCGGCTGAAAACTCGAGTTATACCTGGTTAAGCTAATATTTCTGTTTAATTCAATTATTGAAACATAAATTTCTTGTGGTAGCACATTATCTGCATCGTGATCTTTATATTGAACGAAAAACCGGTATTTATCAATCGTGTAATTTCTATAAGGAATAATACCTAAATCATATTCCTGCATACTCATTATTGTTGCGTTTTTTAAAAGATCATCGTCAGTATACTCAAGTTCAGGAACAGTCAACTCTGGAACTAACGAATTTTGAATATTATTTACGGTTAAATTAAAGAAACTCGATCCTATCCTTGCCTTTACAGTAATTATACACTCTGTTTGGTTTTTCTTGGGTGTAAAGTAAAGATACGATAAATCATCATATGTCGTTCGGGAAGATCCTAAGAGGATTGGATCTCCATGCTCAGTAGATTCATTAGAATACAAAAACAAATCCAATTCTGCAAAAGGTGATACTGCTGTTAAGTTAAAAACATATTGTGTATTTGCGGTTAAGTTAATTCTTCTTGCAAACACATGAGAAGCAAGAGGATCGCTTTCAGAATTTGCCAAGGTTCCATTAACTGTTTGATTTATCGCTATTCTTTTGGTTAACGAGTCAATAGCGGCTTGAGCATTAATCCTTCCGTATCCTTCGTGCGGATCTTTTAACGCCCATTCAGATTGTATTGAATAAAGTGTTGGTGAATAGTCACTTTCATCAATATCTGTATTTGGGTCGTCCTCTCGGTCTAAATTCGTTTCTGAAGCCGTGAGTAATAGTATGCTTTTGATTTCTTTAACTACTTCCGTTAAATTTAAGGCGTTGTAATTAGACCAGTTTTTCCACTTGGCTTCGATTATATTGCTCACAACGCCTGCAACGATAGCAGTAGAAATAGAAGTTCCATACATAGTCGTCGTTCCATTTGAAAACGCATCACCTGATAAAATAGTTCTCTGGTTGTTTATGGTACTTCCTCCCGGGGCGACGATATCTGGCTTGATATAGTCTTCTTCTTCTAGCTCACCTCCAGCACTACTATATGAAGTTATATGGTCTAGGTCGTTTATCGCCCCAACAACAATTGCATTTTTATTCCTTGCTAACTTATTTAATGGACTTGAAGTAGAAACTCCATCGTTTCCTGTAGCAATGATCACCAAAGTGCCATTTTTTATTATATCATCGATAACAGAGCTTACAAAACTAACATCTTCGCCTAGGGTTCCGATGCTAAGACAAACACAAGTGATATGATATTTGGATTTATTTAATTTCACACTTCTCAACGCAGAAATTAAATTTGAACTATATCCTAAACCAGATTGATTTGCCACCTTGTATGATACAATTTTAGTTTTATTTGAAATACCCGTATTAATACTATAATTCTCTATATGAGACTCATAGTGGTAAGACATATTGACTTTTACCGAGAGGGTTGGATTTGAATTAAACGATTTATGATACTTCACATACAGGTTATATATTCCATCGTTGAAGTATCCAACTCTATATGAAATTTTAAAAATAGTGTTATTAAATTTGTTGAAAGTGTAGCTGACCTTAGTTACAGTATTATATAATTCAAACCACACTTTATCTATATCCCCTTTATCTTCAAACCAAGAGGAGTTTATATTTACATAGGTGCTTCCTTTTGAAACATTGAATGTAAGAAGTTTAATGGAGTAATTTTTAGATGGAGTGAATTCGTTGAAAAAATCTAAATGAGTATAATTATTTTCGATGGAAATAATAGTAGGAACCTGATTATCTCCGGTACCTGAAATTACAGATGAAACAAAAGTACCATGACCATTATCGTCGTAAGGTTTCTCTTGCTTAGAAATGAAATCTTCCCAACCGACAATAGATCCATTTAAATCAGCAGGTTCATATTTTAAGGGAAAATAACTTTGATTTGCATTCACTCCTGTATCGAGGACTGCTATTGAAGAATTATCTAAACCCTTAAATCCATTGTTGTACCAGGTAGAGTTAATCGCCTGGGTTTGAACAGTAGCGTAACTCATTTCAGTTTCCATAATTTCGTCCATTTCGATCGATGCTCCTGAAACAGAGTTCAAGTAATCCTCAAATAATGTGTAGTTCTCATTAGGTAGATTACCGGAGAATCCCGATACAATGTCAAAAGTTGAATTCCAGAGGTTAGTGATATTGCCACCATATTTGCTTGAGGTAAAATTATTTAAAATATAATTATTTATAAAAGATGAATTAAAGAAAACCAAAACTTTTACCGCATTACCACTACTTGCTAATTTAACATTTTCATCCCTAGTCCCTTCTTTAAAATAGAAGATTTCTGTTTGATCGATATTAAAATGCGAAAAAACTAGGGGAGTCAACAATACTAAGGTAATAGAAACGAACAAGAAAAGCTTACCTTTACTTTTCATTTAATTTTCCCCCCCTGGTTCATTCAGATTAAATCTTCCTTCGATGTCGTTAGATTTTTGCATTCCATCGCGGAAGATCTCTAACCGTTTTCTTAGAGTGTGCTCAATTTTAAATATCGAATCTCTTGAGGATAATTTTAACAACGAAGATTCGTATCTTTCCATTTCCAATTTTACTCGTTGATATCCTAGTTGTTTGCGATAATATAACAAAAGGAAAATAGTTGATAATATAGCAGGTATCAGCACGAAGAAGTATTGAAGTAGTGGTGGAGCAATCACCATTATACTTAATGGGTTTGACTTTTGTTCGGTCTGATGGATGTAGTAATACTCTATTGAAGCGCTTTCAAAGGTAGTTTTGGTTTGTATCTTTGCTTGAATAGTGTAACTAACAACTTTAGATTGCCCCGGTTCTAAAACATCAATACTATTTACCAGTTTTCCATAAAGTAGAGAGAAACTATGACTTGCAAAGCTGTCTGCGTCGTTTACTTCGATGTTTTTCATTGTAATTGTTCCAGTATTTGTAACTCTTATCGAAACTTCAATAGATTCTCCAATACGAACGCTCTTTTTATCTACAAATTTCTCCATGTTAAAGGAAATGTTTCCCATTATAATTGAGTTGGAACTAGAGATCCGGATAGTTCTACTTTCTTTTCCTGAGATGTACATTACAGCTGGGTAAAAATACCCATCCCAATCTTTCTTTACTAATTGTAGTTCCTTAGAATCAACTTCTTTATATTTAATACTATTACTAGTCAACTGAGATGATGAAATCACGTGAAGGGATCCAAATTGGTCGTTAAGGTTTAGAGTTACTTCCTCGATATCTAACCTATTTGGGCTTAAATTTGTAAAGGAAATGTTTAAGGTCAAGGTAGAATTAATTTTTGGAGCACTATTTGTGCTATTTAGACTAATACCTAAAATTCTTAGATAGGGTACCCTTTCAACATAATCTACAGGAGCGCTAAACTTTATATCATTCGAATAACTTACCAATCTTGTTGATATACCATTCTTTAGAGCTTTTGGATTATGATATTCTACTCGTGCTCCAGTAATAGATGCAGAATTTGGATTGTAATAAGTAAAACTTGCTGTTGTTTCTTGTAGAGGATTCAAGTACGGAATTACGATGCTTAAATTATTTCTATAAACATGAAAATCTTTATCGTTTTCAATAATTCCTGGAATAATGACAGATATGTTTACATCTTTAGCGTAGGTTGAACCAATGTTTTTTATAGTTATAGAATATTCATTTACAACTCCAATTGTAGAATTATATTCTTTCAGAGAAGAATAGGCTATAATGGAAGCCATATTATGAGTACTTAGTAGTATAGAATTAGATTGGATCTCGTAAAAGGCAGATCCAATTTCATTGCTGAAACTAAGAACTATGGGTACTCGCTCCTCAAAATTAATTTCACGCTGAGAAAATCTGACATTAACCTCGTTGAGGGTAATGTTGAAACGAGATTGATTGAAAGCCTGAATTTTTAAAATTATTGTATAGTTGTTAGTGCTCTCGTAAAGCCAATCTATTGAATAGTTTAATTTTAAGAACGAAAAAATCCTAGTATCGTTTTCGATGAAAGATAAATAGTTATCAATATTCACAAATTCCTCCTTTGTAAAATTGAAAACTTGGAAAGAGATATCTGAAATATTCTCATCTATGCTAACATCTAACAAGATTGAGACATTATCGAGTTCATAATTTTTAAAATCTATTATGCTCGAATTTTGAAATACTAGATTTAATTCAATTTCTTCTCCTTCATATTGTGGATTCGAAATGATAATCCAACTATCCTCATCATTGGCTTGCGCCATCTCAGGAGTAGTGCCTTCGTAAGTTTTGCCTTCGATTAACTCTGGCAAATTAATTAATGGGTCTACAACAAAATCGCAGGTACAAAACTCGTGATAAGAATCCAAGTCTGAGATATCTAAATTCTGAATTTCGTACGATATCGAATCTCTAGGCTCTATTTTCCAATTATCATCGTTCCAAATGCTATCGGGATTAGTAAAATTATCACTAAAGGGATTTAAAATTGTATAAAGAAATTGATTGTCGTAGTACATGTAATCGATAAGTTGGGGCATTTCCTCGCTATAAGGAAACAAATTGGATAGGGAAAGTGATGGAAAATATTGATCAGCAACCCCATCTCCCGTACTATCAAAGTAAAACAATCTGGGAGGTTTATCAAGGTTAAGAAATTCTTCCAATGAGTTATACTCTGGATAATAAATTTGAACGAAACCCCACAGGTCTTCATATGTAGCTTCACCAAATAGTTGTTCAATGTCAATTAATTCTAATAGATATGGCGTTTCAATTCCCCATGCGGTCTTATTTCCTACATTTTCTACAGTTATATTTAACGTGAAGTCTCTTCTTACCCCATATGATGCATTGTCTCCAACCACCTTCTGAGTAATTTTAAGATTCTCTTCACTTTGAGTAATATTGTAACGAATAACATATTTTTCTATTGGATTTAGGAGTCCTGTTGGTAGCATTTCCAATCCTTGAAATCCAGTCAACTGCAATGCGTTTACGATATCGTTAGGATCCTCTTTATTTGAAATTTTTACACCATTTGTCTTAATACCCTCCTTACTAAACCAAAGTGGTGAAAATGTATAATTGGTTAACGATTCAACATCAAAATCGCTACCTGCAAATGATGAGAGTAGTCCAATTTGCTCGATTAAATAATCGCTGAACTCAAAGTTTTTGGGAACTGAACTAATAATACTAGAATCCAACACTTGAATCTCGATTTCACTTATAAAAGCACCTACTAAAGCAATATATACTTTTTCGCTAGGATCTAATGGTTCACCACTATAACCCATAGAACTCCATAAATCAAATTCATATTGCGAGTCTCCTATTGCACGAATTCCCTCTAGTCTTCCCTCATATTGAAGTGAAAAGTAGGAATAATGCGAGTTATTTAACAAAGTAGTTCCCCCAATTTCCTCAGAAAATTGATCACCGTCGCTTGACGAAGCGTTTTCCCCTCCAATACCTAAGATTTGAGAGAATTCAGAAATAATACTATTGTTAAGCGATAAATCAAAAACATCAAAATTATAATACAATTGATCTGTCGAAATGTTGATTTCTTCTTCAATAAATTCCACCGAATTTATAAGGATATATGTAGAAGAAAGGTGATGGTTAGAACTGTAGTTTTTCGACCTTAAACGCTCGAGATCAAGAGCTTTCCAATACCCATCTTTTGGAAAATTTGAAGTCATCTGATCTAAGTAAAATTCCCAATCTTGCAAGTATCCAACAAATCCGTAATAATTAGGGTTAGAAATGTTAATCATTATCAAGTCGACCTTAAACTTGCTTCTAATAATGTCTAAGGCTCGATCTAACTTGGAATCAATTTGATCTTGCGTTAATTCATCGTCATAATACAATAATCCCGTAAAGGATTGAAAAGAATAACAAAATTCATTAGGATATTTCTCGTTCACTAAAACCCGAGGAAAAATTTCGGGATTAATAGCGTTTGATACACTTAGATACATACTGCATTTTTCGAACGCAGGATCGTTTAAATCGAATTCATCAATAATATTTGTGTCATTGGTAAATAAACTTTGCTTAATTATTGATTTCGATCCAGCAACATAAGCTGAAATTTTCTCTGCATAGAGATCGGAACCAGCAATGTCAGCTGGCTTTAGACTTGAATTTTCCGTAGAAATAACTATATCTGTGTTTTCATAATTCTCTCTATAAGCATCTGTAATTGGACTTAATATAAGTAAAGTATTCAAGAGAAATAAAACAATTAAGCAGAAGAATTTCAGGGATTTGATGTCTATTTTCACTTAATTTACTCCATCATTTTACATTGTTTCTCGATATATATCAACAATTTTTTGCTTTTTAAGCTTACGTAGAAGAAATCTCATTCCGATAAGAATAAATATAATTGAAATGGCATAAATTGCTAAAAAATTAAGCCAAGGAAATGGTGAATCGTAAGGCGTATTGCTTAACAGAATTATAGTTGAATTTAATAAATAACCCGTAAGATATCCTATAATTACTCCAATGGTGCCGCTACTCAGCATTATAATCAATGCTTCAATTATAAACATTTTACGCATTTGTTTCCCCTTTAAGCCTAAAGTTCGAACCACTCCTATTTCTTTTTTCCGTTCAATTATCGTCGAATAGGACGAAGAGAGGAGCCCAAATAAACAAATAAAAACAGTAGCAACTAAAATCAATCCAAACAATGTATCGATAATTTCAAATGTGCTCTGATTACGCTCAATAATATTCGCCAAGTTAACTAACCTATAACTATATTTTATTCGGTATACATCGTTAATCGCATCAACAACTTGGTCCGCTCTACTCAGATAATTATCTTTTAGGTTTATGAAAAATTTTTCCACCCACGCAGGACTAGGAAGTGCTAATATTTCTAAATATGTATTTTGGGAAACTAATACCCCTCCATTCCCCCCAGGAGAATTTCCAAAGCCAGATAGTCCCGGCATGTTTGAAGCGGTACCAACTATAGTGAACGGGTAAGACTCTAATTCGTTTCCTCTAGTGATTTGAATTCTGATTTTATCTCCAGTCTTCAGATCTTGATCAACAGCAATCCCTTCTGAGACGATGCATGTATAGTTCTCGCTATTATGTAGCTCGTAAAATGAATTTTCAATACTTCCTTGCGTCATAACAAGGTACTGCGAATCAATAGTATATGTGTATTCTTCATCGATCCCGTACAAACGAATAGATGAGCTTGTTAATCCCGCGTAATCCCCAAGTTGAGCGCTAAATTCCTTATCCGAATCTGAATATATCTGAGTTAAATGTGAAGGACTAGCAATTAATGAGGAGACTCTCTCCACACCCTCGAAATTCAACAATTCTCTTTTGAATTGTGTTGTCAGAATTTTGCTATAGTCAATGGAAAATTCATCATTTGATTGTCTTAAATTAGGTTGACTATATGAGCTATATTCTTTAGGTAAATTGAATATGAATCCATTCGTAGCACTAAAACCAAATCCGAAACCGAATCCCCCACCAGAGGTACTAATAGTATCATCCCATCCTGTGGTTTCCATTACAAGATTAGATCCATATCTCAACTGTGCTCCCAAAGAAAGTATTGCTGAGAGCGATTGGATAAAGGTCGCAGTGAATATTGCGAACGAAAAAGAAAGAGCGAAAATTATAATCGTACTAGAATTTCTTCTTTGGTACCTAAATACGAAAATTTTAATTACTTGATGTAATTTTCGTGATATTGGCTTAAATGTCATAATAACTAACCTTAATATAACAGGCATTAAACCTAAACCAGCTAAGGTTAACCCTATCAGAAATATTAGAAGTACAATAATTAAAACTGCTGCAAATAGTCCCATATCTGCCGAAACAAGGATTCTAGGGACAACAAAGTAAATAAAACCTCCATTTAACGCGAGAATCAATCCTACAAGAATTAATCTATAATTAACGGATGCTTTCTTTTGAAGGTGGTACAACGAATCCTCGTGTCGATATGGGTGAATTGATTCGATAATCTGCAATCTTCGCACTTTAAGCGCAGGTGAAATGCTAACAAACAAACCGACTGATATACCCATCGTGTAAGTAATTATGATTGACGGTAAAGTAATTGAAAATACGAGTTGAGCATTTCCTAAAAATGATTCTCCTCCCGAAAACAACACTCGATTTGCGTACGGGATAACTAAATACTGAGTTCCAAAAATCGCTCCCAATAACCCAAAAATCGTGCCAAAGTTTACTAAAAGAAATCCCTGAACTAAAACTACTGATAAACTATATTCTTTATGAGCTCCCAATACTCGGAAAATTCCAAATTCTCTTATCCTCTCTTCTACTGAGGTTTTCAAAATACCATTTATTAGTACTCCTGAGATTAGCATAGCGATTATCGACACGAAGATAAAAATGACTGTAACAATAACACTTACCATTTCAGAATACCCAAGAACTCCTAATTTCGGCAATGTTAAGTAATATTCGTCTAGTCCAAGCGCAAGTTGAATTTTAGACGCGATAGCCAAAACCGCTTGCTCTGAACCATCGATGTCTCTAACATCGTAAATATCTGCGTTTTGGCGAAAAGTGGTTATCATTTTGTTACAATGCCCTGAAAAATCTAATGTACTATTACTAAAATATTTATAAAGAGAATTTACATTTACAACTATTAAATTATATGTACGGTAATCGTTGGGCCATTTTAAATTGAAATCGAAGATTTTCTTAACGGTATAGTTTACAGTATGATTTAACTTTATGTTTCCATGTTTTAAAGTCATGTTAATCTTAATTATATCACCTTCAGCGTATCTGATGTTATCGTTTAGTTCGTAATAGATGGCGCACTCATTTATGGAAAGGTTATTCAATTCCATATAGTTGGAAGTCCCAGGTTCGACGAAATTTCCGAATCCTAACTGATTTTCCAATGTAAAGTTTATCCCTGAAACCATAGCGGTCGTTTGAAACTCCGTTAACTCTGGAGAATCAAAATCTTCTGAAATATTAACCTTACCTAATACCTCCATTCTTGGAATAAAGCTTTCAATATCGTCCGAATTATTTTTTATAGTTTCAATAATGGGATTGTACTCGAAATAAGAAGATCGGTTCTTAGGTTCGCCGTTGTAATGTCTGATAGTAACTACTAAATCTTGATTACCTGCATCAATAGATAAATAGTCAACCATCGCAAGACTAATTGAGTCAGATAAAAGGAGTACGATGGCTAGTAAAGCTACGCTAATACTCACTCCTATCATTCCTAAAATTGACCTAACTTTTTGCCTCCTTATATCGCTAAACGCATAGCTGAAGATTAACTTAAGATTAGTCATGGGTATTAAAGTGGAGTCAGAATATGTAGTTTAAACATTTTAAGCTATTGCTAAGAAATGTAATTATCTTAAAATTAGAAGCTCTCCTTCTATTTTGGCATTTAAATTGTTTTCTTCTATCAATTCTCGTAACACATCGTTAAAATGCTCCGGCAAATTCAATACAATCGCTGAGGGAACAGAACTCTTTATGTCTGCCACTCTTATTTCCGATTTGCCAGAATTGGAAAAAAGATATTCATAAATCTTACTCTTACATTTTTCTTTATTTAGTTCCGCTTCTTGCTTTCTTTTAAGCTCCATTGATTGAGTCTCCTTTAATCCACCAACTTTACCCTCGTGAGTAAGCTTACCGTCTCGCATGTGTAGAGTTCTGCTAGCGAACTCAGAAACAACCGCATCGTGGCTTACCGCTACAAATGTAGCTCCTTTTCTATTTAAATCTCTAAGAAGATTAAGTACTAAGATACCAGTTTTGCTATCTAAATCTCCCGTAGGTTCGTCTAAGACACAAATTGCTGGATCATTGGCGAATGCTCTTGCTATAGCTACTCTCTGCTGTTCTCCTCCGGAAAGTTCGGAAGGGGTGTGATGCGCTCGCTCGTCTAATCCTACGAGTCTAAGCAAATCCATCGCGCGCTTTCTCTTCCCACGACGGCTTAACTTGCCCGAAAAATGCAATGGAACCATCACATTTTCAATAGCGGTCATTTGTGGCAATAGATTATAAAATTGA
>JAHPYY010000189.1 GCA_019058515.1 Promethearchaeota archaeon
CCATTGGACTACAGGACCATGAAATTGACTTGTTCTGGAAATATTTAAATATATTCTTGATATCATCATTTAGCCCATATATTTCTCCATTGTCTTGAACACCAATAAATAATATTCCACCTCTTGAATTTAAGAAAGCACTAATACTTTCGCAAACTTTTTTCGGTAATTCTCTATTAGCTCTATTTTCATTTATATCCCATTTAAATGTTGATTTAAACTCAACAACTTCGCTCTCTCCTTTTTCAATTAATTTTAAGTAGTTTTTTTCTTTTAATTCTTCTTCATTTAAGTCTTTCTTAGTCCTTGCTTTAATTTCAAATAATTTTTTAAAAAAATTTTTTTCGCGTCGTTCTTTATAAAATTCTTTTCTAATATCTTCAGACATTGTGATGAAATGGAGAATTTCAGTCTGTACTGAACTTGTCAAATCAGAAATATGTTTTCTATAAACAAATTTAAACCATTTATTATGCAAATCTTCAGATAAGGTATTACCTTCGTTATCTAATGGATAAAAATTAAGCACATATAATAAAAAATTTAAGTAATTATGGAATATCTCTTGGTCATCTTTTTTGAATGGTTGTTTTGCACTTATAGAGAAATACACATCTAATAGTTTTTTAGCGAAAATTTCTGCATTTGATTTCTTAATATCTTCATTATTTATATTCAAAATAAGATTATTTTCTAAGAAGCTTAAATTTTGAATTAAGTCTTTAAAATCTGATGATATATTGATTAAATCATATTCTATATCGTCTTCAAAATAGATATTTGTATTAGAATCAATATCAAATGGAGTTTCAGAAATTAAATCAGTTCTTTTAGTAATTATTAATTTATCAGAAAAATTATAATTTTCTCTTAAATAACCAATTATTTTCTCCCAAAATTGATAATTATAATTTAAAATTATAGATATGCAGTTAAATGGACAATCTTTTATACATTCAAAATTCCCAATTTCCTTTTTATAAATTCCCTTATCAAACGTGTATTCAAAATTTTTACATGTATCACAATTTGTTTCATTTTTAAGATATATTTTATCCTTTCTGAAACCGAAAACATCATTAGGACAACTTTTAATACAAACTTTACACCCAATACATAAATCGCTCTCAATCAAGATTTCAATATAATTATATGGCATTTTTTAAATCAATTTTCAACTTAATTTCATCAAAATTAATTTTATACAGCTCTTTAGATTACTCTAAACTAAATCTTTTACATAAAAAATCTATATTTATCAGGAGGATTTTTGAAATTCTTGGCTCGATATTCTGAAAGAATTTTCCCGACATTGCGCGAAAAGGTTAGAGTGACTGGCTCTCTTGTTGAATAGTCAATATTGTTCCAGTTCATTCTTGCTAAAGCTAGAGTCTCTTCGCATAATTTTATTTTGTCCGTTGATGTGTGAAAAAATTTTATTTCCAGAGGTATTGGAACCCGTGCTCCAGGATAATGATCTATACACGGTGTATATCCAACATTATACAAATAATACCTCCCTAAAAATTCAATAAAAGTCCCTCTAACAACTGGTTCTTGACCATATCGATAGAATTTGATATCTGTATTTGAAATTGTTAGTAAATCATAATTTTTGATGTCATTTAATCCCGCTTTTAAACCTCTTGTTTCGTCTTCCCAATATTCTGAACTTTTATGGATCACAACCCGATTTGGAAGATCTCCACTCCAATGTAATTTATACCTCTTAAGGATTTCTTGGATTAATTTAAATGCATATTCCTCAGTCATGTGAGGTTGTTTAGAAACTGTATCGTCCCAATTAAATCGTTCACCGCGTAATACTATGTCTTGACCATTTGATAAAAAGATTTGAGCAACTCCCGTACGCATTACGATCTCGTCGTTATCGTCTAGTTCTTTATGGAAAGAGATCCCTATAAAACATGTATCTTGAGGAAATTTAAAGTATTTCCAAGGTACTTCGTTAACTTTATACAATAAGGCAACCGCTAAATTCCAAGCGATCGTTGCTAGATCTTGTCGTTCTTTGACACTAGGATTAGGTACTAAGGTATAAGGAAAAATAAGCTGAGTTGGAATATGTTTTTCCATACCCATAATTTTAATTATATTATGAAAGTTATGTCCTAATTTATAATTGCTGTTATTAATTCCAAACTGTTTTTCATGTATCAATATTCTTGTAGTTGACTTAAATCTATTATCCCTACACGATTTTAGAATCTCATTGGGAATAGAGATTATAATCACATCTGGTTTAGGCTCAGTATCAGAAAGAATGGTTAAATTAGTTTCAATTAAATCTAATGCATACATTATCCTCTCGACTCGTTTTTCTGGTGATTTATCATTGAATATTGCGAGGTCGTTTAGTGTTTTTACCATATTAATGGTTATATCAAAATTTAGTGAGTTCCTACCCAATCCCGGAAATGGCCATTTAAGCGAGTTGTTGTGAATTATTTTGTGCTTCATGCGATTTAGCAGATTTCTGACTTGAAGTAATGATTCACTTGATCCAATCAACCCTATTTTTATTTCTTTAAATCTATTTAAACCATACGGACCGAATACTGTAATTCCATGACAAGGATCTAAAGCAGGATTATTATTTTTAAATAACAATTTAGGATCTTTAATATGAAAAGCTCTCATTCCTCCACCCCATTAACCTCATTATTTGGCAAAAAATTAATCTCAATAGATAGAGGCTCATTGATTTTTACTTTCTTTACATCCAAAAATATGTTATTACTTCTTTTTTTTGGTTTTAAAAACGAAAATAAGTCTTTTTGCGGATTACTTTTTCTATGAACTGTAGATAAGAACAGGTGAAACCATCTGCGTAAAAAATCATTTTTCATAAAAGATTTTCTGTATTTCCTCTCCTTCAGCTTGATATCTCGTGAATTTAATAATGTTACGCCGTCTGTAGTAAATAAATAACGAGGATTTATGATTAAGAGATATTTATTATCAAATTTTGTGACTCGGAATTCTGCTGCGGAATTTGAATAATAATTTCCCCTTCTCTTGACTACATCCCATTTTTTAAATTTATTTGTCTTCGGATCATACCAATTTATAGTCTTTTCCTTGTCAAAATCATAGAAATAGAATATTCGTTTTGATTTTAATTTATGATATCTAAGTCCGATGAATTTAAGGTAATTATAGACACAATCGCTTAAAAAATATATTTGGTCTCTGATATCTAACTCTTGAAATTTTATTTCCTTACTTTGTATGGGAGTTTTAATAAATTGAGTGAGGGGATTACTGCTAGTAAATTTTTGAAAGGAATATAGGTTTCCATATTTATTTAAGAAACACAATTTTTTTCGACTATTATACATCTCATTTCTAATGTCCTCAAGTGTAACGGACTTTCTTTTTTCTTCGTAGAAGATTGACTCCGAATTTAGGTTTAATTCAATAGCATTTGATATAAGAGTATCGTGACCTTTTGCTGGTTCATCGATTCTTGAAAATTGCAATCGTTTATCATAGAAGACCTTCTCGTTATATAATTCAAAATTAATAGTTTCTCCAGGTTTGAACTTATTCTTAAATGACTTAAAAGTATTTAGAAGACCCTTATCAATATAAATATTTAATTTGGTTTCGTTTTCTTCCGAAAGAAAACTTATCTTTTCTATCAAATCTTCTTGTTCGCGAATTGAGAATTTAGAATTTATAAGCCTCTTTACTATGTTTGGTAATATATCTATTTGCTTTCTCGGATGGGATTTATATTTATCCCACTCATCAAATAACTTTCCTCCTTTATTTGTGAAAAAATAGTACCCTAATTTTATTTGATTATCTATGTCTCTGATTCTAATTTCTCTTTCTACACATCTTTTTAAAAACTCGACCAATCTATGATCCGATTTGTCCCAAATTGTCCAATTCTCTTTAATTTGAAATAAAAAAATTCTATTAGAATCGTCGAAAATATCTAAATCTTCCAATCCATTAAAACATATTCGAATTATTTTAGACTTAAATTTAAATCTTTTATAAAATCTTTCCAAAAGATAAAAGCTGGCGAGATCTTCGTAATTGGTCCCTTCCCGACTTGATACCTCCCCTCTTAACCTTTCGGTTTCTTTACTTAATAAAGTTTTATATATCTTCTCTGAATTTGTTGTCATTAATATTTTACATAGGATAAGAGATATTTAAATTTGTGTACTTAAACGTCAGTATTAGCCAATTTTCTTGGCCTTTTTGGTGCTATGGAATTGATATCAATGGTAAATCTATCGAAGTTAACAATTCTATAAAAAGAATTCAATGGGACGCTCTTGAAGAAATACTCAATCGTGATTCCAATGGTGTGAAAATTGAATTTTTAAAACCCTAAATTGCACATAAATTATACTTAACTAAAATGATGTCTATTTAGAGTAAGGAACATTTATTTTATCGCATTCTTAAAGCTTATGGCGATAATTTTGAAAATATTTATTTGCAGACACATCCAATTAGGAATCCTACAGATATAGAGGAAATTAATAAGAAAAATAAAAAAAATCTAGAGATAGAGAACGACATATGGGAATATGTTAATGCTACCTGCCAAGTTGATTATGATGCATTCATATTAGGAACTTGCTGTGAATACTTTGAAACGGGTAAACAAAGTACAACCATCAATAATAAGATTGGCATAATTTTAGATTTCGCTGCGGGATTAGGGGTTTCATTAATTTTTATTCCAGGAGTTCAATGGTTGGGAGCTATTTCCTTAATAGCTGCTGTAGTAATAGATATTATTCTGTAATTTTAAAATTACATCCTTTTCTTTAATAAAGAATAAACCAAAATGGGTATTACCATGAAAGTTTAGATTTTATTAATCAATTCCAAGAAAGGCTTTTATTTTTGGAGGTATTTGATTTTGATCAGCAAATTTAAAAATATCAATTAAAAACTCTTTCAAATGCGGTAGCTTATTTACCAAATCCTCAATTCTTAAATCAGGTATAATTGGACTAAGATTTTTAATTGAATATCTCTTTTTAACTTTCTTTAGAATTTTTTTAAGAATTGATTTTTCAATAGAGATTTCCTCTGGTACCTGAGGTAATTCTTCTAAATTATCAAGATCTATTTCTTGCATTATGTCACTTTTAAAATTCTCATCACTAATGTTAAATTCTTCAAAAATAAGATCGGGACAAGTTAGGAAAACCACATCTCCACTATTTTTAAATATATGAATCAAGAACCTTTCTCTATAATTCTGAATATTATGTGTTGGATGTACTCTTTCGATTTCATCATATATTGATTCCCTTAAACTATTTAAATCAGAATGATTTAAATTTAAAGTTGAAGTAGGATGAAAGTCAGGACAGAGAAAAATGCAACTTACATTTGGATCTCTAAGCATTAAAAAATTTTGCGACAGCACTTCAATACTTAAAAGATTTGATTTAGAACCCATTCTTATTATTCTAAAATCTATATCTGGAAAACAAAAAGAAAATTTGTTAATGATCCTCTGTTGTAGAAAGCTATACTCAGGTTCACCTTCAACAAGAATTCTAATTATACACTTATCAATAGACATGATTATATTTAACCTAATTATAGGGAATCTGTAGAATGCATTGAAATGAGAGTCTTTTTCTCGACATCTTTCAATGCCTTTATAGTTTCTGTTAGAGAATGAACATCGGATAACTTTTTAACAATCACCTCACTTTTTTCTCTCTTAAAATAATAAATCTTATTCAATTCAAATTTCCTTAGACTTTCTGAATCATGTGTTAAAAATAGAACTTGTGAATCTTCACTCGCAGCTATCGAGAAATCTGCAATATAGCTTCTAATTGCGGGATGGATGCCATTTTCAGGCTCATCAAAAATAATAATAGAAGGCTTTTCTTTATTAAAAAGAATCACTAAAATACATAATAACCGTATTATCCCATCTGAAGCTTGACTTAAAGGAACATATTGTTTATTCCAGCCTTCCTCTGTAAATGACAAAAAGGCAGAACCTCTCTTTTTTGAGGTATTAATTATAATATCTTTAATATTTGGTACTAATGATGCTAACCAACCTTTTATCTCATCAAATATTTCGGGTTGTTGAAAATTGATATTTAAAAGGACCTCCAATATATTCTGAAAATCCTCAGATATTATATTTTCATTTGAAATTTCTCTAGTTCCAGTAATCCTATTTTTATTATATATATTGAAATTATAAAACCTTATTCTATCCCAAAATTTAAAAAAATTGTCTATAGGTTCAAAATATAAATCATTTTTTTTTGCTTTTGTATAAATTTCTTTTAAGATGCTAGCATCAAAATACGAATAAGGGCCTTCAAATTCACTCCTGTATTTCCCAAATCCTGGACCCTTGATTTGTCTCAAGGCTCTGATTTTTCTAGTACCTATAATTTTTAGAAGCTCAAATGAAGCATCTAATTCATAATCTCCAGTTACAGGAGATCTAATCGTAAATTCTTCATTAGCGACAATAGTTACTCGCTTGTCATCTATTAATTCAAAAGTTACTTTATATGCATAGGTTAGTTTATCAATTTCTAAAGTAATATATACAATAAAAGGCTCATAAGTACCCATTCTAAATGCTTGTCTTAAAACTCTATTAAAATTAGTTGTTGATTTATACTGATCCTGGCTAAACATTCGTAAAGTTTCTCTAATAAATATTAATACATCAGCTATTGATGTTTTCCCGGAGGAATTTGGCCCAACGAATACATTATAAGAATTTAAATTCAATTCAAGGTATCTAAACACTTTGTAAT
Organism: Promethearchaeota archaeon; assembly: GCA_019058515.1. The sequence goes on from JAHPYY010000189.1 coordinate 6,804, forward strand.
TGCTTAAATAAAGATTTGTAATTTTTCCATTCATGCTTCTCATGTGTAATATACTTAAAATACTATAAATAATTAATTGTACAAATATAAATTTCTTAAACCGAAAGAATAAAAAACCTAACCCACATTTGATTGCTGATTATAATCTATGATCTACTTCGATTATGTAAAAAATTATGCTTGATTTTAATCGAAATTAACCAATACAAAAAATCACATTCAAAGATTTCTTTTAAAGCATGATCGATCTCAAATAGAAGATCTAGTACAATTATCAGCTTCATACATTTTTTCGAGACCTTCGATTTTAACCAGTTGGTTACCCTTAAGGAACAGTCGAATTAAACCTTCGAACTGTTCCAATCCTTCGATCCTCGTTATCTCGTATTCATTGAGGTACAAAGTGCGTATTTCGAGTTTGTTAAGCCCTTTGATCTCAGTTATTTTCCCAATGTTCAAACCGGCAAAGTCTAGATGGAAAAGTCCGACAGGGTATTTAGTTCCCTTGACAATTACATATTCTTCCTCGTCCATGGTCATTAATATGAATGGTAATTCACAAACTTAAATCTTTTAGGGCTTTCAGTTTATTAAACTTATTCTTTTATTTAACAACATTTGTTTACATAAATAAACTACCATTTATTTAGGTTTTAACACTATTATGCCCTCATTTAACCATTAAAAATTCATAAAAAAAATAATCAGATCTTGGTTTATGGATATTTAAGAAATGGTTTACCATCTCTTAAAGTCATAATAATATTTCTAATTTCATGGTTTTTGACTAAAATGTCAATATTAAAAATTGGACTCTTGAAACCATTTATATTGTAGTATGCATAGTATAAGTAACATAGTATAGTACATTTAACAGTAAAAATTTATGAGAAAACTACTATGGAGGCAAATTTTATGATAAGAAGAATAAGAGATCCGAAGGCGTTAATCGCTTCCGAGCAAGTACGAGAGATAATCGAAAAGTTTGAGTCCGAGATAAATCGAGGTATTAGCACGCTTTGTGCGTTATCCATTATACGAGAAGCAGGCAATAAAGGTATCCATGGTTATTCAATTTTAAAGCAGTTAAGCGATAAAACGAACGATATTTTAATCATTGAAGAAGGCACATTATATCCTCTGCTTAGAAAGCTCGAGAAGGACCAAATAGTAAGTTCTCGCAGGCAAGAAGTAGACGGACGAATGAGAAAAAACTATTTTCTTACGGAATTAGGCGTTAAAGTATACAACCGAATGTCAGGTTTTTACTCGAAACTCACTGAAGTCATTGCTCCGTTGTTCGATGTAAACGTGAACCTGCAACAAGATAGGTACCTTTTTTGTCCGATGTGCGCGAACAAGATCGACCTCAACGAAACAGACATAAAGTTTTGCGACACGTGTGGGTATAATTTAGCAGGAGAATTAAAGAATAGGAGGTTAGGAAAATGAGTGAAAAACAATTGGAGAGAACCGTTAAAGTTTACTTGAAAGAAGTCGAAGAAAAGTTACCCGAATGGTTAAAGGATAAAAAGGAAGAGTTAAGAGACATTTTACAAGAGTTAGAGGAACACATCTGGGATAAAGCGGAAGAACTTTCAGAACAGGGAGTTATAACGGAGCGTTCGGTACGACTAGCGTTGGCCCACATGGGAAGTCCCGAAACGATTGCCAAGGAATATAAACGAAGAGGAACTCCTTACATATATATAACGCAAGAATTATGGCCCTATTACAAGACAATTATAGGAGCGTTAACTGGAGTTATCGTATCAGCTAATATAGTCGTATTAATCTTTAACTTGTTGGCTGGAAATTTCGATCAAATTTTCGATACCTTCTCAAATATCTTTCTTGGATTTTTCGCGATGTTTACCATTGTAACCGTCATATTTGGAGCTTTATCGATGGAAGGGTACCTTCCAGAGGACTTTAAATCCGCAACGCGTTCGAGAAAAGAGCAGAAACAAATCGAGAGAGCCCAGGAACTAGGATTGCCGGTTTCAAAGAAAACGGGAAAGCAATTAAAGCCAGTTATTAAACCCGTCGAAGAATTCATTGGAGGGTGCTTTAACCTAGTATTCGGCGTTATTTTCGTTGTTTTACCAACCACCGGAATCGCACCACTGTTTCACCCAGCGTTTCTCGAATTACTCGTACAAATAGGAGTACTGACTATAATCGAAGGTTTATTAGACTTTTCGCGCGCGATTGTCGGTAATAATGCTTGGCCGTTGCATCAAATTGTTCAAGCCATATACATAGGATTGAAGATCGCTGCTATACCGATTTTAGTCGCTCTTATGAATCGACCTGAGATCATTCCTATACTGATATGGACTTCAGACACAGGATTATTTAACATTGGACTGGACTCTGGATGGTACGGAATATACACTGGTATTATGGGGTGGATAATATTCATTGTGGTGGTCTCAATACTCGGAAACATATACCGGATCGTTAAATTTGAATCGTACAAAAGGTAAATTCTTTTTTTTAAACTTTTTTTTTAATTTTTATTTTTTTGGTACCCAATTAGAACAACCTTTAGACTAATCTCTACAAACAATTCATCCTCTGTGTCATTAAATCTTTTTTCGTTGAGTTATTAAGATTTTTATATCAACTCAAATTTAAGCAATTATACTTAATATATTGCTTTGAGTAGAGAAGATTATGAGTTTAGAGTTTTTAAACAAAGAAGCAAAATTGGCGGTAAACTATAGCGTTAAGGTTCAAAAAGACGAAACTGTTATAATAATGGGTTCTGTGGAAGCGATTCCGCTTATTAAGGAGATTTATCGGGAGGTATTGCGCGCAGGGGGCCATCCTTACACGAAATTAAATATCGAAGGATTGGAATACATATTTTATTCCGAAGCCGAAGATTTCCAACTAGACCACATTGATTTCCTGAAGTTATACGCCATAAAGAAATTCAATGTGCTAATTTCGGTTCGAAGCGTTCAAAATACCCGCGAGCTTATGGGAGTTCCAGCACATAAAATTCAAAGAAACACACTGACGAATACTGAATATAAAAGAACTTTTTTTTCAAGACAAGGCACGGGAGAACTAAAGTGGGTAGTTGTACCCTACCCCACAATAGGTATGGCGCAGGAAGCGGGGATGAGCAGGGAAGAATTTGCTCAATACATTAAGACAAGTTGTTTTCTCGACAAGCCAGATCCTAACGCAGAGTGGGAGAAAGTCAGACGAGATCAACAAAAGTATTGCGATTATTTGATGGGAGTTGACAAGCTTCGAATTATGGGAAAAAACACTGATTTAAGCGCGTCAGTAAAAGGAAGAAAGTGGATTAACGATTGCGGGTTAGATAACTTACCTGACGGTGAAATTTTTACAGGCCCGGTCGAAGATTCATTAGAAGGTAAAATCACTTTTTCGTTTCCAGGCATTTACAATAATCGAGAAATTGAAGGAATCGAATTAGAATTCGAAAACGGCGAAGTGGTTAGGGCAAACGCCAAAAAAGGAAGCGATTTACTAAATGAACTTCTAAAAATACCCGGCGTCACGCGTGTGGGAGAACTCGCCATAGGGACTAATTATAACATGACAAAATTCGTTAAAAGCATGTTATTTGACGAAAAAATCGGAGGTACGCTCCATATTGCGTTAGGTAATGGGTACCTAGAAACAGGTAGCAATAATGTAAGCTCTTTACATTGGGATTTACTCTGCGATTTACGAGAAGGTGGGGAGATTTACGCTGATGGCAAACTTATCTATAAAAACGGAAAATTCACAATTTAAAGAATTTTTACATACACTAACCTTATTAATGAGATCAAGAGAAAAATCAATAATTTAAGTGACAAAAAACTAAAGAACATAATTTTTAGAAATCACTTAGATCTTTCCAATTTACCATGCAAATTTGGATGTTAAAACTCGTTAAATTCTTCAAAACTATTTCGATCCTCCTAACAAGTATAGGATTGTGCTTAACCTCCACTTATTTAGCATGTTGGCCAATGTTTAATTATCTTTTTATTATTTTCAGGTACGACGACTATTCCGTTGAAAGCGATAGATATATTGAAGAAGAGCTTACATTAATATGTGAAAACTACAATTTTCCAATAAGTTTTGCGACAATACCGTTTGGATTTGGCTCCAATGTCACAATTGAGATGGTTGAATTTGTTAAGAAAGAGATCGAAAGAGGTAGCGTTGAAATAACCCAACATGGCTTTTCTCATTGCTCCGTTTACATTGAAAACATTTCTCATTATAGTGAATTCTATGGAAAATCGATGAGAACGCAACATGAAATGATTAAACAAGGAAAGAGAGAATTAGAAACCAAATTCGGCGTAATTATCAACACTTTCATACCTCCGCATAATTGCTACGATAAAACTACATTAGCAGTATTAGAGCAGTTAGACTTTAAAGTCATTTCAGCAACGCCAGCGTTATCGTTTGAAAACGAATCAACCGAGTTTCCTAAGTTACAGTTTGTTCATGCGCGAAGAGTACTTGAGAAAGAATCCATAATTGAAACTGTAAAGGACTCCAGATACTTGGCCCCTTTGACAAACGATATTTTAACCATCTATTTTCATGATTATAATTTTAAAGAATCATACAACTGTTGTGAAGATTACACAATCACCTTAAAGGAATTCGATGAACTATGCCACTGGATTAGCGAACAACCTGATGTTAAAGTGATTCTCTTCAACGATATAATTTCAGTCTCATCTTTCTAGTTGATTTAGATAAAAAAAAGTAAGAAGAAGGAAGTTTTCAATAATATTTTACTGCTCCTTTATGAAAATCTTTTTGACGCGTTCTGGCATGATAAATCCTATATAGAAACATATTGCACTTACAAAGAGTATTATCCTGTTCTGTGGTAATGTGATAATAATCTCTAGGATTGCTCCGATAAGAAACAAAAGAATAGCTAATAACAAAAATACTCCTCTTAACTTAGTTTGAGGATCTCCAATTTTGTAAGTCTTATATGCGAAAATCAGCCCGGTAATTACGAAAACTATTAGAATGTAGAGGTTAAATATAATAGCCACGATCCCAAAATCAACATCAACGGGACTTAAAACGACCCCAATCATCGAAATATCAGTTATATAGAAAAACACCTCTGTTATCACTAAAATTACGGAAATAATCAAATGTATGACCAATACCACCCCCCTTCTCTGAAAGTTAATCAACTTAGTAACTACGATTAACCAAAAGGTTAGAAATATGGGTAAAAACATGTGGTTTAGAATCAAGTATGTTTGAGCGTTCAACCCAACATCGTTATACAGCGCTACAATAAATCCTAGGGAGGAAGGCCACCAAGGCTCGGAGATTCCTATCCACGAGAGCCCAGTTAGTATATAGGTTATATCACGATGTTTTCTATATTTTGTTATAATGCTTACGCCAACAATTAAAAATACAACAACTACTAGTATGCTAAAAATGCCGTTTAAGACTATGGTTGGGCTTAATTGAAACAATACCATATAGCAATTCACCGTGGTTTAAATAACATTAAATGCATACACCTCAAATATTGTAATGATATTTAAACTTAGTTAAACAAAAAGGTAAAAATTAAAAATTACAAATTTATTCGGTTTCTCTTTATAATAATAATTATAGCAACTAAAAAAATACTAATTACCATAGCGATTATAGAAACATTGAAACTGGAATAGCTTCTTCGTGAACTAGCGTAAGTTCTGAAACGTAATATTCTTCATCTCCATGAATACTAAACCATCTCTCGTACTGTAAGATTCCCGAATCGGTATCGTAAATAAATCGTTGAATATTTACTGGGTATAGTATGGAAATACTATCTTTGGTGGTCTCAAACTCACAATCAGACCCACATGAACCTCCAAGCTCCGCTAAGTAATCGCTAACAGGTAATGGCATTATTGGACCAAGATAAGGTTGAGACGCAGTATTCTCGTTCGGAACTTTTTTAAGGAATACCGTAAAATTACTATCGGGCTCAGCACTAAACGTAGACATCGTTAACTCACACATGCTATTTTCTATTTCCCAAATATCAGATTCGTCCGTGATGCTGTCAATACGGTATTTAATCTTTTTTCCTAACGAAGAATACCTACCTTTTGTCTGTTCGTAAACGAACTCTTGTCCTTCTTCCGCGTTTAGTTCAAATTCAGAGTTTAACTTTAACCTCGAGGCTTCATTTAATTTTAGGGGAAATAGAATCACTGTAAAACTCAAGAATAATAATAAACTGACGAAAACTAAGATAATTTGTTGTTTAAATTTGTACACATGCATTTAAATCAAGTAATAAGGAGTAATTTTTAATTCAATATGTTTTTTGTTCTATAATAACCTTTTTCTATTCGAAGCTTGACATTATTGAATATTTTGAATGCTCTTGAATATCTTTTATTGGAAAAGAAGAAACCAAAAAAGCGTATAGGCTTTAAATTGCATATTTATAACTTGTCTTCAGCTACTTCAAGAATTTCGTTAGTTTTTAACTGCTTTGCAGTTTTTTTGCTAATTCGACCGCAGCTATAGCGCTTTCTGCGAATCCATCAGCACCGCATTCCTCTACCCATCTCTCGGTCACCGGTGCACCACCTAGTATTATTTTAAATTTATCTCTTATCCCTTTATCTTTTAGTAATTCTACAACATCTTTCTGTCGTATCATCGTAGTGGTTAATAGCGCGGAAACTCCAATGATGTCAACATTTTTATCTATAGCTTCTTGAATCAATCGCTCTGGAGACACATCAACGCCTAAATCGTACACTTCAAACCTGTACGCTTTTAACATCGTTCCGACGATTGTTTTACCTATTGAATGGATGTCTCCCTCAATGGTTCCGATTACCACTTTACCCGCTTGCTTAATAGATTCGTTCGACTTTAAATGGGGAGTAACGAGATTAATGCATTCTTCTATAATATTACCTCCCATCATTAATTCAGGAAGGAAGATTTCGTCGTTTTCCCATAAGTCGCCTAGCTTTCGAATTCCTTTTCCCAATCCTTGCTCTACCACAGCTAATAAATTATAGTTTTCGTCTATTGCTTTGTTTACTAAGTTTATTGCTTGTTCTCTTTCTAAATCAGTAATAGATTCGCTTAATTTGTTGTAATACTCTTCTGTTGCCAATTTATATCACCTTAATTTAAATTACACAATTGAATATTAGGATTTTAATTTTCTCCAATTAATCTTCAAAATTTTGAAATTTATAGATATAGAGTATTAATTAAATAAACTCGCTATTCATATAAAGATTTCCGAAGAGGATTAGAATATTCTCCCTTAAATGAAGTGATTTTCAAACTTTAAATAACTCAAATATAAATTCCTCTGAAAATGATTTTACTCATATGTATTCCAGAAGGTATTATTTTTCAACTCGTACTTGTTGCGGGAGTAATACATAACAATAATCACAAGGGAAATAAATGACACGAAGAAAAGAACGATCCACAGTTGAAAAGAATAAATTATTGGCATTTCATAGCTAAGATCATACCCGTTTAGCGAAATCTCAATTGAAAGCACACTTTCTATCTTACTATTTAAATAGACCAATATCCCTGAAGTATTATCGTAAATCATAACCACATTCTTTTCCCCTCCTACCGATACAAACTCAATTTTTATCATCGAAACATATTCTTCTATGAAAGTATACCCTTCAATGTCTCATTCTTCAACAGCGTTAGCTTTTTTTAACGCCTTCGCTTTCACGTCAGACAAATTGTTTATGGGAATTAAAAAGCCGGGAATAAAGCTATTGAACCCGCAACCAAACATACCCCCCGCTTCGGTGTTGGAGTAGTTGTAAAACGAGGTGTTTCCTACGAACTCTACATTAAGGTGGGGCGAAGGGTCCGCAAAGGCAGGCTTGTAATACACTGTGGTGAAGAATCCAGTGAAGGTGATTTTGATTTGACCTCCAATAGGTACATACGCGTCTCCCTTATGACAAAAACAGAAATCTCTATACCCATAGTGCCTAAGAGGAAAGTCAAATTGAGATACATTGTATGTGTACGATAGAGATAAGTCTAAATCTTGGCAATATCCTTCGGGAATCGTTCCACTCGTACTAGTATCCATATAAGCAGGTATAATAATGGAGTAAAGAATTGCGTTTAGGATTACAATGGATATCAATTGGGTTTTATTGATCATTTTTAACTATACTAATTAGATTACCTTAACTTTTAATTTCTTCCCGTACCTAATTTAGCATTACTTAAATGAACGTTGATAATCAATATAGGAATAGATTTTAAAAAAACCATCTCTAACTTCACTTAAGTAATCGATTCCATGAAGGAAGAGATTTATTGGAAATTTATTCGAAGTAAGTCGAAATACAATAATAGTATTAGCTCCTACTTTTTCATATTTTTGCTCAGAGGTTTTTTACTATAAATGAAAACATTCTCTAAAACGAGAATAAATACATAAAAGTAACATTTATACATTAAAATACCAAATGGATTAATATTAATTATTATCATTTAATTTAACCTTGATTCTATTATGAATTCTTTAAAAGGTAATACCCTACACCTTGAAATTAAAGAAACTTCTACAGTAAAAACAATACTTTTCTCTTTAGGGTATTTTTTCAATTCATTTTTTATTGTTGCCTTTAATAATTACGTTTGGACATTTTATGAGGGAGAACTTGGTTTAATAAGCATAATTGCGTCATGGCCATTATATATGGCATTTGCGAGCGTAGTTTTTAATATATTAAGTATGTTGATCAATCCATTAGTAGGTTTTTTAACTAACAAACCTATTAAATGGACAAAAAAATGGGGATTTCACACGCCTTGGCTTATTATAGGGGGTATACCTACGATTTTTTTCTTTTTTCTCATCTTCACGCCGCCTGCTGTAATCGGAGTGGAAAGTACCTTACCCATTTTAATTTATTATTTGTTCATGGTTAGTTTTTATGATTTTTCTAATTCGCTTTTTCAAACGCATTCTTTTGGGGCTTTCCCTGCTCATTTTCGCAGCGATTCTGCTCGAAGGAGAGCAGGGATTTTTACGCAAATATTTACTTTTTTAGCAAACTTTTTTGCTATTGTGGTTTGGTCGCTAATCATTATCCCAGGAAATCCAACTTCATTTACCTTAGCAGCTTTCGCAAGCTTAATAATTATGGTAATTTCTTTAATAATCTTCCTTCCTGGTGCGAAGGAGTCCATTGAAATAAAACATAGATTCATTATAGGTTATGAAAACGCTGCAAAATTACCTTTCTTTAAGACAATGAAAATGGCGTTAAAACAAAAAAATTTCATGTTAGCTCTTATCACCTACCTTTCTTTTATGATTGCTTTAGGGCTCTCAAGTATGAACGCAGTTAACTTCATTGACGATGTATTGCAAGAAAAACAATCTATCAGATCTATTGGTTCCATCTTAATGCTTATTTCGTCTGTTTTAGCATTACCACTATTTGCTCGTTTAGCAAAAAAAATTGGCCATTCTAATACTTATACAATAGGTTTAATTTTTTGGGGGTTTAGTTTATTTTTATTTACATTCATTAGCGATGTAACTGGATATTATATTGTTTCTCTTATTAATGGTATTGGGGGTGCTATGTATACAGTAATGCTCTCACCCGTATTTGCGGATTGTTACGATGAGATTACTGTGAAGACCGGTAAACACCAAGAAGCCACGCTTATAGGAATCAGAAATTTTTTCATCCGAATTTCTATTTCCATCCAAGGTTTTATTGTCGCAATGGTCCATATGATAACTGTTTATGATCCCAACAATATAACACATAGCACAGAGGCTCTATTAGGACTTCGTCTCATTCAAGGGTTTTTTCCTTTTGTTTTTTGTATTGTAGGTGCTTTAATTTTTTTCAAATGGTTTGATATGACAGGAGCAAAAAAACAAAAATTTCTAAAAAAAATGCATGAAATGGGCCTTTAATATGTTCTATTGATAATTACATCAGCTCGAATTTTTTTCGTTATTTTTTGCTTTTAATTTTAAAATTTTGTTCACTATAAAACTAATTCTTTAAACAAGTAATGTATAATAAAACAATTTTCAGACGAAAACGGTAAATTTAAATGTTTAAAAAAAGATATGTGAAAAAAGTGATGAATATATCTAAAAAGTAATCGTTTTGTTCATTTTTCTCTGAATTTCATAGCATAAAAATATCTGACATTTTTGTTAAAAAAATCGATTTCGAAAAATTTGGCGAGATTTTCGTCGGAAAATCACTAAAAAATGTTCAACCGGAAACCGAAGATTTATTAAGAAGTATCCCTATAAAAATATTTTTGTTCAATTTTTAAGATAATTTGCTGAAAGAAAATTGGTTTACATAAGGTTTAAATAAAAAAAATCAATATATTAGATAAGAATAATGAAATGGGCAATATGTCCCAAAAAATGAGAAAATATGATGGTTAAGTGTAATTTTTGCGGAGAAGAATACTCGCTAGGACGAAAGATATACCACGAATGTGAACACAATATAATCCGACATGGGGTTATTTTTACAGAAACAAAGAACGAACCTCACTGGAATTGTTATTGCGTCGAGGATGGTATAGAAGAGTTTAGCGCGTTGGAGACTCCGTATTTTGAGAAGACCTCTCACGCGTTATTATTCGAGTAACGCGCTTTTTTTGCCATTTTTTTATGATAATTTTTTAATTCAACCCTCCTCCTCCATTTCCGTGTGGGCTGCTGCTGTTAGAATAATTTAGGTTATTCTAACATAGCAGTTTCACATTAACTCTAAGATTATATAAATAAAATGACTACTATAAAGTAAAAAGGAAGGAGAAAACAGATGACTCAATTAAAAAAAATCTGGAAGAAGGCGATAAAACTAGCTATCGCTGGAGGAGTAGCATTCTGGGTAATCACATTCGCTTTATCCCTGACTCCCATAGCCGTGGAGTACAGAACTGCCCTTTCAATTTCATATCTTCCAATAATTCTTATTGAGTCTGTGCTCGGGGGCATGATCATCAGTTACTGCCTCAGCTATTCCTCGCTTCGTTTTTACGACAAGATTCCAACAGGGAGTCCAATTCTGAAATCTGTGATACTAAGCTTCGTCGCCTTAGGCATTGGTTTAATCTTGGTTTATGTTTCCGCAAGTCAAACGAGTATTGTCTTGCAAATCTTCCTCATCGGCACAATATTTAACATACCACGGTTTCTCTCAGTTGGAATAGTCATTGACTATGCATACAAAAGGATATAAATATATCCTTCTTCATCAATTTTAGCAAGATCACCAGTCCTTAACCATCTCTAACCACCTGCCTTAAAAAATACATTTTTATTCTCTTCGGGTCTATTATAGTAACCTATCATTACTTGAGGTCCTGAAACAACTAATTCACCTGCGTTTTCAAAAGGTAAAAATTCCAATCTTTCACATCTTATACACATTTCTTCCCTGAGGTTTAATTAGAATGAACGAAAAAAATCCACAACAAATATATAAGATTAGTAATGCTCTTTTTGGGGGATATTGAAAACATTTATGTAAATGAAAGTTTTAATATTTATCATGACAATCCTTAGTCGTATATTGGGTAAGATTTTGAAACTTCCGCCAGCGAAGACTCGTAAAATCATAGTTGAACGCGATCTCAAGGTTCCAATGCCAGATGGCGTTGATTTATTGGCAGATCATTACTACCCTCGAGTTGACAAGAACCCTCCAACTGTACTTGTCCGTTCACCCTACGGTAGACGTATCGTTTTTGGACTTTTATACGGTCGATTCTTTGCAGAGCGTGGATTTCAAGTATTGATCCAGAGTTGTAGGGGAACCTTCGGCTCGGGTGGTCAATTTTATCCCTTCGTTAATGAACATGACGATGGCATCGCTACCATTGAGTGGATCAAAAAACAGGATTGGTTCTCTGGTGAACTTGTTACAAATGGCGGTAGTTATCTCGGTTACGTCCAATGGACAGTAGCCCGCGATGCTGGATCTTTACTAAAAGCGATGGCAACTCAAGTTTGCAACTCTGATTTTGGTTCTATGCACTATCCTGGGGGATCTTTTTCATTCCATGGTGCCCTTTCTTGGATAGCAACGACTGCTATTCAGGAGAGTTCCAGCATCCTAAAGAGTATGTTATCTAATCCATATAAAAAAATCAATCCCGTTATAAATCATCTTCCCTTACAGAACGCCGTTGAACTCGCAATTGGGAAATCAATACCTCATTGGCAGGATTGGCTTAAACACAATAATCCTGAAGATGAATATTGGAAACAATCAGACTTTAGAAAATCATTAACTGAGTTGTCCATACCAGTTAATATGATTGGCGGGTGGTATGATATCTTCCTTCCATGGCAACTCAGAGACTATGCAGTTCTCCGTGGAGCAGGTAATCAACCATTTCTTACTATCGGTCCTTGGGTGCATGATGATATGTCTGTTATGGGAATGGCTGTACATGAAGCGATCACATGGTTTAATGCTCATCTCAGTGGTGATCGAAGTGAACTCAGGAAGGAACCTGTTAGACTCTTTATAATGGGGATTAATGAATGGCAGAATTTCTCGGATTGGCCACCATCAGGTTCTCAACTGCAACGTTGGCACCTCCAAACAAACAGTAGTTTAAGCCCTGATGCTTCTACAGAATCAGAGCCTGACCACTATCGATACGATCCTAATGACCCAACGCCCGTAGTGGGTGGTACATTTCTTGGTCCAAATTCAGGTCCTCAAAAGAATAATGATCTAGAATCTAGATCAGATGTACTTGTGTATACAAGTGCTAAGCTTGAACAAGATCTGGAGGTTATCGGCCCTATACAAGCTGAGCTCTATGTCCATTCCAACCTCGAATATACAGATTTCTTTGCACGCCTTTGTGATGTTAATTCTTCGGGTAAATCTATTAACATTTGTGACGGAATACTTCGTATAGCACCAGGAAAGTATAAAGTGGAATCTGATGGCTGTATCAAGATTATTATTAACCTCTGGCCAACAGCATATCGTTTCCTTCGTAAACATCGTATACGAGTTCAAGTATCGAGTGGCGCTCACCCACGTTTTGTACGTAATTTTGGTACTGGAGAACCATTGGCAACTGCAACAAAGCTTATTATTGCCGAACAGACCATATATCACGATCCAACTCATCCATCTGCGATTATCCTCCCAGTTATGAAATAAATTTCATTTAATAGACCGAAAAAATTAGAAATTAAGGAACTTAAGTTAAAAAAAATCTAAAATCTTCATTCATTCTATCTCTGTTTTGTGACTTGATTCTCTCTTAGCTTTCTTCTTAAGATCTTACCAGCAGGACTTTTTGGCAAGTCATTTACAAATTCTATGATTCTAGGATAACAATACGCCGCTTTCCAATCAAAGATATGATTTTCTTCTGAAAAAAATTTTGATAATTTATAAAAAAATAAAAGTTATTTAAGGAATTATAAATAAATTGATAGAATTTATAATATCTCTAATTCTTTTTATCTTACTTAAAGCTTTAAAATTGTGAAGGGAGATTCTTCTCAGGGAAATAATTCCATTATCATCTTACCAGAATTAGTTTAATTTATTAAGAAATTTATGAAAATTTCAAATCCAAAAATAAATTTATTAAGAATAATGAAAGTGAATAAGCCAGAAATTCTTGGGAACTTATAAATTTCTAATTAAAAAAGAAAAAAAACTTATTATTTGAAGAGCGATTGAATAAATTCCCCAATCTTTTGAATAGCATCTTTTGCTTCAGGTAAATCATAAAATCCAAATAATTGAAACACATGAATTGTATCTTTCCATTCCTGTAATGTAGCATTAACACCAGCAGCCTTAGCTTGCTCAATAAACCGAGTAGAGTGGTCATATAACATTTCACTTGTACTTACTTGAATCAAAATTGGAGGTAATCCTTTCAATTCTGCTTGAACAGGTGAAATATAAGGAATATTTGGATCTTCTCCTGCTAAGTAAGCTACATTCCACCAAAACATTCCTATATCTGCTAAAATAGGATCTGTATTTGCATTTTCATAAAATGTAACACTTTCACCAGTAAAATCAATAGCAGGAGATAACGCTACTGCCCCTGCAGGTAAAACAATTCCATTATCTCGTAGTTTTAATAGAGTAGTTAATGTTAAATTACCTCCAGCTGAATCTCCTGCAATTATAATATTTTCTGCTTTAAATCCTTTAGAAAGAAGCCATTTATAAGCAGTAACACAATCCTCTAAAGATGCAGGAAAAGGGTGTTCAGGAGCAAGACGATAATCGACACTTAATACTCGCATTTTAGTAAGTTGTGCAATTTCTATTGTTAAAGCTCTATGAGTTTTTGGAGACATTAATACCCATCCACCACCGTGAAAATAGAGAATTACTTTTTTTTCATTAGCTCCAAGCACTGTCTGCCATTCAGCAGGAACACCTCCAGCATCAATTTCTTCTATTTTAATATCTTCTGGAAGTGGATATTGCTCTAGTTGGCGTTCTATTAAATAATCTACAGCAAAACGGAAAAATCTCGCCAGTAGATGCATCTCCTCATCGGTGAAAAAGCCATAAAATTCATCTATAAATTCTTCATTTTTCGATAGCAATTGAAAAAACTTTTCATTTCCTTCTGAAATTCTTTGCATATAAGCTTGGAGATTAAAACCTTTATTTTCTTCGATTTTAAGGAATTCTAGCCCACCTTTAAATTGAAGATTTTGCATCTCATCAAAGGCTTTAAGAACTTCAGGTCGAATTTTTGATCTGTCTAATATTGTCATACTAATTTCAATCTCTTTATCAATTATTTAAGAATATTATTTTTCTTTATTTTAGTGTTGTTATAAAGTTCTTTAAAACAGTATTTCGAAAAAAAAGAAATAGATAGAATTTATAATATCTCTAATGCTTTTTGCCGTACTTAAATCTTTAAAATCGGTTTAATAACAAGACCTTTTTCCATATCTTCTACGGCTTTGTTTATATCTTCAAAAGAATAATACTTAACAAAACGGTCATAAGGCAATTTGCCCTGAACATACAGGTCAATAAGAACTGGAATGAAAAGATCTGGTATTGCATTACCTTCTATAATTCCTTTAATTGTTCGTCCGTTCATTATCAGGTCCATGTTAAGAGTAACTTCTGTCTCCGGGGCAACAGCTCCAACCTGGCCGCATACACCCATTGGACCTAATGAATCAACTGCCTGGCGTAGAATGGAAGGATTTCCAACGCATTCAAGAGTATAATTTGCACCTGTCTCAGTAATATTCATAATAACATCTACTGGGTTTGCATCCTTCGGATTAATTATGTGTGTAGCTCCGAGTTCTTTTGCTAGTTCCAGGCGATCAGACATTAGATCAATTGCGATTATTTTGGTACAACCGGCGATAACAGCTCCGAGAATTGCACTCATTCCGACTGTTCCGGTTCCGAATACAGCAATAGAAGAGCCAGGTTTGGGTTTTAAAGAGTTAAATACGGAACCTACTCCAGTTTGGATTCCACATCCAAGCGGAGCGAGCATTTCAAGCGGCACATCCTGTTTTACTTTAACAACACTTGTTTCATTGGCAAGTGCGTGAGTAGCGAAAGCTGACTGGCAGAAAAAAGATCCATGAATATTCTGGCTCCCCTTCTTTAATGTAGTACTCCCGTCAGACCGTACTCCACTGAAATTTATTGGCAAAAAAGAGTGACAATATGTGTTCATGCCGGATTTACACGAAGGGCATATCCCACAGCAATCCCATGACATTACTACATGATCTTCGGGTTTGACTTTTCTAATATTTTTCCCAACCTTTTCCACAACACCAGCACCTTCATGGCCGAGAACTCCTGGAAGCGGGAATGGCAAAAATTGATCTCTCGCTGCCAGATCCGTGTGGCATATTCCGCATCCTACAATACGAACAAGCACTTCATTATCCCTTGGATCATCAATTTGTATCTGGTCGATCTTAAAAGCAGCAGATTTTTCATATGTAACGGCAGCTTTAATATCCATTTTTTTATTCCCTGTTGTTTTGTTTTTAATAAAATATATTTTTATATGAATTTAATAATTATGGGATTCATACATTATAAGAGTAATAATTGTTTAAGTTTCAAAATAAAATCAAGAAATATTGAAGCGAAATCGTCAATAATTTTAGAATTATTATTGAAGCATCATAAAATTTATTATGAGTTTCAGTCAATAATCTAAAAATATTAATGAATGATTGAACTGTTTTTCTTGAGGTGCTAGATTTACCAAAAGAAATTTTAAGAGTAAATATGACCAATCTTAAAGCTAATTTTGAATTAGAATCAAAAGCATCCTGATATTTTATTTAAGTGTGTATTAATTTGGATTAGTTCAATAATTAAATTTTCTGTTGAACTCTGAAATAATGATTAAATTAGTAGTATGTTGATTTATAAAATTGTATATAAAACTATTTATTGAGAAAATATTAAGCATAAAGAAATGTGGATTCACCTTAGATATAGTTTATAGTATTATTCATGTGTTTTTAAACTAAACAGAGATTGAAACTGACTACTACTTTCATTTAACTTTTTATTTTATCATGTCTTATTAAAGTTATAATAAAAAGTAATAATAAAGACCCCTTGGTCCAGCTTGGATAAGATTGTAAGCAATTTACAAGCCATACAATGCAACGCCCTCCTAAAGCGAAGATTGGGAGTTCAATAAGATATTCACCTCGCATTTCTTGAAAAAATCCCCTCGGGCCTGCTTTAAATTTCCCTTTGTAGTTTTTTGATTTGTAAAATCTTTATCCAGTCTCCAATTTGAATTATACTATAAGATAAAAATGTATTGTTTTAATTAATTAAGTCATTCATAAACTTTTAAAAAATTAAATTAAGAATTCAAATAACTTTAATCAATTTTACTAAGTGGCATATATCTTCACAGATTACTCCCCTGAAATATGTATCTTATCGTTATATCATTGAATACATAACGAGCGTTTAAATAAAACAAAAATATTATAATTAATTATCTAAAAAAATAGAGGTGTTAAATTTGCCAAAAAGAATTTTAAGAGTAAATATGACCAGTCTTGAAGCTAAATTTGAAGATTTTCCAGATGAATATAAAGCATTAGGTGGACGAGGTATGACATCGACAATAGTTGCAAAAGAAGTACCTCCAACATGTAACCCATTAGGTTCTCATAATAAGCTTGTATTTGCTCCTGGTATTGTAACTGGAACTGCTGCTCCAACTTCTGGTCGTCTATCAGTTGGTGGAAAATCCCCATTAACAGGTGGGATTAAAGAAGCCAATGCTGGTACAAATTTTTCTCAAAAACTTGGCAGAATGCGTATTGGAGCAATAATAGTAGAAGGGAAGCATGAAGGAACTGATTATTATCTCTTAAAAGTATCTAATGATGGAATAGAATTTATTAACGCGAATAAATGGTCAGGAAAAGGGTTATATGGAGTGTACAAAGACCTTTTCAAGGAATTTGGTGATAAAGTTGGTATTTGTAGTGTAGGAATTGCTGCAGAATTACTTGGAGCTATGTCAGGAGTGTGTTTTAATGATCCGGAAGGATTACCTAGTAGGTACGCGGGAAGAGGAGGTTTGGGTGCTGTAATGGCATCTAAAGGTTTAAAATTCATTGTTATAGATGAAGCTGGGGCTCCTGGCGTAGAAATAGCAAATAATGATCTGTTTAGACAAGGAATTGGAAAGTTGAGAGATGCTCTTACTTCACATGATGCTACAAAGTCAGGAGGTGCTCTTAACTCATATGGAACAAGTTCTTTGATAAATGTAATAAACGAAGCAGGTGGATTACCACAAAGAAACTTTTCTGCAGGTCAAAGTGATGAATCAGAAAAGGTATCTGGAGAGGTTAAAGCTGAGGAAATCAAGAAAAGAGGAGGTGTACGTCCTCATTTCTGTAGTCCCGGGTGTATCATTCAATGTTCTGAAGTTTGGTGTAAGCCAGGAGGAAAGGATCCCGTTGGTGTGCTTGAATATGAAAGTATTTGGGCTCTTGGACCAAATTGTGGAATCTATAATTTGGATGATATAGGGGAATTAATTCGTGCTTGCAATGATTTAGGATGTGATACGATTGAAACAGGAGATACTTTAGCAGTAGCGATGGAGGGTGGTTTAAAAAATTTTGGAGACGGAAAAGGAGCTATTAAGCTTATGGAAGAAATTCGAAAAAAGACACCAACAGGCAAAATTTTAGTAAATGGAACAGAAATTACTGGAAAAGTGTTAGGAGTTACGAGGATTCCTACTGTAAAAGGGCAAGGATTACCTGCATATGATCCACGAGCTATCAAGGGTATAGGTGTTACTTATGCAACAACGCCAATGGGTGCTGATCATACAGCAGGGTATGCAATTGCTACTGAAATTTTAGGTGTAGGTGGAAAATTAGATCCTTTGGATAGTAACAAGGTAGAACTCTCGCGCAATTTACAGTTAGCTACTGCTGCTCTCGATGCTACTGGATATTGTCTCTTTGTAGCTATGGCTATACTAGATATTCCTGAAGGATTAGAAGGACTTGTCGAATCATTAAATGGTGTATTAGGCACTAACCTAACTGTAGAAGATATTCCCAAGATTGGAAAACAGATTATCGATATTGAATTAGAATTCAACAAAAAAGCAGGGTTTACATCAATCCATGATCGCCTTCCAGAAATGTTTATAGAGGAAAAATTGCCTCCACATAATACAGTATTTGACATATCAAATGAAGATTTAGATAGTGTATTCTAACTGAAATTTTAATTGAACAATATTAATATACATTAAACTATTTGGAGATTTTCGTAAGAAAACTACACCAGAGATTTCATGTACTGCTTCATTATGATTCGATGTCGATAATTCTGATATAAATAGAATAATAGATTTTTTAAAGAAAATTTTAAACTAATTGAGTATTTAGCCAATGTCTTAAATGCTGCTGTAGGAGCAAGTAAAGCGGCTGTTGACTTTGGGTGGATTCCAAAATCACAATAAGTTGGACAGAGTGGAAATACAGTTTCACCGAAGATTTACAATGCCTGTGGAATCTCAGGAACAATCCAACATTCAGTTGGAATGAAGAGTAGTGATATTATAATCT
Source organism: Promethearchaeota archaeon (assembly GCA_019058515.1). The sequence continues at coordinate 25,975 of JAHPYY010000189.1, forward strand.
CAATTAATAAAGATCCTAAAGCTCCAATCTTCCAATTTGCTAACTACGGGATTATTGGTGATCTTTGTGAAATATTACCTCTATTAACAAAAACATTAGAGAAAAAAATAAATAGTAATTCTAAAAAAGAACTTCATTACGATCTTTATTTCAATTATAAATTGTTATTACAATTTATCTGTTTTCGAGACGGATACAACCTGTAGGACATACAATCATACATGAAGGAACTTTTTTCTTTTCTAATCTTGTGATACAGAGATCGCACTTTATGGCTACTTCTTGAATATTATCAAACTGCATAGCTTCATAATTGCATGCCTTGATGCATTCTTTACATCCAATGCACAATTCGCTATTGATTAAAACTATACCTTGTTCATTTATCGATATCGCCTCTACAGAACAAACTTCCTTACAAGGAGGTATTTCACAATGATGGCAATAGATAGGAATGAAATCAGGAGATTGCTCAATCACTCGCACCAATCTTGGACCAATACCAAGTTTGTGCTCCTGTTTACATGCTATTTCACAGGCATGACAACCCATACAGTTATTCTTATTAAATGTTAACAAAAACTTTTCCATCTTATTCCTCCTATTGATCTCCACATTTCTTTATATTACACAACAGGACTCTTAAGTTTGTTGCCCCCATTACTGGGTCCATTGACTTATGGGAGTTATCTGTCAGTAAATTAATGTTGGAAGTTTCCCATCCGTGATCAGAACTTTTGATCTCCGGATACCACCAACCATGTTCTGCCACAATTACTCTAGGATCTATTCCAGTATTTAATTTTGCCCGCTGCTTAGTACCACCTCGCTGAGACTCAATCCAAACCCAATCTCCTTCCCGAATATCATGCTTTCTCGCTGTTTCTGGATGAATTTCAACAATGGGATCTGGTCTAATCTCTCTGAGCCATGAAATCATCCTGTTTTCAGAATGAAAAAAAGTAGGAGTCCTCAATCCTGCATTTAAAATGTATGGGTATCTCTTAGCCAAATCTGGAGTAGATATAGGGCTTTCTGGTATCTCAGTATATTTTGGTAATGGATCAAAACCCCACTTTTTAAGAATGGTCGAGAATAGCTCAACTTTTCCCGTGGGAGTGGAAAACCCTTTTTCTTTGTATTTGTAATATTTCATATCCCCTTGAAGATAGCTTTTCTTCTTAAATTCCTTCCAAGTCAAACCTGATGGTTCGAGTATCCAATTTAGGGAATCCTCCAAACTGTTCCACCATTCTTGACCTAATTTTTTACCCAATTCCATAAAAATTTTATGGTCCTGCCAACATTCACCAATTTCCACTACCTTTTGTCTTGCTAAAATATATCCGTGATACTTCCAGTTTTCTGATATATGATCCTGCTCAAGCCAAGTACCAGCAGGAAGAAAGAAGTCAGCCAGTTCTGCGGTTGGTGTTAGGAAGAAATCTGATACAACAAGAAAGTCGAGATTCTTTAGTGCTATATAGACTTCCTTTGCGTTTGCTCTTGAAACTACTGGATTGGTCCCAACAAGAAATCCTGCTTTTACAGGATAAGGTTTTCCGGTCAAAATTGCATCCCACGCACATTTAGGTGTGATGATGGTCATCCTATCAGCAAGCTTATATTGGTCTCCTCCTAACCGTTTCTTTCTCTGCTCAAAAGACAGAGTAGAATGAGCAGAAAATTCAGAAATTTTTCTAACAGGGGGTGGTTGGTAAAAAACATTACCTCCAGGGACATCGAGGTTACCAGTAGCTGCAATGAGACCTATCGCGGTCCTTGTAAAATCTGTACAATTGATATTCTGCTCTGTTGGTACACCCCAGTGGATTCCAGCTGGTTTTGTAGTAGCATACAATCTAGCAGCATTTCGGATTAATTCTTTATCAATCCATGTTATTTTTTCCACACGATCGAGAGGGTAATCTTTCATAACCCTTTCAACAAAATCATTCCAACCATGAATATATTGTGCTACAAACTCCTTATCGTAAAGTTCTTCCTCAATAATCACTCTAAAAAATCCAAAAGCTAGTGCTATATCTGTTCCTGGACGTATCTGAAGCCACTTATCTGCCTTTTTAGCCAAGAAACCCTTTCTCGGGTCGATTACAATCAGCTTTGCACCCTTTTCATAAGCCCGCCAGAAACTTACACCCTTGTATTCATCTGGATTGGTCCATAGGGGATTACAACCCCACATAATAATACACCTGGGATTATTTGCATAATCACATACTGGATGCCTGCCACATGTGGTTAAACTCGCGCCCACCCGTGAAAGATAACACATATGTCCAGCTGTAAGCATATTTGGGGTGCCCAACAAGTTTCCAAATCGAGAAAAATGACTCTCATAATCCCGACCGGTCCCCTGACCGATAATAATAGCTTCGGGACCAAATTTCTTGATTACTTCATTGAATTTTTTGGTTATTGTATCTAAGGCTTCTTCCCAAGAAATTCTCTGCCAATTTCCCTCAAATTTTTTCATTGGATAAAGGATCCTGTCCGGATGATATGCCAGTTGCGTGATTGCTAAGCCTTTACTGCACATTGAACCAAAACTTATGGGCGATTCAGGATCCCCTTCCACCTTTATCACTCTATTGTTTTTTACATGAGCGATAACACCACATCCACCATGACAACTTCGACAGACAGTCTTAATCTTTTTAACTTCTTCCATTTTACATATTTATTTAATTCTAGAAATTAAATTTCTTATAATTTTTCCTTTGTACCACTATAGTTTTTCATTCTTTTTTTTATATATAAATTATGTTCTGAAATTATTAATTGTAAATCTTTGTTTAATTGATTCTTTAACACAATTAAATTTTTAAATATTATTACCAACTAAATATATTGAGGAGTAATTAAAACGAGAGAAAAAGTCCTTAACGATTGTATAAACTCAATTATATGCATTTTTGGGATATTACTAAAAAAGATATATCGAGTGGCACTCACCCACATTTTTTACGTAATTTTGGTACATGTAAACCTTTATCAACTGCAACAAAACTCATTATTGCCGAATAAACCATGTATCACGATCCTATTCATCAATCCGTGATTATCCTCCCAGTTATGAATTGATTTTCGTTTAATAAAAAGAAAAAAATAGAAATTTAGGAACTTAAGTTAAAAAAATATCTAAATTCTTCATTCATATTATTTCTTATTTTTTATTTCATTTTCTCGGAGTTTTCTTCTTAAAATCTTTCCAGCAGGACTTTTTGGTAAGTTATTTACAAATTCTATGATTCTAGGATACATATAAGCTGCTATTTTATCTTTAGTCCAATTAATAATTTCTTGGTCGCTAATCTTGTCTTTATATTCATCTTGGAGAACAATAAAGGCTTTTATATCCTCACCTTTGATAGGATCCTGTACCCCAATCACACAACACTCTAAAACTGCGGGATGCTCATATAAAACCTCTTCAACCTCTCTAGGATAAACGCTGTGTCCTTTATATTTTATCATATCCTTGATTCGATCCAAAATATAGATATATCCTTCTTCATCAATTTTAGCAAGATCTCCAGTCCTTAACCATCTATAACCACCTGCTTTGAAAAATACTTTTTTATTCTCTTCAGGTCTATTATGATAACCCATCATTACTTGAGGTCCTGAAACAACTAATTCGCCAGGACTTTCAAAAGGTAGAAATTCCAATCTTTCGTTAATTATACCTAGTAAAGTGTTAGGTAATGGATGACCACAGCTTCCAGGTTTTTTTTTTGCCCAAGGCGGAGAAATGGCCACACCAGGACTAGCCTCAGTGAGTCCATAACCTTCTCCTAAAGCAAATCCTGTTCTTTTCTCCCATTCTTTTGCTGCTTCAATTGGCATTGGGGTTGCTCCTACATGAGTAGATTTTAAGCATGAGATATCAACTTTTTCATCTAAAGATGAATTTAGGATTTTAATATACATAGTAGGTACGCCGAACAATGAATTTGGCTTATATTTCTTTAATATCTCAAAGATATTTTCTAGATTAAAACCGTGCAAGACAAATGCTTTCGAACCAATAAAAAGAGCAGATACCAATTCCACTATTTGACCGAAAATGTGATACCATGGGAGTACAAAGATAGAAACTAAATCTTCCTTAAGAAAATTATCTGTAAGATATTCATTTACTTGTCTGAATTGTAAACTATTAGCAACTAAATTATAATGTGATAAGCATGCACCCTTTGGATGACCTGTTGTTCCACCAGTATATTGAATAACAGCAATATCTTTTTTTGGATTTAGTTTAACTTCTGGTGTAGGAAATGGTCCAGGATATTGATCTATTAAAGTATTAATGTAAATTATTTTATCATTTTCGATTTTAATTGGAGTTCCATCCTTAAGATTAACCAAAATAACTTTTTCTAATGTTAATTGATCTTCTGCTTTTTTAAATTCATTAAAAAGCCTATCAATTATTATGAGATATTTCGCACCTGAATCTCTAATTTGGTAAGCTACTTCTCTCGCTATATATAATGGACTTATAGTAGTCACTGTTCCTCCTAAATTCAATACGGCAAAATAGCTTATGATGAAATGTGGACAATTAGTTAGCCATAAAGCCACTACATCTCCTTTCTTTACCCCTAATTTTAATAAAGCATTGCTAAATCTTATTGTTAGATCCTGTATATGCTTGTATGTGTATTCTTTATTATCATACACTATGAATATTTTATTTTTATACTCTTCAGTATATTTTTCGAATAAATCACATAGAGAAATGTTTTCAGGTATTTCTAATTCTAAAGGAACCCCTTCAGGCAAATAGTCTTTCCAATATTTATTTTTTATATATTCCAGTAAATTCATGGTACTTCATATCCTTTTTATTAAAATTTAAAATAAATCATCTAAATCTTCATTACCTTCTGGAAATCTTCCAAACTCTTGCATGAATTGCTGAAGTAATTCACTCTCTCTTTTTGTATACATCGGATCTTCATCATAATCGAAATAACATGCTTTTGAATTTGTTGATAATTGCTCTTCTAACGCTAAACGTAAATTGGAAGTTCCTTGAATTAAGATTATTTCTTGACTTTCATTTAAAATTTGAATTGCTCCTTCAGTTTCTGGCACATTTTGAATATTTTCACTAGTTAAATCTAATAATTTTTGAGGTGGCAATATAATTGGAGAAATTTCAAAACGTAAATCACATCTTAAACATCGATTTGCTTCTTCTAAAGCTAACTTCTCATCAAAACCCAATTCAATTTCATTAAAACTAGAAGTTCGTTCATCTGAAGACAAAAGTGGCATTTGAACACGTGGTTTATCATAAAAAGCTTCATCACACCCAAAATTTGGATTAGCGATATCTGGTTCAACAAATACATCTTCAATTTCACCATCTCCTCCTAAAAACCTATCAATTGAAGTAGCTGTCTTTCGTCCCATTTCAATTGCATCAACAATAGAGCTAGGACTACTTATAACTTCCCCACCTGCAAATAATCCTGGTACATGAGTCTCAAATGATCCTTCTTTAACTTGAATTAATCCAGAGGAAGATACATTAACTTTACTATCGCTTCCTAAGAGGGATAGATCAGGAATTTGACCTATTGCTAATATTACCATTTCAGCTTTAACTGATTTTGTATTGGCATTATCAAAAATTGGATTAAAAGCATTATTCTCATCATAAACTGAATCACAATGGACTAATTCAACTTCAGATATTTCACCATCTTTATCAATAACTTTCTTAGGGCCCCAGGAACAAGCGAGAGTTATTTCTTCATCTAATGCCTTTTGTATTTCCCACTCATGAGCTGGCATTTCTTCTCTACATTCTAAACAGGTTATTTGTACTTCCTTAGCTCCTAATCGTTTAGCTGTTAAGGCTACGTCAATAGCCACATTTCCTCCACCAACCACTAAAACATTCTCAGGTACTTTTATATCTTCACCAAGATTAACTTTTTTCAGAAAATCAAGACCCCATAGTATATTAGGTAAATTTATTCCTTCGACATTGAGTTTTCTAGGATTCTGAGCTCCGATAGCTAAGAAGATAGCATTAAAACCCTGTTTTTTTAATTCTTCAAAGGATAAATGTTCCCCAATAACTGTATCGGTTTGAATATCGACTCCGATACTGACAATATGATCAAGATCCTTTTGGAGGATTTCTCTTGGTAAGCGGTATTTAGGAATGCCAACCCTTAACATACCTCCTAAAGATGAATGGGCTTCAAATATTGTTACCGAATGCCCAAGTCTTCTCAAATAATACGCTGCTGTAAGCCCTGTCGGACCAGAACCCACTACAGCTACTTTTTTACCAGTTGAAGATTTAAAATCAATTTTTGATTTCCATAACTCATTCTCATGATCCATTGCAAATCTTTTCAAAGCACAGATTGCTATTGGTTCATTAATCTGATTTCGACGACATTCAAGTTCGCAGTCATGAAAACAAACTCTTCCAAGAACTGAAGGAAATGGTGTTTTTTCTCGTATTACTGCTGCTGCTTTAGCATACTTTTTCTCCCCTATCAATCTAATATATCTAGGTACATCAATTTTTAAAGGACATGCTTCTTTGCAAGGGATAAGTAGCTTTTCGCGTTCTGCCCAAAGGATATTTTTATCTGTAAGAGCTCCAGTCGGACAAACCTCAACACAAGCTCCACAAAATTTGCAGCCAGATTCTTTAAGTGTGGATGCAAGGCTCCCTACAATAGTTTCTCCATTGGAATAGACAAATCCTAAAGCTTCAATGCCACGAATATCTCTACAAATCCTAACACATCTAGTACATCCAACGCATAACTCATAATTACGAATAAAAAGTGGTTCATTTTCAATTATGGTACGCCCTTGAGGTTTATAACGGGGTGTCTCTTCTGGAATTCCTATATATTCTGCTACCTTTTGTAATTCGCATCGTCCTAATATTGGACAACAGCGCTCGTCGACGGGTACATTAGGTGAGCATGGTTCGCGACTACAACCTTCACGTTGGGCGCAAATTAAACATGCATGAGGATGATTTGATATTATATTCTTCAACTTTTCACGACGTAAATTTTGGATCTCAGGAGTATCTGTAGAAATAATCATACCTTCTTCAACCATGGTATTACACGATGTTACCAATCCTTCAAGTCCCTCAATATGTACTACGCAAAGTTGGCATCCTTGGTGTTCTTTAGATTCTTCATTTTTAAATTTGGAATCTCCTTGGAAAATTAATTCAGATGGTTTTGTTCCTACTAATGGAGGTAAATCGGGATGTGCACAGAGAAAGGGGATGTATATTCCTGCATTAAGTGAAGCTTCTAAAACAGTGATTCCTTTCTTAACATCAATTTTCGTTCCATCAATCGTTATTGGTATTGTTTCCATATCAAACACCTCTCCTTAGTATTGATTATGGTCTTAATTACTTTTGCGATGAAATAAAGATAATTTTATTATTACCAAGAATGAGAGATTGCTCCAGGTTCACAAGCTTCTATACAGGGGAGTTTTTTTGATTCACCCCCTGGTTTACATGGAGCACATGAGTATTTAATTTTCTTGCGATGCTGTTCTGAAACAGTTGCTATAATTTCGTCACCTAAAGGGTCCAATTCATCTTCTGCCATTTCTAGTACATCAGCAGGGCATGCTTCTACACATTTACCACATGAATTACATAATTCTGTATCTATAGTAATAAAATATTCACCGGAACCATCCTTATAACCATAATTAGCTTTGGTCAAACTGAACTACCCCTTCTTGCGTTCTTTTTCTATAAGAGCCTTAGCAAATAAGGCAGCACCAATTGCTCCTGCAAGTTGTGGATCAATACTAGGTTCTGGAGCTTTAAGCTTTAATTCATCTTCAAGTCTTTTGACAACTCCAATATTTTTAGCAATTCCACCTGTTATAGCAAATTTCTCCTCTATTCCAAGTCTTAATAAAAGCGTGACTACACGATGTGCCATGGCTGAACAGTAAGCAGCTAATACTTTTTCCTTTGACCAACCCTTTCTTAATAATCCAACCGCTTCTGATTTTGCAAATACCACACATGTACTACTGACTGGTTCAGGTTCTTCCTCAACTTCTAAAGACATCCTTCCCACATCATTAATATGTACTTGGAGTAAATCAGCAAATACTTCCATTCCTCTTCCAGTTCCAGCAGCACATTTATCATTCATGAGGAAGGCGGTGACTTTCCCCCGACTATCACATCGTATTGCTTTACAATCTTGACCACCCATATCTAAAACCGTCCTTATCTCAGGACCATATATAAAATTAGCTCCGCGAGCGTGGCATGCTATTTCTGTAATTGCTCGCTTTGCAAATGGAACATTTACTCGACCATATCCCGTTCCAACAACAAATTGAATCTTATCTAACTGTAAACCAGTACCCTCTAGAGCCCAATTCATTGCGTTATTAGCACTATCTGGGCTATTACTTCCAGTTCGCATACTTGAATAACAGTAAATTTCTCCATCTACCATTATCACGGCTTGAGTACTAACTGACCCAACATCCACTCCTGCTGAGATAATATCCCCCTCTTCCCAATTTATGTCAGGATTGGTATAACGTGATTCAGTCCATCTCCAATATTCCTTTTCTGATTTTGCATTCGACATTATTTCGAACCTCCAATTTTATCTTGAGCCACCAATGCTGCTCCTAATGCGCTAACATATTCCGGGGTAATTCCATCTTTTGGTACTAAAAGCTCAAAGCCTAAATTCTTATTCATTGCATCAACGAAACCAATATTATTAGCAACACCACCTATTAATGCTACATCTTGTTCAATTCCTATTTGACGTACCATGCTTGTGTTTCTATCAGCGATGGCGTCATGAACTGCTCGAATTATATCCTCTGTAGATGTCTTTTGGTGAATTAAAGACACGACTTCAGATTCGGCAAAAATTGTACATTGTGCATTCATTGGTATTTGTTTTGTCGATTTTAAGGAAAGCTCTCCCATTTTTTCGATATCTACTTCTAATGCTCTTGACATGGCTTCTATAAATGCACCAGCTCCAGCAGCACATTTCTCATTTATTCCAAAGTCTTTAACCTTTCCTTTATCATCAATTTTTACCACTAATCCCTCTTCTGCGCCGATATCGATAACTGTGCGTGCTGAAGGGAAAAGAAAATATGCACCACGACCATCAGAAGTTACAGTTGTAACCTTATCATTTGCGAAGGAAATAGCCTCCATTCCTGCACCAGTTACCGTGATATGTGCAATATCTTCATGTTTAATCATCGCCCTTTCTAGGGCAATATTTAAGGCTTGCTGCGCTGATTCTTCTTGATCGAATCCACTCAACATGGACGCAGTCGATAATACGCTTTTCTCCTTCAAGAGCACAACTTTAGTGTTTTTAGAGCCACAATCAATTCCAGCTGTTATCATATTCAACAATTTCTAATTTTAGCTTTAAATTATAATTAATATTTATTTTTACTGTAAATAATCATTATGCTATTTTTTCTATCCCAAGCGCCTCCATAAAAGCATCTACCCGCTTCATGGTCCTCTCTAGATCGAATTCTCTTTCATCTCCCATATTTCCTTCAAAAGGCATCGTAGGAATACCGGCTTTCTGGATAGCTAAACGATTTTCAGCAATACCAAGGCTTAAACCTTCACATCCTCTGTTATAATGTAAAAAAACTCCATCTAATTTCCATTCTTTGGCAATTCTAATCATCATATCTGATTTGAGTTTTGGATGGTAAAAATGTTGCCATTCTGGTTTACTTAAATTCCATTCAGTAAGTGCTTGTAGTGCCTCATCTCTATTCGTAATCTCAATATCAGGTATAGGCCTTGGTCCCCATGTCCCATCCTCCTTTTCTTCCCATAATCCAATTAGACCAAAAGTATAGAGACTCCCTATAGAAACGCAACCATATTGCTCTAAATACCGAAATATTCTTAAAAATGCCCATGGTGGTTGGGTATCCGTCATAATTCTACACTTTTCATTACCTACAGCAGCTATTCCTCTTTTCACTCGATCTTTTACTTCGGGATATAACTTTTTTTCATAAAAATCTGCTGTCCATTGAGCGGATTTCCTTAAAGTTCCTAAAACATATAGTGAATACATTGATTTCTCATCCAAAGGAGCAGGAATTGCTTTGTTTAACTCGCAAATAGCAGACCAATAATGGCACGTACGAAATTCATTATAAACTGCTTTAATTAGAAGCTCATCATCATAATCTCTTTTTGTGACTTGTTCGAGCCACTTAATACCATCATGCATCTGATTTACAATATACTTAATTTTATGTTCAGTCACATTTTCATAAGGTCCTACTGAAACATCAATACTAAAAGTAGGAATTCCTCCTTCAAGGTCACTAGCTACTTGATACCACTTAGCATGAGAACAGCATATGTGATCTTGCCACATAAAGTCTGGTTTTGGAAATTCATCAGCAAATTTAGGCCATGCGTATTTATTAAGCAAAACTGATCCCCAATAATTCCGCATGTAAGAACACAAATCTCGTGCAAATCCTTTAGCTTCCGTTGCTTCATGGCATTCAACAGCAAACTTATCGTTAAAAGCAACAGTGGCACCATAAGGTTCTCCCGTCAAAGAGTACACGTCATTTCCTAAACCAGCAGGAATTGCATCAAAAGCCCAAGCTCCTCCAGCCCAACGTATTCCCCCATAATCATGTGCTTTTGCATAATCTTCATAGTATTTTTCTCTTAACATTTTTGCTCTATTCCAACAATTCAATGGTTCTATCGGGTATTTAGTTTTTTCCAATTTTATCCCTCCTAAAATAGATCCTCCTCTCTTATAATTTCTAGGAACGCTTCAACACGTGTTTTGAACTGTCCAATTGGTACAGTGACATCAAATTCAAGAAATAAAGTTTGGATGTCAAGTTGCTTTTCTAAAGCCTCTTTGATTACAACGGTATCTAATTCATGTGGGTCACAAAATTTCATTTGCATTATGATTGCACCTTGTACATTATACTCTTTTGCTAATTCGAAAATTCTATCTAGTCTTTTGCGTTCAGGCCAATCTTTACTTGGACAAGGAGTCCGTTTCACATATCTTTCTGCTATTGAAGCTATTGGGTCTCCACTTGAAGATACTTCTGTATTAAAATATCGAGTACCGGTACAATGTTCATCTATAACAAATCTTGCTCCTAAATCTTCGACCATTGCAACAAATTCAGTATCATCATCTTCAGATCCTAATATCATTAATCGTTCTCCTGGTTCACCTAAGGTTCTCGAGGGAAGTTTTTGTAGAAGATCTTCTAAGGCTTTAGAGTGTTCCCGTTTATCAATCATTTGGGAAGAAACTACCATTTGCATAGCTTCAAGACCAGTTAATGGGGGATTTGGGTTTTTCCTTAATTCATATACCTGTTGTAAAAGTTGCCTGTTTTTATTCATTATCTCAATTCCTCGTTTAATGTCATCGTCGCAGATTTGTTTTCCTATCCACTTTTCAACTGCATTCTTGAAGGATTTTAATTCCTCTATTAAGTATGGAATAGCGTGAGGGCTTTGGACATGCATAGGATGTGGTAAATAATATGAAAAATCCACCGGAATGTGAAGATCCCAACTCGTGAAAGCTTGTCTAATATGAAGACAACTTTGAGCAATCATAATTCCATCAAGATAATCATATCTCCCTTTTAAGCCCTGTGCTAAACAATCGCGACAGAAAGGACAAAACATTGCAAAGATATGTGGTTCAGAGACGTCTTGAGGTTCATGACTTCCTAATATCCTTACTGGGAGAATATCAGCAGCATAGAGAATTTCTTCAGGAACATATGTGCAGAAATATCCCATAACTTTTCCACCAGTTCGTTCTTTCCATTCTCTTGCATAGTGATGCCGATTTTCGTACCAATCTTTAAATTGTTCAAACAAGCGTGATACCTCTATTTAGACAAATTCTATAATTAATTTTTATAGTATACTGCTACCTAACATTCATTTTTGGCATAAAATTAAAATTCGCACCCCTTCTCCCCTACGCATTACATCAAATGCTTCATTTATTTCTGATAGTGGAAATCTGTGGGTGATTAAAGGTTTCAACTGAAGTGAACCGTTCTTTACTAACTCAATAATGTGAGGGTAATCTACAGGGCGACAACCAAGACTTCCAATAATTTCCATTTCTCGAAACATTACCCTCCCAATATCAAAACTATCCCAGCGTGTAGGTGAATATCCAACAGCAACTAATCGACCTCCTGTTCGTAAACTATTAAATCCTTGTTTCATTGTTGCGGGGTTTCCAATTGCCTCAAATACAATGTCAGCTCCACCACCAGTTATTTTTCGAATCGCACCAACCACCTCCCTTTCATTCATATCTTTTGCTAAAATAGTATATTCTGCTCCGATTTGCTTAGCTATTTCTAGTTTTTCGGGAATAATATCCACTGCTATTGCTATGCCTCCTGCTACTTTAACATTCTGTACAACATTTAATCCAATACCTCCACACCCTATAATTACCACCCAATCTCCAGGTCTAACTTGACCTCGGTTTTTTACAGCATGGTATGGTGTCGAAATAGCATCGGATATTATGCAACTATCTTCTAATGGTAATTCAGAAGGAAGATGTACAACATCTTTTATGGGAACTTTAATCTGTTCAGCAAATCCCCCATCAATATGGTTCCCAATCATTTGTTGATTATTGCAAATATTTTCTCGACCAGTCCTACAATTAACACAGTACCCACACGAAAGTACAGCAGGAATAATTACAGTATCTCCCAACTTAAAATTTATCACATCTTCAGACACTTCTATAATGCGACCTGATATTTCATGCCCTAATATAAGAGGAGGGGGTTTAACAGTTGGTACTCCATGTTCCAGGTAACCGAAGTCTGTATGACAAACCCCACATGCTGCAATCTCTACGATTGCTTGTCCTAATTCACCAGAAATACTTGGTGTAGGATAATCATCTTCCAACCTTAAAGGTTCTTTAACTTTTTCAAAAACGGCTGCTCTCAATTTTATCTCCTATACTTGTATTATAATAACTAAAATTTAAACCTAATTATGATTAAAATTAATATTTTAATGATTTTTCAACGATTTTGCCATTTGGGTGTCCTTTTTTCTAGAAAGGATTGTAATCCTTCATTTGCATCCTGAGTTGACATTAATTCTTTGAGATAATACTCTTCAATTTGATCTAATTTTGTATTAAAACCGATACCTAAACCTTTAATAAAGGCTTTTTTTGTATAGCGAAGAACGATACTGCTTAATTCATTAAATGATTCAATGAATTTGTTAAATTCTTGTTCGTATAAATCATGAGGAAATATACGATTAGAAATACCCAATCTATGAGCCTCATTAGCATCAATTACTTCCCCTAACATAATAAGTTCAAAAGCTTTCTTATATCCTATGATTTGGGGAAACGTTAATACAGCAATCGGAGGAAAAACGCCTACTTTTATTTCTGGTTGCCCAAATTTTGCTTTATCCGAAGTAATTATCATATCACAAAATATAGCAATTTCACAACCACCACCAAGAGCAGCACCTTTAACGCTTGCGATTGTAGGATAAGTTAATTTGTGAAGTCTCCTAAATATACCATGAAACAGTTTAATCATTTTTTGAGCTTTGTCACCGATATGATCTCCAATGTCAACTCCAGCTGAAAAAGCCTTCCCATTATGATCGATTATGAGCGCTTTCAATGAGTTGTCCCCGATAAAATTGTCTAAGGCAGCGTTTATTTGCTCCATCATAGATATTGTTAATATATTTAGTGGTCCATTATTGAATATTATTCTACCAAAATTATCGGATTTTTCCACAATGATTAAATTATCACTCAATATTCATTCACCCACTATGGCAACTTCTTTCTTTTAAATTTATTTTACTTTTTCTTGGAATAATTCTGAAAGAATTATAGCTTAGTTCCACAATTTCCGCAGAATTTGAAGTCAGAAGGCAGATTTTTAGTCTGACATGTAGGGCAAGTTACGGTAGGTGGACCCCATAGAAATTCAGGGTGAGTACTTTCCCTTACACCTCGATAATTTGGAGGTCGTTTTTCTACAAATGCTGACATGCCTTCAAGTGGTTCCCATGAAGCATAATGAATTGATAACCAATCTTTTGCGTGCCCAATTGTCTGATGCCAAACAAAATCCTTCCAAAAGTTAACTTGTTGCTTGGTATATCTCATACATTCTGGAAATTTATCAATTAATTTTTGACTCATCCTGTCAATAGCATCATCTAATTCAGCATAGGGGACTACTTCATTTACTAAACCCCATTCTAATGCTTTTTCTGCAGAAATAGGCTCACATAAATATAAAATTTCTCTTGCTCGACGATCACCTACGATAATAGGTAACCATTGAGTGGCACCCCCACAGGCGACAGATCCTACTCGTGTTCCTACTTGTCTAATAGTGGCATGATCTGCAGCTATTGCCAAGTCGCAAGCCATTTGCCATTCATTTCCTCCTCCTGCAACAATTCCATTGATTCTAGCAATTGTAGGTTTCCCAATATTACGGAATACATCGTGAGCTTCTTGAAAAATACTCATCCATTTCCAATATTCAGCAGGTTGAACAGTAAACCTTTCTCTATATTCTTTTACATCACCCCCCGTACAAAAAGCTTTATCACCGGCTCCAGTTAAGATGATAACAGCAATATTGTTATCCCATGCAGCATCATGAAAAGCTTGAATCATTTCCATCAAAGTTAGAGTTGAGTAAGCGTTATAAACTTCTGGTCTATTTATCGTTACTTTTGCTTTCCAATCCCTCTTTTCATAAATGATCTCTTTGAAATCAAATTCATCTGGATCTTTTGGAGTGAAATTTGGATTCTTTAATATGGACATTATTCTCACATATGGTTCTATTTTTCTTTATTCTTTTTTCTATCGGATTTAATATAACGAAAAATTAATAATTCACAAATTAATTTAAAATTTTTTAATAAATAGAGGTTTGTGGGAATAAAAGACCACTAGATTTTGAATTTCCATAGAAAATCTTCAAAGAGAAATAATTAAACTTAAGAATATAATTATCCCTATTGGAGATTGAATATTTATGTAGAGAAATTCATATAAAGATTAATTATGGTTGCTGATAAAGAGGATAGTGAAAAGAAAGTCGAAAGAGGAAATCCTATAAGAGGAAAAGATTGGGAAAGAACATTTACGATTGAAGACCGCAGAGTAAATGAATATGTGGATTTATATAAATCAATAGGTTATGAAGTACGCGTTGAACCTGCAACTCCAGATGAGATACAAGAGTGTACAGCATGCTTTAAAGCAGAATTTGAAAATTTAAAAACTATTTTTATCAAGCGAACAATAAATAAAGATAAAGATATAGATTTAGAAGAATTGGGATAATTTAATTCAATTTAAACCTTAAAAGCCAATTATCCATTCCGTATCATTCGTTCTGATTCTCCGTGATTCCCTCCATATCCATTTCTTCTGAACCAATTATCTTTTTTAGTAGTTAAGTTAACGCTTTTATCTATTTCCTCATTGGTTAAATGCATCTTTTTTAGTGTTTAAGTTAATATTTTTATCTATTTCCTCATTAACTAAATGTATGGCAAATCTAGAAGTTGTTAAATTTGAAGATTTTAATGAAGGAGATTCTGCTTCATTTTCAAAAACGATAACAGAAGCAGACGTAACCTTGTTTGCGGGGATATCAGGAGATTTTAATCCCCTCCATATTAATGAGGAATTCGCAAAAACTCAAATGTTTGGAACACGGGTTGTTCATGGAGCTTTTAGTTCTGCCCTGATTTCAGCAGTACTTGGTGCTCATTTATTTGGTCCAGGAGCTCTTTATGCCTCTCAAAAAGTAGTTTTTAAAAAACCGGTATTTATTGGTGATACATGCAAAGCCGTAGCCACAATTACAAAAAAATATACCAAACAAGGGAAAAGTGGGGAATTAAAATTTCTGGATGTGGAAACCAAAGTTTATAACCAAAAAGATGAAGTTGTTACAGATGGAGAAGCGCAAGTAATAGTTATGTAAAACTCTTTTTTTTTATTTTTAATATATTATCGTATTTTTTCTATATTATTTACCTGTTATCATATGGGAAATTATACCCACTTTCTTTCGTATGGCTTAGTTAACTTTTAGCCCATTTTAGGAATTACAGCTACAAGGAAAACGTTATAAAAAGAAAGGTGTATTATTTATTATGGTATTTTTAAAATCATATTAAAATATGTTTAGAAATCGTTCGAAATCTTTAAAAAATGAAATGAAGAGGAAAAACCAATGTCATGGTTGAATATTGGGGAAATAGTCAAGGTTAATGCAAAAAAGTATCCTCAAAAATTAGCTTTGAAAGATGCAAAACGCCAATTGACATTTGAAGAACTAAATATAAGGACTAATAAACTTGCAAACGGCATTCTTAATAATGGTATAACGAAAGGCGAAAAAGTAGCAATATTATCTAACAATTCAATAGAATTTATGGAGCTATATGTCGCTGCTGCTAAAGGGGGGTTTATAATTGTCCCAATTAACTTTCGTCTACATCCTGACGATATTTTTTTTATCTTAAAGAATTCTGACGCGAAGATGTTTATAGTAGACTCTCGATTCCGAGAGTTCACTGAAAAAGCCTGGAAAAATGCTAGAAATTTTGGAGTAGAAAAAATTGAGCTTGTTTTGATCGCGGATAAACCTATTGATGGTTGGAAAAATTATGAGAATATTTTAGAAAAAGGTGAAAATGTTTACCCTTCTATTGAAGTCTCTACAGAAGATACCTGGATTATTCTTTACACATCAGGGACAACAGGGAGACCAAAAGGGGTAATTCGTTCCCATCGTTCGTATATTGCCTTTTTTTTAATTAATGAAGTAGAATTCTCCTATACTCCCCAAGATTACGGGTTGATTTTAATGCCACTTTCTCACGTTAATTCCACATTTTATTCCTTTGTCTTTACTTACATTGGGGCACCGGTGTATATTCATATAGAATATAAATTTAATCCAGAAGAAGTTCTAAAGATAATAAGTCAAGAAAAAATAACTTTTACTTCAATGATACCAACCCACTATAACATAATACTAAGTCTTCCTGAAGAAGTTAAAAATAAATATGATTTGAGCTCTATTAGAGCGCTGTTAACCTCTTCTGCGCCTGCAACCAAACAAATGAAGTTAAATGTAATGGAGCTTTTTAAAAAAGCTCAACTTTTTGAAGCTTATGGTTCGACAGAAGCAGGTTTAGTTACTATCCTTAGACCTGAAGATCAGATGAATAAATTAGGTTCCATTGGTAAAGAATGTGTGGGAACAGATACTATAAAGTTATTAGATGAGAATAGAAGTCCTGTTTCCCAAGGAGAAATTGGTGAATTGTATTCACATGGACCACAATTGTTTGATAAATATTATAAATTGCCGGAAAAAACACGGGATTCATTTAAGGGTGAGTATTTCAGTGCCGGAGATATGGCAAAAAAAGATGAGGATGGATTCTATTACTTGGTAGATCGGAAAGCAAATCTGATTATTACAGGAGGGGAACATGTCTTTCCCTCTGAAGTTGAAAAAATCGTTATTACACATCCAC
>JAHPYY010000190.1 GCA_019058515.1 Promethearchaeota archaeon
GATCTAATTTTAAAAAGAGCCTTTGATCACGGTACCCCAATCTTAGGTATTTGCCTTGGAGCACAAATTATTCTTTCTCATTCTGAAGAAGGAAATACTAAATGCTTAGATTTAATCAAAGGGAACACAATAAAATTTAATTTATCAGATCCCTCATTAAAAGTCCCTCATATGGGTTGGAATATAGTTAAAAAAATACAAAATCATTATATATTAAAAGATATTAAAGAAAATGATGAATTATATTTTGTACATTCGTTTTATCCAAATCCTAAAGATAAAAATACTATATATGCCATTTCAGACTATGAAATAGAATTTCCAGTGGCTGTCGGATATAAAAATCTATTTGCCACACAATTTCATCCTGAAAAAAGCGGACGAATTGGCTTACAGATTCTTAAAAATTTTACAGAGTGGGATGGTTCATCATGTTGAGAAAACGTTTGATTTCCTGTTTGGATGTACGAGATGGAAAACTGGCAAAAAGTGTAAAATTTATTGATACAAAAGATATTGGAGATCCTGTTATAAAAGCAAAGAAATATTATGAGGAGGGCTTAGATGAACTGGTCTTCTATGATATAACTGCTTCCAGTGATAAAAGAGATATTATGATTGATGTTGTAACTAAAGTAGCATCAAATATTTTTATTCCCTTTTCTGTGGGAGGTGGTTTACGTACTGTTGATGATTGCAGGCGTGTACTCCTGGCAGGAGCTGAGAAAGTCAATGTTAATACTGCAGCTGTAAAAAATCCACAACTGATAGCTGATGCTTCCAAAGCATTTGGTGCACAAGCAGTAGTATTATCAATGGATATCAGAAAAATACCAATAACCAAAGATATTCCATCTGGTTATGAAATCGTAATTAATGGGGGTCGTACACCAATGAATATAGATGCTATCTGGTGGGCAATAAAAGGGGAAGAATTGGGGGCTGGTGAGATTGTAGTTAATTCTATTGATGCCGATGGTACAAAAGAAGGATATGAATTAGTCCTCACGCGTAAGATTGTTAATGCTGTAAAAATCCCAGTTATTGCTTCGGGAGGCGGAGGTACACCCAAACATCTATATGATGTCCTTACTGTAGGTGGCGCTGATGCCGCTCTGATTGCATCAATGCTTCATTATGACGAATATACTATCAAAGAGATAAAGGATTATTTATATAACAACGGTAAAAAAATTAGAATGAGCTATTGATTTTTTTTAGTATCACCCTATTTTATTTTGTTTACTTATGAAACGATATACTATTTGAAATTAATAAGAAACAATGTATATTATTGAGATATTGTGGTCTTATCGTGAAAGAACAGTTTCACGAATTGGAATAAAAATTAGGTATTAAAAAACTCGATTATAGGAAAATAAAGATTTTTAAACCTCTACACTTACTAATTAGGTATAATGCCTTTTTTTACCAATGATGGGATTAAACTTTATTATGAAATAGAAGGCGAAGGTCCTCCTGTAGTCATGATCCATGGATTTGCTTTAAATATTGAATATAATTGGAAAGCTCCAAAATGGGTAGAGATTCTAAAAGATGATTATTGTTTAATTCTTTTAGATTGTCGAGGTCATGGTAAAAGTGATAAACCACATGGTGATTCCTATTATGGACGAAAAATGAATGATGATGTTATCAAGTTAATGGAAGAGCTTTCGATCGAAAAAGCTAATTTTTTTGGTTATTCTAATGGGGCACACATAATATTTGAACTATTATTTACTAAACCTGATATGTTTATCTCTGCGATACTTGGAGGATTTGTTGTACCATTGATTAACAACAATGAAGAAAAAATAAGATATACCGAAATAAACAATCAGATTATAAAAGCTTTTAAAGCAAAGAGTGACATAGAAGTTAAAGATCCCTCATATCTTTTTTACCGTCAAGTTACATTAAAAGCTGGGAATGATTTATTTGCTTTAGCTGGAGTAATCGCTGGAAACTTGAAAAAACGAATTGAAAATTTGCCATCCACAATACAAATGAAAAAATTACTAAAAAAAATTAGAATACCTGTAATGACCGTTTTAGGATCTGATGATATTACTCCTGGAGACAAAACCTTAGCAGCTCAATTAATTCCAGATTCGTGTCTCTTTCAAATCCAAGGAAAAGATCACATGTCAATACTGCGAGATTCTAAGTTTCACATGGTTGTAAAAGCGTTCCTTAATTATGTCAATCGAAAATAAATCTGGTTTTTGAACTATAATTACTTGAATTGTATATCAAATAAAATTGCAGAAACCGTCAAATTTACAAATTCATATAAATTTTACGATCATTTTAATTAGCATTAAAGATATGATTTAGAACAAAATAAAGGTTGAGATCTTTAAAAAGTATAAAATCATCAATAGAAATATTAAACTAATCAAAATCTGTACAGCTTTTCTTAATTACTCTTTTTCCATTAAATTTATAAATCTTTGAAAAATTAAATTATTTTAAGTAATAATATTTAATGGGGTGAAAAAAGTGGAAGAAAAACTAACCGAAATTGGTTGGAAAGTGATGCTTACTATGGGAATGTACACTCTTGTAATATCATTGCTTTGGATATTCGCGACTGAAATAATGTTTGTAAGTGATTTTAAAGCATACGTGGGGATTTCTTATAGTGATTACTTAGGTGTTGACCGTAGAATGGTTGAGTTATATATAATAACAAAAAAAATGATAGGTTTAATGCTATGTGGGATAGCTATAGCGATAGTTATAATAACACATTATGGTTATAAAGAAGGTGAAAAATGGGCTTGGTTTACACTTTTGATTGTAGGAGGTATACCATGGGCAACTTTTATTATTTATAAAATAATAATTGGATATATTGGAGTTAGTATGATTACATTTGCCCTTGGAGCTGCCCTTTATGTGATAGGTATAGCACTTCCTGCTAAAGAAATACTGGGAAAGTAATGAATGAATAAGATATAATTTTCTAAATTTTTTTTTGATAATAAGATGCCAAAAAGAAATTATAACAGAAATTAAGAAAGTACTTCTAAAATTTTAGTAAGAATACGGGCTTTACCTCCAGTTGATTGGAGTAATGTCTTCCCACAAACTAAGCATTCCACATCTGTTGCGGAGCAGCCAAAAATAATTTGTTGATTACCACAGTTTAAGCATTTTACACGTAAGAACCTACTTTTTGCTTGTGGAATAAGTTGCGTTTCTTTTTTATTAGCCAAAATTTTTTCACTTTTTTAAATTTCTTGTAATTCGAGACGTTTTACACGATAAGATTTAGCATATTGTTTTTTACCACATTCAGAACATTCTAACAATGGTGTTGTTCTCTTATTTAACTTAGAGTTCTTTTTAAATATTTCTTTGGGAAAACTCCCATAGCCCCTTTTTTTCCTTTCGACTCTTCTGCGTCCATGGTTTAACATACGTTCTTTTCCTTTCTTATATAGTGATACACTATGTTTTGTATGTGATCTACAAGATGGACAATAACGATTAATAGTCTTAGGATACTTCAAAATTTTCAACCATAATTAATTAAATTATATTTTAAAATTATAGAGAAATTTTAAATTTTTTTAATTACATTTACTTTGTCAAAAAGTTAATAATGTGAAAACATTTAAATCTAATGATTTATATAGGGATTCTTAGTTAAATTTCCTCATATCTTCATAGAGATGAAAGAATACTCAATTAATAAGTTTCTTAAATTAAAACTGGAAGGAAATAAAACCAATATTTATGTAAATGATGAGAAAATAAACCAGTGTAAATATATTCTTTATACTCTTACCAATAAAAAATCAGAGAGTTTGAAAAAGATAGAGTCTATAGACGATTTCTTTGAGAATATGGAATCATCCAAAATTAATTCTCTTACTCCAGAAATGGAGTTCTGGGGACATTGTTCAAATATTCAAGCTTGGGCTGAGAATAATTATGATACAGTAATTCTTCAAAGTCAACTGGCATTTGTCTTGCTTAAAAAACTGTTTAAAGCTGGTGATTCCGTATCCAAAAAAGTCTTTAAGGAAGAAATTTTAAAAAGACTAAGAATGAAGAATTACAATGTGAAGGAATTCCTTATTCTTAATAATTACTTAGATTACTTATCAACTGAGGATTTAATTATTGGTCTACTTGCTCCAAAAGAAGCAAATATACTCTTAGAAATAAGCCAAAGTAATCCATGTGGTTATACATTGATCTCTGATTTTGAGGAACTAAGAGAAATTCCTAGAAAAGATAGATATTATTTTATTAATCAAGGAGAGAATATTGTAGGGATTGAATTATTATTAAATGATAATAAGCAGGAGATTCTCAAAAAAACTCTGAGATTTAAAAAATTAGTTCAATTAAGATTACTTATAGAAAGTGATATCTTAGATGTGAATTTTAAATTTGAAACTGTAAATGAACTTGAAATCATATCTTTAAAAAAATTGAGAATATTGGATAAATTCGAGAAATTTCCAAATCTTAATATACTGAACATTCAAGGAAATACTAATATCATTATCGAGAATAATCTAGATAGTATCAAAAGCCTTAAAGACTTAGAAACATTGAAGTTAACTAATGTAGAACTTAAAGAGATTCCTTTATCAATTAAAGAGTTAGTAAAATTAAAGAGTCTTTCAATAAATGGAACTAATTTGAGAAAATTACCAAAATTTTTAATAGACTTGCCAAAATTAGAAGCAATTTTTCTTCAAAACAATCCTTATTTAAAAATTGATAAAAAAATAGAAAAAAAAATTAATATAATCACTGATTAAATCATAGTTTAAAGTATCGTTCCCACCCCATTACTCGTCCAGAAGCATAATCATGCATTAACTTCGTAACTTCCAATAATGCAAGCCGTGCGTCAAAAATCCAAGCGCCTTTTTTATTGAAAATTACACTCTTTACATTATCAATATCAAACATATCCTTAAACATTAATTCTAATGCAGCCACTTGCGGTATCGAGTTAATAAAACTCTCTGAAGATTTTGCATCTAGCTCAGGATTTAAATCAGGTTTGTAATCACATATATAAATAATACCATCAATTACAAGTAATACATCAATAAATCCTGCTAAATATCCAGACGCATACTTGTGGAACAAGGGAACTTCAGTTGCGATTATATGATCGTCTCTAATTAATAATTTATCAAATAGGGCTTCGTGACTGGGTGAATCATGACTAGTCTTTATATCTGCTTGGGAGTAATGATCTTTTTGAGAGAATTTAACTAAATTTAATAATGAAGGATTTACTTTACTTGATGATGTTACTAATGTTACTATTTTTTCATTAAATAATTTCTTAATTAAATTCTGCTTTTCAGAACTAACATCAGTTAATTTTTTGTTAAAAGCTGATACTCCCGGGATATTTCGAATATTAATATCTCCAGGCAGACCTCCAATATCACCTCTCTTTTTAATATATTTCTTTAGTAAACTAAATTTATTAAGCATTTTTAGATTTTTTTTGTTTACTTGCATTGGATGAATAATTGATTGGATATCATAGTGGGAGGGCTGTCTTTTTAATATTATTGACATAGAATTGGCTAAAGACTTATATTTGGAATCTTGAAGTTCACTCAAAATAGTATCAAATTTAGTCAATGTATCAAATTCTATTAAAGGACCATGCTCCTTTAAAGAAGTAGTAACTTTATAACCCTTCCATCTTTCGAGTGAAAATATCGAAGTTAATTTAGGCAACCCCCCGTATTCTGCCATTGCATACGAGATACTCCACAATAACTTAAACTTGCCAAAATTATCATGAGCAACATAATCATTCTCGAACAAGAAAAATCGAATCAAGGCAATTGCTTTTCTCTGGAACTCTTCTAGATTTGATTTAGTTATAACTTGCTTATCTTCAATTCTCGAACTATCTAACGCTCTTTCAATAGACGTCTTAAATACTTTTTTCGAAATGAAAAATTCTAAAGCAAATATTGAAGCTAATGCATTTTTGTCCGTCTTTTTAGTTATGTAATCTCTATATTTTGTCGCTTTACCGAATAAGACTTTCGATAAAACAGAATATGAAATGACTTGACCAGTAATTTCCGCAAATAAGTCGACCAAAGTTGTGAATAACAATTGATAATCTTCAGCTCCTTGTAACCTCTGAGATCTTATTTGAGATAAATAATCAAAATAATTAGAAATTGAGCTAGTCAACCTTTTATTTGTTAGATACTCTTCTGCTTTTTGTTTTAATGAATTTTCAACAGTCAAAATCAATTCATGTGAAATATCAGACTGCCTACTATCTAGAGAATATAATCTATTATATGAGAGATCGAGAAACATAGCGAGCTTTTGAAGTTTTGTAGGATTCTCACTGTATTTTGCTTTAAATTCTCTTATTTTATTTCTTATAGAAAAATCTCTTTGGGCATAAGGCATAAAATAGTTAGTAGTCACTTCTAAAAATGAGTTTAATTCAAAAGGTTGATCTGACTCTTGACAATTCCTTCCGTATGTTTCAATTAAATCATCAATTTCATTTGGATCTACTAATAAATCTCCTTCAAAGTTAGAAAATATATTTTCAAAAAATGCATCCTTATTAGATTCATCTGAAAGCTTACTAATAAATCTCTTCTTCTGGCTTTTTTCTTTAATTTCAGATCTAGGATCTCTATTTTCATCAACCATTCCAATAGTCAATGTAGGTATGATAGAAAGTATTGCACCGACTGCGGGAACCATGGTACCTACAATTCCGGCAACCGCATATCCCGCAACCGCAAGCCCTTTCTTATGCCTGCTAATCCAATCGATAAGTTTGCTGGTATCTGCTCTGGTAATGGCATTCACTTTTTCAACATGCTTTTGAGTGGGAAATGGTTTCTCTTTTACCGTTACTAATCGTATAGCATCCGCAACACTCTCATCAATTTCACTGTGAATAGCGTGTAATACAGGATCGGAAACCTCTGAATGGAGTACATCACCATAGGATAGTGAATGGAAAATATTTTTATATTGATGCTTAAGCAAAGCCGTTTTAAATACGTCCCTCATAGCCATGATCTCGTCCACGGATGTCCCTCCTACAACTAACACACTCCCGAGGGCAGCCGTCGCAGACCCGAATGCTCCACCACCGACCACACCCAAGAACAGTAAGAGTGAAGAGAGGACGGGTTCTGTGATTTCGCGTATCGTACTTTCCTGCTCAGTTTTCATCTCTACGCCTAATTGGTGAAGGTCAATTAAGGTGTTCTGATAGGTGGAATCAAGATTTCCCGAGACATGGGCTTGAGAGGGAGCCACTAAGCTCTGAATAGTGGTGGTCACCATACTAAATCCGCTTTCACGTCCAGTCTCCGCTAACGTACTCCAATAAATCTGCTCATAGGCATCTCCGCCTGCTTTGGCAACCATACCTGAAACATATGCATCAAGCCAAGGATCAATAAATAATTCTTCAGCGACTTCGGAGCCAATTGCAATCACAGGTCTAACGAGTTTAAAGATATTTCCTAACGTGGAAGTGGTCTTTGTAGCGGCAGACGTGAGCCCAAATAAATCTTGCGCTAAGTTCTCATAGAACACGTCTGATACTCCTTGTTCTGCGCACGTCCATGTAGACATCATAGAGGAAGAAATTTTCGCACTAATAGCAGAATATCCATAAGAAAGTGCTAAACTAATTGCTGTAGTAACACTGGTAATGAAGACCGTATATGCTATCTCGTTTAAGCGCTCTTGTGTGCTCTGGGCTATAGAGAACTGGTATATATATTCTAAAATTGAAGCTTGAACCGATTGCATGGTAGCAATTCTGTTAACATCATCAGAGGAGAGAGCTCCAATGTCGGTTATATTCCTAAACTTCTCAATCTTAAATTCTAAAACAATAAATGCACCATAATTGGGAATATTTTGATGATCTTCTTTTTCATTAGTAATCATTAAATTAAATTGGCTGCATAGATCAGTATTTGGACCAATGGTAACTTGTCCCGTGTTTGGATTATATTCATATTCACTTGTATACGTATCTATATGCAAATTCTTTCCTAAAGTATCTATGAGATAGGCATCAAACGATACAATTTCGGAAGGATGGTAATGGATACTCGATTCTGGAAAGAGCTGAATTGTATTAGAGCTTCCGTTATAAACTTTATAAATTGAATAATATTCTTGCTCAAGGTCGTCGTATTTCTCGGGAGCTATATATATTGGATATCCTTCATAAAACTCGGGCAGCGGGGTATTTCCATAAGAATCAGCGAATATAAACATGGGATCGACAGACATCATATAGGGAACAACTCTATCATAGTGATCGTCGTTATTAGAGGTGGTCGCTTCATGAACTGCCTCTTCTAGATGCATGATGGTGTTTTCCGTATATGCTATACTGTATTGATCAAGTGGGTGAGTTATCTGATTTATCATAAGAAATAGCTTAAGTCGAGGATCATCCCAATCTGAATAATCCGCATAATTACGCGTCTGAAGGGCATAATCTAAGGTAATAACATTAATTTGAGTACCCCAATTAGACGTTTTATCGATACCTCGTGGAGCAAGGATCACTTGCCCTTCATAGGTATAATTATCAGTATCGACTCGTAC
>JAHPYY010000191.1 GCA_019058515.1 Promethearchaeota archaeon
AAAACTTGCTTGATCTGCCAAATCTCTTGAAATTAGCAATAAAACTAGATGTAGATCGTTTTAAAGGGCATCACATATGGGTTACACACCCACAATTAGCAATCGAAGACATCAGAAGTCATGAAAAAAGTGTTGAGAGATGGAATGACACTGTCGAAAAACTAATCAAAATTGCTACAAAATGCAAGCTTAAAAGCGGAAAGCAAATTAAACTTGAAAATATTCATAAAATTCTAAAAATACCTGATTATCATTCTGTTCCAGAGGAAAATATCTGCCCGTTTCTAGGACGAGAAGCCTGGATTGCCTGGGATGGCATTTTTAATGTGTGCTGCGCTCCTGACGAGTTAAGAAGATCTTTTGGATACTTCGGAAATGTAAAAAATACTCAATTTATGAATTTATGGAAAAGTGAAGATTATGTGAATCTAGTTAACAATTGGGGTTCAAGTGAGGTGTGCAAAATCTGCAATATGAAAAGACCAATAAAAGAATTAGAAAGGTGTGTAAATGCATAGCAAAGAAGCTAAAGAAGCTATCGCAATTTTGGATTTTAGCAGAATAACAATATCTGCAGATAACTCGCATCACATAATAAATGATAAACCTCTTTACAACAAGAAATTTGACAATGTGATGAGCTTTCACGCTCCCGGTGTTGCAGCAGTGGAGGACGAAAGCGGGGCATATCATATTGACTTAAAAGGAAAGGAACTTTACAAAAAGCGCTTTAACAAAACTTTCGGATATTACGACGATTTGGCTGCTGTAAAAGATTCTTTGGGGTATTACCACATCAATTTAGATGGAAATCCTCAATATGGCGAACGATATGCTTGGGTGGGGAACTTTCAAGAAGAAGCATGCATAGTCCGAGACAAAAAAGGTTTATACTTCCATATTAAAGCAGATGGAAGTAAATGTTACGATAAGAAATACAAGTATGCTGGTGATTATAAATACGGTATAGCCATAGTATATGATTTTGATGGATTTGCAAGGCATATAGATAAAAATGGTAAATTGGTGCATAATGAAAAATATCAAGAACTTGGTGTGTTTCATAAAGGTTTTGCCACTGCAAAAGACAATCATGGTATGTTTCACATTGATAGAACTGGTAAACCTATATACAATGAGAGGTATAAATGGGTAGAACCTTTTTACAACGGACACGCATTTACATGTAAACTAGACGGAGAAAAATTAATAATAGACGAGCATGGAGATTGCGTAATCAATATATTCGACCAGAACACTTATTTTGTTAAAAAAGAATTAAGACGAAACCTTGAGGGTATGCTCGTTGGATATTGGAACACTCAGATTATTCATTCGATTGTTGAGTTGGGAATATTGGGTTACATTATGAATGGGGTAAACCAACTTGAATTACTAGAGAGAGCAACGGGATTACCAAAAAAATCTTTGGAAATGATTGTTCAAGTTTTAAAAGTATGGGATTTTATTGAGGAGAAAAACGGAATTTACGAGATAAAGTATCTCGGTGATCTACTTTCAGAAGATCATCCCAAAACTCTTAAGTACGCATCATTAATGTGGGGAAAAGAACACTATGCAGTTATGGGAAAACTGACAGAAGCCCTAAAAACCTACAAACCTCAATTTGAGTCTGTCTACGGTCAACCGGTTTTTCAATATTATGATACCAAAGAAAAGCATGGAATCATATTCAATAAAGCGATTGAAGCATATACTACCGATTACATCGAACTTTTAAAAAGCTTAAATTTACCTGACATAAGAATAGTTCTTGATGTTGCTGGAGGTACTGGTTCTCTTTTAAAAAGCTTTTTGCATCAATTTCCTCAAATAAAAAAAGGAATTTTATTTGAAATGCCTACTGTTATTGAAAATGCAAAACAAGAGCTTAAAGAAGACCCATTTTATGAAAAAATACAATTTATTCAAGGAAATGTTTTTGAAGATATCCCTATAAAAGCGGACACGATTATAATGAGTAGAGTTTTACACGATTGGAATGAAGAAAAAGTTGTAAAAATTTTAAATAATGTTTATAAAGCCCTATGTCAAGATGGAACTCTATTAATATTTGAAATGGTCGTTCCCGAGGGCATTAAATATGATTTTGGAGTTACATTAAATTTTAGCTTATTAGTGACCACAGGCGGCAAGGAAAGAACATTTTTAGAGTATAAAAAGTTGCTTGAAAGCTGTAAATTCCAAATAAAAAGCATCCGTAAGACAGATAGCATCATCTCAATAATTATAGCTACAAAGATAATGAATTAAGAAATTAGAATTTTAAAAAGAAGAGGGTAAATATCAAAATGGAAATAGATGTCCATGGAATGTACCTTGAAGAAGCTATAGAAGAGATAATTTACTGTCTAGATGAATGCAATTTAAAAGGTATTAATCGAATTTCAATCATTCATGGACATAAACATGGCTCGGTTATCAAAAGTTACATCCAATCTGAAGGGTTTCTTAAAGAAATTGAACGAGAAGGTTATATTCTAAAACAAGAAGAAAGTTCTAACCCTGGTATTAGCATTTTTCAAGTTTTTACAATATGATTTAAATCTTATGTTTTTAATCAAAAAGATGGTAGAGTTAATACTTAGATGGACATATGGGGAAATTAAAAACGGATATAATAGTCCTCAAGGGTTAGAATTGCTCAAATATTCAATAAAGTTCGCTGTATTAATTTTTCCAGAAGAATATGACAAAATAGAGTACTATATTTGTTATAATAATATTAAAAAATCTACATTAAGAGAGATTAAGAAACTATCTAAAAAATATGGGGTTAAATTAATTAATGTATCAGATATGCTACCTCGTCGATTAAGAAATGATACTGTTAAAAATTCTTGGTGGAAATATGCTTTACCACGAGTAGATCTTGATAAATATGAACTGATAATAGATAACGATATAATATTTTGGGAACTTCCAATGACTTTAAAAATTGCGATAGCAAATAATGGGTTAGTTGCTTTATCTGACGCAGCTGGGAAATTTTATGGAGAATATTCAAAAAAGGTTAATAGTTTAGAGAGAAATCTTAAATTAAATGCTGGTATCATAGGTTTTCCTAAAGGATTCGCTTTTAATCTGACAGATGTCTTGGAAGAACCTCCCAAAGATTGCTTTTTTTCAGAACAAGGATTTACAGCTTTTAATTTTTCACTATACAAAGGATTGAAATATTTAATTCCTCTTTCTGAAGTTCAACAACTTAATATTAATCGTATAGGGGCGATTGAACTACTTTCTTATCATAAAGGAGGGCACTTTTGCGGATGCAATTATGGTCCCGAAGATTTTTGGGATAAAATATATAGAAATCCTATAATTAAAAAATACACAGAAATCAAATATAATCTTTTGATTCAAAATTAAGAATCAAAACCGTCGTAGCCATGTTTTGAAGGTTTTGATCCTTCAGCACTTTTGAGATATTCCTTCATTATTACATTGTTGAAATAACTTGTATCATTATTATAATTGGATATTTCTTCTATTATTCTATCAAGTTCAGATTTGTATTTTAATTCAGAAGTTTCATAAAAGGTTGAATAATTATCAAATATTCTCTCTACATTTTGAAAATGTGTTTTAAGCCATTCATCTTTGATGTTTTTTAATAAATCAAAATTTCCATTAACTTTCCTCTGTATTATATCAATAGGAACTCCCTGTAAATGATCTACAATCAAAAATTCTTTATTTGAGGGTAGAATGAGCTGATTATTCAAAATCCATCTATGAAAACCCCCTCCAGCTTTAAGATTTTGATATTTCTCAAAATTTTCAAAGTTTAATTTTATTAAATTATCTTTACAAAAAGGATCTCCCCATAATTCGGAGATCTTACCCTTTATTTTGTTATCTAACGCCAATTGTAGTATTTCTATTGGTTTTAGCATAGTTTTAATTAATTTTGGATTTAAATACCAATCAATAAAAATGCTCCGTATCATATCACTAGTTTGCTGTTTCAACCATGATTTAAAATCTAAATGACTACTTGATCGAATGAATTCATCGATATCAGCAAATATCCACCATGTTTCCTCATTATTTTCACTAAAATCGTTTAATGCAAACTTAAATAAAACATTGCAACTATCTCGCTCTGCTTCCTCACTTACATGCCTAAGTTGTGTAGATATCATCGCCAAGTTAATATTCTCGTTATTTTTTTGATAATTATCAACAATTTCTTTAGTATTATCTTCAGAATCGCTGTCAAAAATAAAAATTTCGTCTACACCAGCATTAATGTAATAATCAAGAAAATCCCCAATGAAATACTCGCAATTTAATTTTCTTGTCGCTAATTTTACCAGCATTTTTTGATTTTCTTAAATAATTTATGTTTAATCTCGAGTTTTAATCTTCTTGAGATTAGCCTTACTGAAGGTCACAATTATTTAGGGAATACCTACAATTTTACTTAAATTTTATAAATAAATTTGGAAATATATAATTTATAAAGAAAGATGACATTAAGCATCAACTTAATTAAAACCAAGTAATCAAGGGCAATTATTAGCTATGACAACCAGAAGCAAATTAAAAGAACAGATTCTGCGATTAGAACAGGGATTTCCCCAAAATTGGATTTACATTGAGCGTAAAGTTAAATATCCACTTAGAGAAACCAATCCTGAAGGTGTGAAAGCAAGTCAGAATTTTGTAGAAAAGAATGTGTCAGAAATTTTTCAAAGCGATTTAATTGGCGTAAATAATCAAGGAATCACCAGTATTCGACCAGTAATAGGCCCAAATGGCTCTGGTAAAACCACTCTTCTAAAGTTTCAAGTAAAAGATTATTTAGAACAATTATCCCCATCAAAAAACTTATTCTTATTTTTCGACTTTAAAGCAGTCACATACGATCCTAATCAGTTTTGGTACATCTTTGTACAAAATCTAATTGACCAATTACTGAACGAGGAAGAAGAAACTTACATAATTCGAGATATTATCGATAAGATTCCAAAAACCAAAAGAAAGAGCAAATTGTTTAAGATATTTAGAAACAAAAACTTGGTTGATAATATAATAAATTTGGCTTCAGAGGATCCCAACGATCAAGAACTCGCTTACAATTACTTTTATAGCGGAGAACTTGATACAAAAAGTATTAGCGATTTTTTTTATGGTGTTGTTAAACTCACTTTCGAATTAGAGTACTTAGTCGCAGTAGCTTTCGATGAGATACAGTTTCTCAATGAAATCGATCCAGATAATGTCATGCTTAAAATTTTTCTTGAACAGTTTATTCGTTATTTTATGGAACAATTCGCCAATGAGCGACTATATATAACCATTTCCTGTCTTGAAAATCCCAATAAGAAGGAATGGACCGATTTGAAACAACATAGCGCTAATTTTGCGACTATTGTGCAAAACCGCGAAATAATTCTTGGTAATCTTACTAACGAAGAAAAGGATGCTATTATCCAACAAGTAGCAGACAAGGTAGGATTCGAAGAGAATGACCGTAAAGTGTTCCTTACTAAAGTGAAGAGTTCTCTATTATATTTCTTACCCCGAGAGTTACTGGGATGTATAGCGAATGTTATCGACACCATGGATTATATAGGCTACACTGATTATGACATAAGACAAATATACGAGGAAGATGCCAGATCTTTCTTAAAAGACACATTATCTGAGAAAGGATTTATTCATATTGAACCTACAGTAAAGCATATAGGTGGATACGATGTAGATATCTACGCAATGGGTGAAACAAAACGAGCGCAACACGTGAAGAAAGCACTTGGCGAAGTTACCATTATGAAAAAGGCGGGAATTAAGGGGAAAGCAGAAAAGTTTGCGAATTGGTTAATGAGAATGAAAGGTCGGGAATACAAACCCGATAAAGGAGATTACGCTTTCTTTGTTTGTCTGCCAAACATTATTACGCCAGGAGCAAAAGAAGTATTGAACGATAATAATATAGAATTAATCGAGTTTTCTTCTCCTAATGTCGAAGAACTTCTTTTGATGAGAGAAGGAAAGGAAGAAGCTTGTGTATCAAATGAAAAAGAATCCAAAGCGGAAACTGATGAAGTCGGAACAGGTACAAAGGAATTTGTTGGTTTCAAGAAGGAAGAGAGATACAAATTAAGGGATGTACCAGGTATTGCTGAGAAAAAGGAGCAATTACTCAATAAAGGAGGAATCTATTCTATCAAGGACTTATTAAACTGTAATTCGAAGATGCTTGCTAAACAAATAAAGGGCCTCGGAGAAGCTAGTATAAATAAGTGGAAGCAAGCTGCGAGACAAATTAGGTTAGATTAGATAAAGATTAAAATTATTAACAATTAGTTTCCCCTATTCTTTCGTCTTCTTCTGCTTCTTTAAGATGATATTCAGAACAATTTATTTTATAATTGCACGAAATCATTTCTTTTTTCATTTGAGGATCTCCGTTAATACCTCTTTTCTGAGTTCTAATCCAGCTTATGAAGTCTTCTATATAATCTTCATTAGATTTTGATTTATGCCCCTGTCCTTGCTTAATAATACCTTTTAAGTGTTCTGGTAGTGGAATGGGATCGTTTCCAAAATAGTAAAACTCGTTGGATATTAGTGAATTTTTTCCTCGCAAATCTTTATCCATATTTTTTTCATTATGCACTGATTTTCGGATCTTTGGATTTGATGGATCAGAATAATCATAAATACAATCTCCGACTTTTTCCTTAAAATTATTGCTATCCCAATTAGGTATCTTTTCAGGATAATGCGCTCTACAAAAGGAATCGTATTCACCTAATATTAATTTCTCCGTTATTCTCATTGCATAGATTACCTTTCCCGACATATTTCCAATTGGAGAATTTGCTGATCCTAAACCTACAATCCAATCACCTACCTTTGCGGTTCTTCTGATTACAGGTTTGCAAATCGTTAATGTGCAGATCCCATGAAATGGATTTGGAGCAACACCATCATCATGTCTTACAATATAACTGAATAACACTGGTTTGTCTTTCATATTAATTTTTAATTGAAGAGTGAATTTGAATTTTTTTAAATCGTTAAAAATCCATTTTTGAATTTTTCCTCTAAAATTTGCTCTGTATCGTAAGAAAATAAAGCTTTGTCAATATCACGCAAGTTTTTTTCAGTAACTCGTGAAATTTCCATGATTATTTTTCTGAAATTGTAATAACCCCACAACCTATATCTATAATATTCTCCTTTATAACGAGGATCAAGATAATGTATTAACTTACCATCAATTTGATGAGTACAATATAATAAAACTCTAACAGTTCTAACATCTACTATTGGAAAATCATCAGGATACATGAAATGTAATATGGTCGTAGCATTTGGTAAAAGAATTCCTGGTAATCCATCTAACCTACATACTTTTTTGAACCCTTCAAATTTTAATACATCTTTAATTGCTTCTTCATATATTTCAAACTGATTCCAATTGATATTATTAATGTTTCTCTCTGCTTTCCATATGATTATTTTTTTAAAAGTTTCCTCAGAGACAACATTAATATCATTGAGTTCTTCTTTTACAGCCCCTAAGATTTCAGAATAGTTATATTTAGCTGAATATGTGTATTTTGGTGCCCATTTCTCAATAAATTCCTGATTAATCAAAATTTTCGCCGTATTTAATAATAATATTTAATTTAAAATGGTTTGTGTTCAGTAATTCTTAAAGTTTTAAATAGTAGAATTAACTTCGTGAAACGATTATTTCACGAAAAAAAATCGAATTTTTGTTAAAGAGAAATAATTTATAGAGATAGCTACACATTTCCCAAGTAATCGTTTCCTTTCTCTGTTATAATGTATTTTTTAGGAGAAGAATTAATGATATCTACAAATCCATTCTCGCTTAATTTTTTCATTCGTAATCCTATACTTTTTGAAGATAAGTTGATTTCATTTGATAAATCTTTAGCATGAACTGCAATTTCAAAGAAAGATAAAGCTTGGATTATTTCATATTGAATACTACTTAGAACAAATTCAAATTTTGTTTTTATTTTTTCTTCAGTTTCATTATAATTCTCTATTAAGGTTTCAGAGATTTCAGGTAAGGCTTTCCTTACCAATACACCATTACATATCGGACATTTCCATCCAAAATGATCTGCAATTATCTCTTGCTCAATTGGAATAGGTTTAAATTTACAGTCTCTAGTCTCGCATTTTATATGCATTAAACCTTTGAGTTTCTCAATTAATTTTTCCGTATAGTTAAAATTTCGATCTTGTGAAATGAATTTATCTGGTCGTGTTATACTTTTATCCGTAGGGATTCCAAAATCCAATCCTTTTTCAAGACATAATCCGTAATTAAAAAAATATAAATTAGTTTGTTTCGATTTATCTCTACTTCGACCTTCTGAGAAGTGTGTTATATACTGGTTTAACTCAAGAGATTTTAATAAATCAGAAACATTCCCCTTTTGTAATCTAAAATGTGAATTAAAAATAGTATTATATACATCATAAATCTCTTTCAGAAGTTTGCTTTTTCCTTTATCTACAGCTTTTATAAGATTCTCTTGATTTTGTTTTGCAATATCCAATATATTATTAAATATAATTTCTTGGGTAGCTAAGTTTAATTTTTCATCATAAGCTTGTTTAATTTTACCTTTCTTTTGAAAGTAATTTTTATCTATCATTCTTTGGAAATAATCTTTAGAAGCCTGATTTATGTGGCCAAGTTCGATTTTTGATTTTGCACCTCCTAATAATGCATGTTTAAGAGAATAAGATAAAATATATCCTAGAATACGAGGATTAGTAAAGCTAGCGAAAAACAATGTTTTATAAATATCATCTATAGACTCTTTGTTCTGAGGTTTAAGGAGTAACTTAAAAATTTCTTTGTTTTTAGCAATTTTTTGACAGCGTCTTTGAATTAAAATTTTGGTATATTCAATTCCACGTTGTATTTTTCTATTGAAAGGTAGTTCTTTATCTGCTTTTCGTCCCCAAGCAAAAATATCCCCTATATCTATTCCAATAGATTCTACCTTGTCTTCAGGAATATCTCCAGTAGTTAATCTAGAAGGATATGCTGCTATTTTAAAAAAATAAAACGGATCTGAAGCGGTTACCTGTGGAGATATAACTTTTTCGATTAATTCATTCATGATTTCTTGAGATAAATCCGAGAAATCATCAAGTAAAAGAATCACACTTTTTATTTTGAAATTAGATATGAGTGAATCTTTGATTTTTTGAAATATTTCCGATGGATTTATAATTCTTATAATTGTGTCGTGAGTTTTTTTCTCAAGTTCGATTTCAACTTCAGCTGATTTTTCCTTATCAAGACTAACCGAAGGTTTACTCGAAATTGATATTTTTTTTCCAGATTTTTCTTTTTTAGTCTGGCGCTGTCGAATATTTTTATCCTGAGATTTTGATTTTTCAATCTCGAAGATTAAATTGTTTTGGATATTATCAATTTCTTTAGTGAAAAGCTCATAGGCTCTAGAATAATTTCTAAAAAATTTCTTATACCATCTTGTTTTAGTGGATGAAAAAAACTTCTTTATATTCTTAACAATCGTTTTCATAAAAACATCTAAAAAGCTAAGAAATCGGAATTCAGATCCAATCTCTTCAGAAGAAACTAGAGTGGATAAATCAAATGATTCTCTTGCGTTGATATATATAAGGATCTCATTGATAATACCATCTTTTTGTAAACTTTTTTCAATTTCTTTATTGTTTATATCTTTTAATACTTGAAATAGAGTGGACTTCCCTGTGCCCTTCCTGCCTAATATAAAAATTGTTCTCTTTCCTTTTAAATAATAAATTAAGCTTTTTGGAGATGGATTTAACCAATCTTCATGCACAGGATCTAGAAGATCAACATAAACATCTACTGTCTTTGTATTAAATCTTTCTTCAAGGTTTGCTCGACCAGTTAAAGTAAGTGAATCTATAACTCTATAAAATTTGTTAATATTATCATTTTTAAGAGACATTTTTGTCATTTAAATTATATTTTTTTTATTTTATAATGATTTTTATTAGACTGATATTTGAAATTGAATTATTTAACAATAATTCCATTATTGAGGATTTAAATTTTTAAATATCATATTAAGATATATTGATTTTTCAAATTCTTGATAAGATATTAGCAAATTATTAACTATTAATTTAAATTGGTAAAGATATTATATTTTAAAATTCAAAAAATTAATTCCGTATTTTCCTTTATATAAATAGGTTAATTTCTTTCTATACATTTAAGAATGAGATACACAATGATAAGAATTGATGAAGATCTCCTTATCTTGATTCAAGATAAGGGAATAAGTGCGACTCATCCAATAATATTAAAAAGAAAAGAGGATCAGATAATAGTTTGTAGTGTTTCGGATAAAAAGCGATATAATTATTCAATAATTCTACCTTCTACAAGAATAAAAAACTGGGACACTAAGGACAAGGATTATTTCTTGCATAAAATCAATGATACAAATTACTTTATTGATTCTTCAGCGGGTCATGATCTATCTAAGGAAAATGGAATACTAGAAGACCTAATAGAAGAAGTACATAAATACATTAAATAAACATAATAATAGTTGAAAATTAAAGGGATGGAGAGTAAGATTAAGAATTTGGAAGATTTTATTACAATTCAAGATGCAGCTGAGACTTTTAATAAAACTGAAAGTAATATTTCTTATTTGATTCAATATAAGCGTATAAATAAATATTATATAAGAAGGAATGAAATTGTTAGTGCTAAGTCATTAAGTAAAAACGATAATAAAGTAAATGGATCACCTTTGGTATCAAAAAAAGAGTTAGAAAATTACTTTAAAGCAATCAGAATAAAAGAACAAGATATAATTGACAAAATTCCAAATTGCAATAAAGATCTTTTATTTTTTGATGTACCTGAACGAGAAAGAACAAAACATGTCCATCGCCTACATCCTTATATGGGGAAATTTATTCCCCAGTTGGTAGAATATTATCTTGACCGCGATTTCGAAAAAAAAGATTTGATATTAGACCCGTTTATGGGTTCTGGAACTACATTAGTAGAAGCCAATGTGAAGCAAATTAACAGCATCGGGATAGATATATCGAAATTTAATTGTATGATAGCGGATGCAAAAATTACAAAATATGACATTAAGCTACTAGAAGATGAAGTGGATGATATTTTTCAAAAGACACAAAAGATCTATAAAAATTCATTGAATGGGACTAAGTCTCATAAAGTAGAAAGTTTAGACAAATTTCTTAATATTGAAGATTCAGAAATTAGTTTAAAAAGATATGAAACAGATAATGAGTATTTAAATAAATGGTTCGCCACTCCTACGCTTAAACAGATGTTAATTTATAAGTCTTTAATTCCAGAATATAAATACCAAAACTTTCTTAAAGTTCTTTTAAGTAGATGTATTCGTTCAGCTCGTCTTACTTTTCATTTCGAACTAACCAGGTTAAAAGAACCAATTTATGAACCTTATGTTTGTCATAAACATAAAAATAAAGTTTGTGTACCCACCCAATCTTTATTAGGATTTCTTAAAAGATATTCTAAAGACAGCGTTAAAAGAGTTAAGGAATTCTCAAAGATAAGAACAGAACAACAATATAGTATTATTAGTTCCGATTCAGCGGAAGTGGATTTATCTCCTTATTTAAGAGATTTTTTTAATGGAAAGAAAATTGATGGAGTAATAACATCTCCTCCGTATGTAGGATTAATTAATTATCATACTCAACACATCTATGCTTATGAACTATATGATATTGAAAAACAAGAAGAGAATGAAATTGGTAGAAAAGACTTGGGTACAAGTATTAAGGCAAAAGACGATTACAAATTTGCTATAGCAAATGTTTTTAAAAATATTAAGAAATTTCTCAAGGATAATGCAAATCTTTTTATCGTAGCTAATGATAAATGGGATTTATATCCCAAAATCGCAGAGTTATCGGGATATAAGATTATAAATCGTGAAGAAAGACCAGTTACTAAAAAAGCGTCCCGAGAAAGAAGTTTCTATTCAGAATCAATTTTTAATTTTACTCCTAATTGAATAGTTTATTTAATTGGGGGAGTAGTGTTTTTTCTGTGGATTTTTTATAGTTTTTTTTTGAAAAATCTTTTAATGGCATGTTATAGAAGGGATTTACTCCCAATTTCAGAAAACTTAACCACATTTGAGAGGTTTATCTCAATTTTAGAACAAGTCCGGTTCAAAGCAAATCCATTACACTTCTATAAAGAGACTGCTTATTGTGAAAAAGTAAAAGATAAATTATCTTATTATTCTCTTTTTTCTAAAATTAAATCTAGGGACTACTCTTACGGATCTGGATACTTGACACACGGATTTGATTTTTACAAAGGGAATTTTCATGGACAGATGGTAAGAGCATTGATTAATTGTTGTAATTTAAATGAACAGGCAATAATACTAGATCCTTTTTGTGGAAGTGGTACAACTTTAGTAGAATCAAAATTACTTGGTTTTGATTCAATAGGAATTGATATAAATCCTATTGCTTGTTTGAATTCATGTGTTAAAACTAGAACTTTAGATGTAAGTTCTAATTTTCTCTTGACTGATAACCATAAATATTTTGATATGAATTATTATAACCGAAATTACCCAATCAATTTTGATTTCCAGAAATTTTTAAAATTTAACATTAAAGAACTTTTTTATGTATTCTTGTTCACACGAGCAATTTCAGATGAAACCTATATATCAAAAAAACGAATTGAAGCATTTCAGAATAATTTCCGAAATTCAATCAAAACATTACAATTATTCGAAGAATTAAACGAAAAAATCAAATTGACCTTGGGTAAAGCACATATAATTTTTGGTGATACGCTTAATCAACTCAAAAAATTTAAACATAATTCTATCGATGCTGTGATTACATCTCCTCCATATATTAATTTAATTGATTATATTCAAAATGATATCAATCAAATCAGACAACTCTTAAATATAAACAAGATTAAATTTCTTAAAGGAAAGCTGATTGGGCGTACTAGTGCAACTCAAACTATCACAGAAAATGATTTCTGGAATGAAATCAATCTGCTTTTTAATTTAATTTATAGAATTTTAAAAAATAACCGATTATTTATTCTCGTAGTTAGTGCTTACAAAAAAATGAGTAATAATTTTATTGAAATTGCTATTAAAAATAAATTTACTATTGAAACCGTGCTAAAAAGAGATGTGGTAAGCCAAAATAATAATAAAAACGCTGAATTTGTGCTGTTTTTGAGAAAATAATAAATCTTACGGTATATCATTAAGATTTTTTAATAAGTTTTGTTAGTGTCTCCTTTTCCTGAGGAATCAATGATTTTAATGCTTGATATCTCTTCTCATTGTAGAAAACATCCGTGATCATATTGTTTGATTTTTTTATTTTGAACATAGATTGATTATATTTATTAGCTAAGCTCTTACTCTTACTTATAAATTTACTAATGACATTATCATTTTCGATTAAATATAATTCTGATTCCAAATGCCATTCTTTAAGATAATTTGAATATTTATCAGGATCTTCTTTAAAATTATCACGATCTTCTAGAAAATTAAACTTATCCAGAAAATCTGGTGTCGATATATCTTTGATAATTTCAAGGATTTGTTCCATTGTATTTCGTTGTCTAGATAAAAAGTTCCATAACTCATCAGCTAGGAGAACTTCATCCTCTGCAAAAAATTTCCTCATATTTATTATTGAATCTAAAAAACGAGATTTATCATATTCTACTGGATTATCTGATTCGTTTGTTGGATCAAAAGGAAAGCCAATATAAAAATGAATTTCCTTGTTTTTAAATGTGTTATACAAAGCTGCCTTTCCTTCTAGGATTTTTTGCTTCTCACCTCTCATTTCACCAGAATTAGGGCGAACAGATTTCATCTCGATTCCAATAATTTTATCTTTTTTTTCAATAAATACATCAATAGAAAAGTTAATGGCGTTTACTTTTTCAGTTCCACTATTTATGAAAATTAGTTTGTTTTCTTCCTTTAAATTAGGTGTTATTTCAGAAGTACTAAGATTTGTAATGATGTGGGATACAGCTTCTTTTTGTTGTTTTGTTAATTCTAAATTTCCCTTTTTTTTTGAAGTGTATTCTCTTTTTTCTCCATTACTAAGAATATGGGCGATTTTTTCAAAGAATGTACTCCCTAATGTAGTATTTAATCCATGTGACCAACTACTTAAAGAAATAAACAGAGGGATATTAGATATTGTTTCAGAGAGATTATCTTCAAAAGCTTTTAATAGGGCTTCGTGAAATGGAGCATTTCGATTTGTTAATGTACCTTTCGGAAATTTGTCTATCCTCATACGCAGAACTTTTATAACTTGAAGTGAGATTAACTCTTTCTTTATTGAAGAAATCACAATTCAATTCTGCCCGATTTTGGTTTTGAAGATTTTCAGTAATATTTAATTCTTACTTAAGAGTATATGAAATCGATTTGAAATTGATAATTAATTGACTTCCCATTAGTTCATACTTAATGAGTTTACTTTCTTGATCGTATTTTTTTTTAACAATTTCGATTTCTACTAATTTCTCTAAATAATTATAGGTCGTCTGTGGATATTTTATATTGAATTCTTCTGCTATAAACTTTTGAATTTCATTAAGACTCATCGATTTTGCGCAAATAAGATTCAATATGCGTAATTTAACTGGAGAACTTATTGCTTTTAATAACTTTGAAAGTTCCTCAGGTTGAGACATTTATGATGAATTATAAAATTAGCTTAAAATAAATGTTTTTAGCGGTTTAGGAATAAAATTATCCATATTTGGCTAAAAACCTTTATATCTAAAAACTCGTAAGATTGATATGTGTCTTTAGATGAAATCTGGGAAAAGTCAGTATATAAAATATTCTTAGATATATTAAATTCAAAAAAACAAAAGATTTCCAAAATTTTTGATTGGAAACAAATTCAAGAAGAAAATCCATTCAGTACTCGACTTATCAATAATTCAAATTTTTGGAAAGCATGCAAAATAGAAAGAAGTTTTGTAACAACTTTAGGTCAGAGCACATATGAAAATATAGCTTTAAGCATATCTAAAACGCAATATAAAAAGGCATTTAAAG
The DNA here is from genome assembly GCA_019058515.1 of Promethearchaeota archaeon. The sequence continues at coordinate 15,162 of JAHPYY010000191.1, forward strand.
GTTTCACATACAAAAGTAAAATCGATAGTGCAATTAATAGTAAAATTAATACCATTATAAAAGAATTGAACGAAGGTAAGCGATCTCCAGACTGGAATAAAGAAGTAGAAGAAATTCTAAGTCTGAGTAATTCCATAGATACGAATTTAATTAACCTAAGAATCACAATGGACCTCTATATTCCTAGTTTTAAAGATCAAAAGCCTTTCTATGCTGAATTAAAATCACCCAAACCAAATAAAGACCAATGTATGCAAACCAAGCAGAAGTTATTAAAAGTATATTTTAGCGAAGATTGGGAAGGTGAAAATCTCTTTCTTGCATTTCCGTACAATCCTTATAAAACACGTGCAAAATATGATCATCCACATATTAAAGCTATTTTTAAAATTCCTGATTGTCCAAGGATTTTGATGGGCGAAGAGTTTTGGAATTATATCGGAAATGACCAAACATATCCTGAACTACTAAAACTAGCAAAGAGAGCTGGGGAAAACATTAATATATTAAGTTAATTCAATTAAATGTTCTAATTAGAAAGCTTACAAATAATTAATAGAATATCACCTGTTATAAAAAAAATTTGAAAAAAGGTAATAATTGCTAAAATGGATAAATACTACTTTAAAATGAAACCCAAGGAATTCATCCGTAAAGTTATTGAACTCTATAGGGAAGCTCGAAAACCGAGGTTTTACCATCCTAGTGTCAAGAGAGGGCTTAGTAGGTCAATTTCGGGATTAACTGAGGATTTGCTTAGTTACTTTTTAGCTGTCAACTTAACGAAAGATTATAATATATTTACTGATCAAAATATTACCTTTAGTGGAAACATAAAAACTGTTAGACCTGACACTGTATTAGTCCAGAATGGAATAATCAATCACATAATTGATATTAAAACTGATTTTGGTTGGATGAAAGATCAAATTACGGAATTCTGTAGGAAACAAAAATGAAGTTGTTAAAAAAATAAAAGGAAAATCTGGAAAGGTTCAAATACTCAATCCTGATGGAATAAGCCAAGAACAACGGACATTGAAATTATCTGATAATCTAATTTATCACATAATAGTTATTACTCAAGAAAATATATCAAAAGAAAAATTGAACACTCATTTGCAAAATGTAAGAAATCTTAAGCTTGAAAATATAGAGATCTATACTTTAACATCCGAAATACATCCTAATGTTTATAATAAATCCTTAGAAGAGGTTTTAAAAGAGATTAAGATTCATGATGATGAATTCAAAAGATTGCTGGATAATATAACCTCACAAATAACCTAATTATTAAAAAGGGAAATTATTTAAGGAAAAATCAATTTTATCCACTTTTTTAAAAAGAATCAAATAATTATTGATTTATGCCAAGTTTTAAGGCTCATTGTGCAATCAGCAGACATAGAACAGGATTTGATTTCGCAAAGCTCCATGATTGGATATATAATCCTCCTGAATCGGAATTTTTAGGTTCAGATCACCGAATTGAGCGACACGCTTATATAAATAAAGATATGAAATATCTAAAGAATTATTGGGACTGAAAAAAGGCGTATGGATGGGGAGATAAAGCAGTAATAGAATTGTTATTCTATATTGCGATAGATAATATCAGTAAAGCGTTTAAATTATCAAAATCGCACTATGGAGAAAATGCTTATAATTTCATGAAATTTGGAATCCATTCTTCAGGTTTTATTAATGTGGACTTTGATCGAATAAATAATTCTCAATTGAAAAAAGAATTTTAATACAATTAGAATTAAGATTAATTATTAATATTGGGTTAAAAAAGGGCTTTGCGTCTTATTGACTTTTAAACGCTTTTTTTATATAATTTCCTTTTTTCTTGTCGTAATTATCAGCTAACTTGATTTTTCCATTAGGTTGAATAAGAATTTCGATAAATTCAATATTAATTAGAATTGTTAAAGCGTTCCTTAACACTCGGTTGTAATAATTAGATGGAAGCCCTCCATTATTACGAATTATCTTTAATTCCTCCAATAGAGTCGATTTATAGACGATTTTTGATTTATCCTCATTCTTTTTAATTGTTTGTATCACAGTTTCAATAATTATCTTCCAGTGCTGCAAATCTATTTTTTCTTGAGCTCCTATACTAAATTCTGATTCCTCGCGAGGATTCTCTTCAATTAAAAAGATTTCTTTGAATCCTTCAATTGTTTCTGTTTTTATTTTACCTAATTTTTCGACTTCCTCGATAAAATTGGAAAACGATTTAAAGTTCCCTGATTTATCAGGTAATTGAACGGTTTTAGCACCATGATATTCAAAATCTTGTGAGCTTCTTAAATAATTATCAACAACCGCTAGCCTCGTTGATTTGCCTTCATCTCTTATCTTTTGAATAGTTTGAATAAGAAATTGAACAGAATCATCAAAAGATGTAAATTGTTCAACCTCAATTTCTTCTCCTTCATTTTTTTCTTTTGTTTGGCCATAATGTTGATTATACTTCTCTGATAATTCTTTTAACGAAACAAAATCATCAGCACTCATTAACAAATGTTCACTTACAGTTTCAGGTTTCGAAATGATAATAACCTTTTTTTCGTGAGTTTTCAGCCAATTTATAACAGGTATAAAGTCTTTATCACCAGTAATGATGATAAAAATTTTCAAATTTCGATAGACAATTGCTGCGTCTAAGCAATCTACAGCAAGTTTCACATCAACACTATTAGTTTTTCCCATAGATCCCTGAATAGGATCAAATCCCAGACTATATAGAGCTTGGATTATCTTCTGATTTGGTGTCGCCCAGTTTCCGTAAACACGCTTGATAAATGGATGACCTAAAGAATTAGAGTACGATATTATGGCATCAGCTATAGGAGTTTTAATTCCTTCCGCAATCACTCTAATATTCTCGTAATCCCAGAATATAGCAATAAAATCTCTCTCTTGGTTTTCTATAATTTGAGCACTCTCATCTAACAATATTTTCACCCTTCAAATAATTGCTATATATGCAATATTAATGAAATTCTATATTAATTAATGGATGGATTTAGCTTTCTATAACCATTTCGCAAATAGGAAACGACCGTTTAATTAGGTATTTCTGGACGACTTAAATCAACTAAATCCTTTCAAACAAGAAGCACAATCCGATAAGAAGAAAAAAAGATTGACAAATACATGAACAGAACATCCAAAACCAAGACTATTTAGGTAATGAAACTTTTTTTCACTAAATAATGGGGTACTTATTAGTAATTATTACTTCTGATTTTTTTGAGTGAAGAGTTATTCGTCGACCTAAGCGATGCGTGTGCCATACGGGCGTCAACTACGATGTCTTCTTTTGAGATGGGGTATGTAATTATTATAATGACGAATCCCTCTCGTAAATGGTTTCCGAAAGAAGTCTACGCATAAATGTGGAATAAATTCGGGACATTAGATATGAGTACAGGGTATACCCTCAAAAGAGTAAATTAAATAATAGAACAAAAAAGCAAATAATGATGATAAAAGAAATTCAAAGAATAACCGGAACGGTTAAATGGTATGATGATGAAAAGGGATTTGGATTTATAGCTCCCGATAACAATGGTAGAGACGTGTTTTTACACCGCAGTGCCCTGAATGTTGACGATGATGAGTTTATAACCAGCGGCGAGCGACTTACATTCGCAATTCAAAAGAAAGAGAAAGGTCCTGCGGCGGTTGAAGTAAAACGGATACCTCTGGAGGAAGAAAGTTTTGAAGAATTTAGTTATACGAAAAAAATCCTTAAAGTAAATGGATCGCAACGCTCAAATCAAGTAAGTAGCGGCATGAAATTCGCTGATCTTGAGCTACACCCTGAACTTTTAAACGCAGTACGCGATGCGGGTTACGAAGAACCTACACCAATTCAAGCTCAAGCAATTCCCATCGTGTTGAAGGGAAAAGATTTGCTCGGTTGTGCCCAGACAGGGACAGGAAAAACCGCAGCCTACGCGCTTCCTACTTTACAGCGTTTGACTAACCACGCAAACGTTCAAATTCCTTCAAAGAACGGAAAGAAATCCACTAAGAAACCTACCAAACGTAAAATAAAGGCGTTAGTGGTTGCTCCCACACGAGAGTTAGCCGTACAAATTAAGGACAGTTTCGGTACTTATGGAAAATACACCAAATTAAGAAGCACCGTCGTGTATGGTGGAGTGGGGCAAAATCCTCAGGTGAAAAAGTTACAACAAGGCGTAGATATTTTAGTGGCTACGCCCGGAAGATTGCTCGATTTAATGAGGCAAGGATTTATAAGCCTTAGCTACATCGAGGTGCTGATTTTGGACGAGGGCGACCGAATGCTCGATATGGGATTCATCCCAGATATTCGTACAATTGTCGAGCATATGCCGAAAAAGAACCGACAGACATTACTTTTTTCCGCGACTATCCCTCGGGAAGTAATAACCTTGGCTAAAGACATTTTGCATAAACCGGTCGATATAAACATCTCTCCGGAACAACCCACTTTAGAGATTATTGATCAAATGGTATTTTTCGTGTCGAAAAAGAAAAAGCAAGCGCTATTAGAGCGAATCCTCAAAGATAAAAAAGTTACGCGAGCTTTAGTATTTATGCGTACTAAGCATAGCGTAAACCGGGTAGTAAGAGACTTAAAGAGAATGGGGGTACGCGCCGAACCTATACACGGAGATAAATCGCAGAGTGCGCGCCAACAAGCACTTAAGAACTTTCGAAAGGGTAAAACTCGCGTGTTAGTGGCTACGGATGTAGCATCTCGCGGCATTGATGTAGACGATATATCGCACGTTATTCAATTTGACATACCCGACACACCAGAAACATATTTGCATCGCATTGGCCGGACGGCAAGAGCAGGAGCTGGAGGAACAGCATTAATGTTATGCACTCAAAAAGATCGGCAAATGCTAAAGCAAATCGAGAAATTGATTCGAATGAAGCTAAATATCATAAAAAATCCTTTCTCCAACTTTTAAATCCTTAAAATGAGATTTTTAAAAAAATTTCCGAAATGGAAATAGTAATTATTATATTAATAAAACACATATTTAAGACTTAAAAACTAGGTAGGCGAATAAGAGTATGACAG
>JAHPYY010000192.1 GCA_019058515.1 Promethearchaeota archaeon
ATTTACCGTAATGAGATTCTAGATAGCGAACAATCACTAGCTTTTCGTCAGCATTTTTTAGTGCGGCTATTTTGCTTTTAATTTCTAACCTATTAGGTGTACCTTTACCAAAATGTTCAATGCGAACCTTTAATTCTAATCGATCAATTAAGGGATTCTTCTTTTCTTCGAGAATATCTAAGTTTGACGACATAACCAAATATCAATTTTATTGCTAAATACCTTATAGATAAAAAAATAAGGAAGAGGCAAAAATTAAAATTTTGTATTTTTAAATTATTATACTTAATTAATGTAATTTTTCTAACACGCTAATAAAACTATTCACAACATTTTGCGCTTTCTTTTTTATCTCCACCACTACAATCCCTTCAGGAATACTTCTTTCTGAACTCGTTATAGGAGGCTGGCCATAAAACGCGTATTTCAAAGCGTTTTCTTCTAATGGAATGTTGGCGATTAATGGTAAAATCAAAAGGTCTTCTTCTCCTTCGATTACTTTAATCAAAGTTTTCTTATGTGATAATATTATTTTTTTAATAAGAGGCCAGAACTCCTTGTTGATGGTACCTTTTGGATTAGCAAAATTTACGATTTGTTCAAAAAATGCATCGAAGTTAGAATTTATCGTTTCTCTCTGAGTTTTTTCATCAATAATGCAAATTTTTACGAATCTATAAAGGAAATCGTTTGCCATAAAATCTTGAGCAACGATATCACCTACAATATAGAATTCTAAGGATTTTTGTGGATATTTTGAAACCAAGTCTTTAAAAAAATCTATTACAATGGTAATGGTTTCCTCTCGCGTACCCGCTATTAACCTATCTAAGGGTTCCGCAAAAGCACCCCGTTTATTTTCGGGAATTTTGAGATCTTCTTGCATCACTTATCAAAATAATTAATTTTTAATTTGGTAAAAAGGTTGTTAATTCCAAACCGTGGAAATAAAAAAATTAGAAACAAACTACGACACTTATCTTACGCGTAGCGCGTATTTTCCAGGAAAATGAATTTTTAAATATTCTGCCATTTTAGATTCTGCAGGCTTCACTATTATAACTTCACCGGTAAAATCTTCACTCAAAGAATGAGTTTTGCACTTAGGGCAAATAGTTTCGTTTTTTGTAATTAAGTGGCAATTCTTACAAGCTCGTTCTTTAGTCACTTTTTTCACCAACTCTAGTATTTTATATCTTTCAAACAATTCAATTCTTCATATATTTAGTTTATTCTTCTACTTCTTCTGCGGTGGTGTCCGGATTTTCTTCTTTAGCTGCGAATTCTTCTTCGATGTCCATTTCTATCCAATCCAACTTACCAAGTAGTTTTTGACGCATTGTGAGTCCTAACTTACCGCTTCTTCCCGTTCCTAAAGAAACTGCTATAATCCGCGCTCTCACTTGATCGTTGACCTCAAGGACTTTTCCAGTTTCTTTCCCAATAAAACGATTACCCACTTGTTCGTATGAAATATAATCATCGCAGATCTGAGAAACGTGAACTAACCCATCGAGAGGACCGAGTCTTAGGAACGCACCAAAATCGACCAATTCTACGACATCACCTTCGACAACCTCTCCTAGAGAGGGTTTAAAACTGAGTATAGTGAAGGTAACCTCATGAAATGTATTAGCATTTCCAGGAAAAATCACACCAGATCCTACGTCTAAGACATCTACGATAGCAATAACAAATCCGTAATCGCGAGAAATAATACCTTCCAGGTCTTCAGAAAGGATTATTCGAGCACTTGTTTCTTTTGGTTGATTGAATAAAAACGGAGGTATCTCTACTTTCGACTTGATCGTAATTAATTTAAAAATATTTTAACACCTTAAGGAAAACCAAGATCTTATTAAGAATAGGATTGCATGAAATTAATAGTTTGTGTTTATAATCGCCCTTAAGTTCTTTACTGAGTAATGAGCTTTACATGTGTTAGCTATAAACTTTAAATGAAAGCGCGAATAAAAGGGATTGGTAATTACATCACTATAACTAGTTTAAATAATTGGGTAATACAATTATTGAGATACAATAGTGGAATAATTCAACAAAATTCGAATAGAACTTAAGAGGTAAGTGAAACGGCAGTATCTGTGAACGAGTGAGCGCTGATACTTTACATAATTAACAATCTTATGTGGATTTCCGTTTCACTTTTAATATTAAAGTATACTCCCAAAACCCCCTCACTTAAGAAAAGTTAAGTCCTCGGGTATTTCGGAGTGTATTTTGGGTCAGTTCGTTTGGTCCTTCACTTAGTTCCTCTATTCTTTCCAAACGATCTTGTTTTAACAGTTTTCAATTAATGGGGCGAAAGTAAATTACAAATTATTCATAATTGTGATTTAATTAGGTAAGTTAAATTAAGGAATGTACGAAAAGTGTTAGAAATTTACGTAGATGGAGCAGCAAGAAAAAACCCAGGTCCTGCTGCTTATGCATATATTATAGTAGAGCAAGGAGAAATAATATATAAACTAAGCAAATTCATTGGAGAAGCTACAAACAACATTGCAGAATATCAGGCCATTATTAACTCCTTACAGAAAGCGAAAGATTTAACTTCTAAGCACATAAAGCTTCATTCTGATAGCAAACTAGCTATACAGCAAATCAATGGGGAATGGAAAATTAATAAAACTCATTTGAGAAATTTAAATTTTGAAGTTCAATCACTAAAAACTCATTTTAAATCCGTTGACTTTATACACATAAAAAGAGAAAATAAGTATATCCAGATTTGTGATTCTCTTTGCAATGAAATTCTCAATGCAAAAGGATTTTAAAGACTAAACTTTTCAATTCTTCTTTTTTTCTTCGTTAAAAGACAAGAACTGGTTAATGAATGATTGTAAGCTAGTTTTTACTTCGTTAATTTCTTTCTCGACGCGAGAATTTGAGGAAAGGTGTTCTTCTATAGGTTCAATAGCAATTTCAGCTTTATTTTTCTTTTTATTTGTGTATTCTATTCTCCATTTTCCTACAATTCGATAATTATACCAAATTGTAGGCATAAGTTGTCCTCTCATTGTTACCCCTTGACCCATGATAATTTGAGTTAAAGCAGGTGTTAGAAACCAGTCTCGATTGAAGTAGGCTTTAGGAAAGTGATCCTCGTAAGGTAAGAAAAATACGCTTGATCGCGTAGATTTGATTTTTTGTATTTGGTCGCATTCCTCTTTTAGTATATAATAAGTCTGGTTTTGAAATGTGATTTCTTGGATTTTTTCTTCAAGATCTTTAATCAGATTTTTAGTATCAGTTTTTTTCGCAGGCAGCCACCAGCAAAAATCATCCAAACTTGCGGGTCCAAATTGGTGCATGTATCTGATGAAAATTTCTATTTGAGCTTCCTTCTGAGTATATTTTTTACTATCTTGTTTGGGAAAGATTTCTTCCATTAATCCATAACTTATTACCTTATCCGTAGGATATCGCTGATTTGTTCTCACAATAATACTTTTTAACTCTAAATAGCGAAGGGTTAAACTAATTAAGGATTTTTCATATTCACTTTCAAGTAGAGAGCTAAGTTGTCTTGTGGTAGCAAAATTTTTCCCTTTGAGATTTGCAACTACATCTTTTTCGAAAGATTTAAGATCGAAGTTAGATTTTTTTAATTCTTTTTGCAATCCTTTAATCCAGTTTCCAGCAAAAGAATCACTAAGATTTGATAAAGTTGGTAGGTTTTTTTGATGAATTAAGAACACAGTTCCTCGAAATGCTCGTTTTCGGAGTATTTTTGATGATTCCAAGAGATCAAACAGATCTGATGCTGTAAAATCTTTCAGGCGAGCCCAAAGCGAAATATAGGGGGTTAAGTAATCTGTAGAATGGAGCGCTAGTTGATCGATGATTAATCGCTCAAGGTCGTCTCGATGTTGTTTCTCTAAGAGATGCTGTTTTTGTACGATGTACATTGGAATTGATCTTTCTTTAATTGGAATACACATCCCTAAGCGTCATTTTAACGGTTAATATGGTCAACATTATTAATGCTAATTAAAATTCGTCTTAAAAGCATCATAGAATTGATTTAATACCAAAGGAATTCAGGTAAATGTGGGTACAGTATTACAGAAAACTAAAATGAAGAAGTTTTTAAATGATTTTGGCGATTTTCTCGCAGGTTCGTTTACAATCCAAAAAGAGTAACCCTAATCTAACTTCAGGTGTAGCTGAAACCGTTAACACTGCATTCATACCCGCAGCAAGTACAAGTAAATACCCCAGTTCGCCTTTGATTAGCAGCTGGTCGAAGTTGCCCTTATTCATCTCGTGTACGGCTCGTTCAGCTAAAGAAAGAAGCGCGGCAGTCATAGCAGCTATTCTTGTCTCGTCAATCGATTGAGGTAAAGCCGAAGCAATAGGTAAACCCTCAACGGATACAATTGAAGCAGCTTTTACTTCGGGAATTGCGGCGAGTAATTGTTTTAAAATATCATCTAAGGTTGATGCTTCGAGACTCATTTTGAATCATGGGTATTTTTTGTTTTTTTTTAAATTTGTGTAGAGGTGTTTCTTGACAACTTCAATTATTAACTAGTTATATTAAACATTAATTAAATGTATTTATTTTTTTCTTATTTACTAGTAAATTTCTTCTCCTTAGTTTTCAGATTTTTCCATTATTTATTAAAATTACTATTCATGCTTTATTAGGAAAAAGCGGAAATACTCCAGATAAAGAATATGGAGCTTTAATTCAGAAATAAGCGCTAGAAACTAGAAGCTTTTTGTAAGTATTGTCTTAAGAATTTATAACACATACATATGAATTAACTAAAATACTTCAAAAGAAGTTTTTCTGAACCATTAAGAAATGGGTATGTATTCCCCCTAAAATTGAGTAATTCTTGTTCGAAGGTGTTTTCGAAGTCCTTTGTGAACATATCTAATTTTTTGAATAATATGGGAAGGAATTTCGTTGATAATAATGCACATATTACATATTTTCCATAAGCAAAATAAATTTTAATCCCTTCTTTATCAATAATCCTTAAGTGCTTATGTTCATTCGTAATTTCCGTTAGCAATTCTAAAACACCAGTTAACCCTCCTGTGATTAAATCTTCGTTAGGAACATTCGTTTGAGGATTCGTGGTAAAGAATTTTGGATAAAGGCAAACAGAATTCTGATTAAAAATATACAATTGGCGCAAACTTTTAGCCCAGTCGGCTTCTTTTGGGGACAAAATCTCAGGTAGAGGAAGAATCCAAACTAACAAAACTATTAAGATAAATGGACTAAATCCCTCAATAAATGCCGGTAGCCAAAAGAAGTATTGAATATTAGACAAATATAATAGATTTAATAAATATTTCTGAAGCAAACCTATAAGAAAACCCACTATTAAAAAGATAAGGAAGATTGAAGTAATTCTACCACGATATTTTATAGCGTTCCTCTCTGTAGAAAAATCGGCGGTAAAAGTAAACAATAGTATAAAAATTACCGCAATAGCACATCCAAAGAAGATCGAATTGTACAATGCAAAGTCAGAGATAAATAACCCCTCAAATAAAATGAGCGAAGCGGTAATTATTACTCCAGCAGCAAAACTCCTTTTTCGCCCCAGATTATCTAATAATATTCCAACTATTAAAACGAACACAAGGAATACTATTAAAAAGCTAAATGGAGTTATTCTAGCTTCTATATTTTCGGGAAACGCGTTACCAAGTACAAAACCTAAAACGCAGAAAGAAGTAAAATAACCGAGAATGTGGTAAGATCCAGTAAAAATTTCTGTTAGCTTTTTTTCAGTTTTTAATCGTTCTTCAGTCTCTATATATGAGTATTTCTTTGATAACGAAAAAATTAATATAAAAATTACAATTTCTATGATTATTATTGCCCATAAATAGCGCCATGTAATTAAAATAAGGAAGGAAGAAAAGCTAAACGATAAAAAAAAGGAATATCCTATTAGCCTGCCTCGATTTAAAATGGTAGTCTCGTGTGTTACGATTGTTAGTAAATTTACTAAAAAAATTCCATCATTTAGAATAACTATCGAAACCCCTATAATTTGTACAACTCCTTCGAAAAATACCAGAAAATAGCCAACAATGATAATTACTGCCGTTATCAATAATAATCTTACCCGATTTTTAAAAATATCAACAATGAATCCTGCTACAGCTATAGTTACTAACAATATACCAAGTGAAGTTATACCTAGCCCAGATAAAAGTTCCTCTTGGCTAAAATTTATGAAATTCGCAAGTAAGGAAATAATTGAGACGGAACAGAAAAAAAACGATATGAATATATAAAAAAATACATAACTAGAGATGTATCCTTTGATATCTCTTATTAAGACCTTATGAAACCAAAAACCGACTATTTTTTTTGCTTGTAATTTCAAAATTTAAATGCTTAATGTGAAAATTACCTTATATCTATATTCAAGATAAAGATGAAATGAAATAAAGTTTTACTATTTATTAGTAAAAGTGTTTTAACTTAGTCATTTTGATCTACTCGTCAATTTATTTAACCAATTCTCATAAATCGCTATTGATATAGTTGTTAGATTTTTACACATTACATTTCAAAACAAATATAAGCGTTATAATTTTTGATAAGATTAATTGCATACTTTTATCATAAGGGTTATCGGGATAGAAGAGTAATTATGTGTTAATTAATTATCAAATTAAAAATGATTACACCTATAAATACTTATCAATATTTTGATATTGTAGCGGCGTTATACAACGCATATTTGTCATTTACTTTTGTTCTTTTTGCATTACTTATGTTTTATGTGGCATTTAGAGGTTATAAATCTAAGAATCGTTATGGAGGAAGTTCTACAATTGTTAGTGGAGCTTTTATGTTGTTTTTTGGTATATATAATCAATTGGTTGGATTATTCAAATATCCATTTAATGCTTGGATGTTATGGTGGGTTGGGATAATTATATTAATTAATGCTGTGTTTGGGCTGATTGTCAGAAAAAAGATGAAAAACTTAAATATAGAGCCAAATCAATCAGACACTAATTTGGAAATAAACTCAGAAGATACTAGATTGACAAAATTGATACATTATATGACAGAAGAAAATCCATATCAAGAAGATATACCCGTTCGAATGGAACTTGCTCGCAAGAGTTTTCATTTACTTGGATTGCTATTTGTAATTGGATACTTTGGATTCTTCATTATACCACCGATTATGCAAATTGTTAATGATACAACTATTGTTTGGATAACTTGCTCGGAATGGTTATTTAATTTGTTGTTTGGAAGTATTTATTATAATTACCCTTATTCTATTGGAGATCCTTTAGCCGTAATAGATTTAACTCTATTTGCTTTGATGGGAGGTTTAATTATAGTCCTTGTGTCAGATTTTATACGAATATTACTAGGAGCTCATTATTCTTTTATGAGTTTGTTGACAAAGCCTATATTAAGAAATAAAGAATATAACGCAGTTGGTCCTCACATTTACTTGTTTATAGGAGTTATATTTTTATATATATTGTGTCTCAATGGATTAATCCATATTCTTGTCGTTACAGCAGGGATTTTGATTTCTTCACTCTCTGATGGAATAGCGGCATTAGTAGGAAAGAAATATGGAAATCATAAAATAAAGTGCATTGGTGGAGATATTAAATCGCTTGAGGGATTTTTAGTTGGTAGCTTAAGCGCATATGTAATTGGATTAATTTGCGTAGGGCCCATTCTTGCAATAGTAGGAGCGGCAATATTTTTTTTGTTAGATTTCTTCCCAATATATATTGCGGATAATTTACTTAACCCTATACTTATACCAATGGGTATACAATTATTCTTCCTACTACTAAATCTTCCGATTGGTTGGTTTTAATAAACTTGGTTCTTTATTATTATTTAAAATTCAAAGTGATATAGATTGGATATTTCAAGAATTATTCAAGTTTATGTGGTTCAAGGGTTTATAGCAGTATTCTTCTTATATTTAGCATATAACATTTTCAAGAGAGACAGGAAGAGGTTAAATTTGCTTTTTGGTTTATCATTTATATTTGTTACAATAGGGTTAATTAATAATATGATATACGCTTTGATTCAATTCGAGCTAGCATTGTTGGTGTTTAATTTTATTACCAATTTTAGTGTTGGTTTTGGATTAATTTTTTTGACTATCTTTAACCTTATTTTGTTAAGATCCGAAAAAGTTATAACTGTAAAGGTTCAAAATCTCATAATTTTGGTATACGGTATCTTGTTATTTTCAATGATTATTTTCCTACCCTTGGGAGGAATGACGATAAATGAAACTACAAATTATCGAGCTGTTTGGAGTCTTCCATATTACTTATACGTGATAATAGTAATATCTATAGGTGGTGTTATACCCACATTAATTACATCTGTTATAATTTATATTCAATTTACAGATGTAGATTTAAAAAAACGCTGGAAGTACTTTATAATTGGAACTTCTGGATTATACATTTATATGTACGGAGCGTTCACCACAAACCTACTTAATATAGAGTTGTTAAGATTAATTTGGAGCGTCGTTTCTTTGTCAATTGTAATTTTTATCTATTTAATGTATTACGGTGTAGGTCGACAATTGGAAAGATAATATCAAACCAACTTTATTTGATTATTCTTATTTTTCAGAGAGTTTGAATTTGATTAAAAATTAGAATGAATAAGATGCCTAAATTAATAGAAAAACTAAAAAACATTAAATTAGCGATTTTTGACCTTGATGGCGTCGTTTATCGGGGAAATTTAATAATCAAAAAGGCAGACGAAGTTATTAAGGAGTTAAAAAAAAAATCGATAGATGTTGTCTATAATACGAATAATTCGACCATAACCCGAGAAATGTACGTTCAGAAACTACGCAAAATGAATATACCATGCGAGAGAGAAGATTTTTACACTAGTGCTTCCATTACTGCCTTCGAAATCTCAAAAATAATAAAGAACGCTAAAATCTTTGTTATAGGGGAGATAGGATTACGAGAGGAACTCAAAGCTCACGGTCATGAGATAATAGTTGACGAGAGTCATTACAATGATGTGGATTTCGTAATAGTGGGACTAGACCGTCATTTCTACTATTCAAATTTGGTAATTGCTCAAAAATGCATTCTGTACGGAAAAGCTAAATTTTACGCTACGAATGCGGACACCACTCTTCCCTACGAGGATAGATTACTACCTGGAGCAGGAGTTATGGTTAACGCAGTTCAAACTTGCACCAATTTCAAACCTGAGAGAACATTTGGAAAGCCGCAACTATATGGCATCGAATGTATTTTAAAAGATCGTGAAGTACTACCAGAAAACGCGTGTATTTTTGGAGATAGATTAAACACGGATATATTAGCAGGAAATAGGGCGAAATTATTAACAATTGCTGTGTTAACTGGAGTCGCAACCATAGAAGAAATTGAAAACCTTAAGGAAGAATCTTTGCGAAATACTAACATCGATCTCAACTTTCTCCCAGACCTCACTATTAATTCATTGTCAGATATCTTTGAAAACTATTAAATCTCGATTTCTTCGGTTGGTGTAATTAGTTAATTTTTAAAAAATATGCCATCCTAATTCAAATATGGTCGAAGAACAATTATTAGCCCCCTGTGGAACATATTGTGCTGTCTGTCCTTATAGGATAGCTTATATAAACAACGATGAGAGACTAAAAGAGAAGCTGGCTAAAACTATTGGGATAAAACCAGAAGAAATAATATGCGAAGGGTGTAATTCAGATTTACCATTTGGGTTTTGTCGAGTGTGTCCCATTAAAAATTGCGTTATCGAAAAAGAATTTGAATCGTGTGCAGATTGCGAAGAATATCCGTGTAAAATTATTGAGAAATTCCCGTTTCAACCGTTCATTGCTCGCCAGAAATGGGATATTAAGTATCGAAGAGAATTTGGTAAAGAAAATTGGCTAGAGAAAACAATCGAAATGAATACATGCCCCAATTGCAAAACCCTCGCACATTGGAAGGGACGAATTTGTAAATCCTGTGGAAACGAGTTGGAAGAGAGATATAATTCTTAGAATTTTTGCTTCACGCGTTAAGGAATTAATGAATTCAAAAATGTAAAGATTTATTATGGTTATACTTTCTTGTTTTTTTTATCTATAATTTAAAAATTAATCCATGAAAGCGAGATGAAATAATATGGGAGACGATGATGAAAAGAAAAAAAAGAAGAAATTAGGAAAATCCCTGAGAAAAGGCTTTGCCAAAGTAGCAGGTAGCGTAGTGGAAGGAGTGACTGGTTCTGAGGCTGCGGGAAAGGGAGTCAAAAAGGCAATTAAGAAAAAAAGTATTAAAAAAGGAATAAAGAAAGGTATCAAAGAAGCGGGAGACGATTAATCTTCAATCTTAAAATATTCTAATTAATTACACTTATTTTTTTTACAGTATACCATCTTTCTTCAAAAAGGTGTCGGTTAGAGATTTTTACTTTAAATTTCATAATATAAGCTTTATTATAGGGCAGAAATTTGATCCTAAATTTTATGATCTATTTTTTTAGAATTGGAAGGGAATAAAGCTAAAGTAATAGTTAAAAACAAAAGGATTTCACAGAGGAAAAAAGCCAGATTCCCCATATTTAACAATATTTCTAAGTAGAAGATGTAGGCTGCAAATTTTAAAAGAGTGCTTAGTAAAAAGAATATTAAAAATAAAATAAATATAGATTTAACCCGAATTTTTAATCCAATATTAAATATATGCATTTCGTAGAGAACACGATCTTCATGGTGGTACAAGATATTAGATAGGAACAGAAAACCTATATAAAATAAAATCGGGAAAAAATACACAAGCAACCTAATATTAGGTGCAGCCGCCATGAAAACGCTTAACAAGAGGAAGTTGACTAACACTAAAATAGTTAAAAATTGTATTTGCGGTTGTCTATGATAATATAAAGCAGATAAAATTACAGTTAGAAGAATTACTAAACCTATATATCTCGCTAATTCTTGAAATTCAAATAATATTCCAACTTCAAATCCTAGAAAAAATCCTGTCACTATTCCTTCTAATGAAAATAAATCCAATTCAGTGTTGGAATAATACCACCACTGTTTATGTGCAAATGTATTAAAAGGATCATCGAATCTAAGAAATGAAATATACATCCAAAACCCATACGATAAAGAAATGACAGCAAAAACCAATGCAAATTTCTTATTTGATATTTTTTTTTTGAACAATTTAATTTTTGAGCCTATAAAGTAAAGTACAGTTGATACAAGGAAAAGTAAACCAACTGATATGTGTATTAATGTTAATAACACCATCAAAATTGAAATAATAAAGACATATTTTTTTTTTAATTTATCATCGTGAATAAAAACATAATATATACTTAATAACAATAACAATGATATTGCCTCCTCTCTTAAACCTCTTCCATTTGTATAAATTAAATAATAATTAAAGGTCACGAAAAAACTAACCCCCAATCCAACATATTTAGCTTTTGTCTCAGCACCTTCTCCACAAAATAGTTTTAAGGAGGCTTTCTCAAAAACAAAATAGGAACAAATTATTAACAAGACGCCACAGGTAAAGGAAGTTAAATTAACAGCTAAAATCGGCTCCTTTGCAAAGAATAGGAAAGGTACTATAAATATTGAAAATACTGGAGGTCTATAAGTAAGATATTCACCATTTAATAACTCTTGAGCTCCGCTAATGTAATTTCCCGAGTCTGAAGGATCTGGAAACACAAACATGGAAATAAATCGCAAAAATGTGCCAAATGTAAGAATTAAAAGAAATTTCAAGTCATCTGGTGTTATTTCTTAAAATTGAGCTTCCACGCGAGCATTTTTTATGAAAATAATTTTAAATTGGAAATGTATTGTGATACTGGAATACTACTTAATATAAAATTAATTCGAAAGGTTCTTTACTCATTTATCCTTTAAAATTAAAGCCTTTAATCTCATCTAAAGTAGGTAAAGCACTCATTGCTCCCATTTTAGTAGTAGAGATGCTTGCGACCTTATTTGCAAACGATATACACTCGTACAGTTTATAATTATATAAATAAGCGAATATGAATCCTGCCATAAAAGCGTCTCCTGCACCAGTTGTATCTACTGTATTGACATTATAACTTTTAACAGTTATTTTTTCGTCTTTGGTATATGCAGTAGCTCCTTCTGCACCCTGAGTGACTAGTATAATTTTCGGTCCTTTATTAATTAGCGAATACAAAGATTCTTCATCGAATTCATTCGTTAATCCTTCTGAGTCTTCGATTGATATCTTCAAGATATCGGTCTTAGGAATCACTTTATTCAAATAGGTATACGGACTTTCCGTCCTCCATAAATCTTCTCTAAAATTGGGGTCACATGTAACTACAACACCATTTTCATGTGCAATTGATATTGCATGAAAGATTGATGAGCGTGCTGGTTCTTCTGCCATCGAAACCGTACCGTAATGCAAAACTTTTGCTGTAGTGATGTATTCCTTATCAATATCAGATTTTTGTAAATTGATATCTGCACAAGGAGAACGATAAAACGAAAACGAAGGTTTCTTGTCTTCATTAAGACCGACCCAAGCTAACCCAGTTTTATATATTTCGTCAATTTTTACACATTTGGTGTCTATTTTTTCTCTCTTTAAAACAGACAATAGATATCGTCCAAAAAAATCATTACCGACTCTCGTAATCATTCCTACGCTTAGTCCTAACCTAGAAATCCCAACTAACACATTAGCAGGAGCACCTCCGGGAAATCGTTTAAATGTGACGGCCTCATTAATTGGAACGGATTCTTGGGCTATCAAATCAATTAAAATTTCACCAATCCCTACTACATCAACCATATTAAATATAACTCGGTTTTGTTACGATTTAAATTTAATTTTAAACCAATGTGTGCGTATTTTACCAAAGTTTTAATAAATTCATAATTAGAATTTTTATTATTCAGAATAAAAAAAGATCTTTGCTTCTATAATGAGTGCTGAAATAAAAAACCAACGAGTTATAGAGATTATCGAGGAAAATTTGCACTATTTCTATTCCATGGCTTCCCAAAACAAGAATTTTAACTATAAAGCTGACAACAAATTAAAATACATTTATACCTCCGATTACGATTGGCCAAATACTATATTTTTCGCTAACTTTAAGGAATCAGAGCTCGAAGACAATATTTCTGAAATTAAAACAAAAATTAAGAGTAATATACTTCCTAATTCTTGGACTATCGGCCCGTCAAGTAAACCAAGCTTTTTAGGTCGCTTAATCGAACAAAAGGGATTTACATCGCATTATCACCAAACAGGAATGGCTTTATTATTAAGCGAACTTAAAGTTAATCCAAATAAACTATTAGTGGTGCGAAAAGTAGAAAATAAGAATGACGCAAAACTTTGGATTGAATGCGTTTCTGAAGGATTTGAAATACACGCATGCGACGAATTGATAAACAAATTTATGGTTGAGGAAGACATCTCCCTATATATTGGTTTATACAACGACAAAGTCGTTACTACTCTATTACTATGCTGTTCAGAAAACTCTGCAGGGTTACACGCAGTGACTACTTTGCCGGAGTATAGAAAAAATAATTTCGCGCTGACAATAAGCGGGTATGCCTTATTAGAAGCGATAGAGTTGGGATATAAACACGCTGTTTTACAAGCGTCTTCGATGGGAATTCATGTTTATAAAAAATTAGGTTTTAAACCTTACTGCGAGTTTATTACATATCATCTAGAATAATTTGCCTGATGAGAGCTTAAATTCTAAATTATCAGGGTCTTTACATCGATATGGATCCATCTCTGAAATTGGTTTTTCCAATTAAAGCGTTAATTAACACAGTATTACCTTGTTGATTAAACTTTTTAGCTTTCCATATAATATCCTCAATTTGTTCTTCTTTATTGATCAAAAATCCCTTAGAGCCGAGACCATTCGCAACCAAGTGATAGTCATTATAGGTGAGAGTAGTTCCTACCGAAGATTGCAAATATTTCACTTGATCTCGTTGAATTTGCGTCCATCCTGCGTCGTTTCCGATTACGGCTATTATAGGTAAGTTATGTCGAACAAAAGTATCTAATTCAATTATACTATATCCAGCTGCACCGTCTCCATACAATAACCATACTTCTGATCCAGGATTTTCGAGTTTAGCGGCTAACGCAAAACCTGCTCCAGCCCCTAATGTACCGAATGGTCCTGCATCCAACCAATTTAGATATTTGCGTGGTTTTATGATGTAAGAGGTAGTTGCTATGGAGTCTCCTCCATCAACGATAATAAAACTCTTTTCACCAAGGCACTTATCGATTTTTTACAAAGCTTTAATGGATTTATGTAATCAGTGTTTAAATTTGCTTTACTTTCTATTTCCTTGTCCCTTTTTACATCGTTTTTTTTAAGGATACTTAACCATTCTTCCCAGGAAGTCGAAGGAATGGCATCAGACTTCGCAAGCATCTGGAGGAAAGTTGAAGGATCTGCTTGTATAATAAAATCTGGGATTCTATTCTTTTTCATTTCCTTTTTGCTTCGATTAATAGCGATAATCTTTGCCCTTTTTCCTATCTTGCTACCGTAATCTAAACGAAAATCCATGGGCATTCTAGCCAAGATTACTAAATCTGCACTCTTTATTGCTCTAGAACGTCTATGTCTTACATGCAACTTGTGATCTACCCTGAGTAAACCTCTTGCCATGCCCGTAAGAAAAACAGGTATTTTGACACGCTCTATAGCCGAGATCAACTCCTTCACTTCATTAACTCTCAATAACGCTTGACTTCCAACGATAAGTACCGGTTTCTTTACGTTTTTTAAAAACTCAATAGTTTTCTGAATTTTCTTTTGATCAATGGAAAATGGAATATTTACTACATTTGAGTCGTTCGAAATTTTCATATTGTCGTACGCGAATAGTTTATCCACATGACGATACAAATACCAATTGATTGCTTTATTTTTAAGAGATTTTGAGTTTCCAGAAGATATTCTATACCAAAACCTCACTAAATTTTCCGGATATAATATATCTATCGGACATTCGATAAAAATAGGGCCAGGGATTCTAGATCTCGCAACATTAAACGCTTCCTCAAGTATAGGAACAATATCACAGTTTTGTTCGATCTTGACCGCCCATTTAGATAAAGTCTTAAACAATTCGATTTGCTCTATATCTTGCAAAGCACCCTTACCTTTAAGTACCGTAGCTACCGCGCCCCCAAACAAAATTAGCGGAGATTGCGCCATCTGAGCGGTTTTTACAGCAGTTATACAGTTGGTTACTCCAGGTCCTGCTGTTACAACCGCAACTCCAGGATTTCCAGTCAATCTTGCTATCGCATCTGCCGCAAACACAGCGGTGGATTCCTGACGGACATCGATTACCCGTATTCCATGTTTTTCCGCTCCAACTAATAGCGGGGAAATATGTCCTCCGCAAAGCGTAAAAATGTGTTCTACAGATTTAGACTTTAAAACTTCTGCTACGATTTCTCCTCCATCCATATGTATCACCTATTACTTAAAACATGGTTCTCGGGTGTGAAGCAAACAAATTCACCTGTAAACACAATATCTTCTTCTCTCTTGACAATAACCTTTACAATTTGTTTCTTTCCATCTACTTCAGATAACATTCCTTCAGCTGTAAGTAACTCACCATTCGCAACTGGTTTCTCAAATCTACAACTAGCGGCACCTAAAACGACATTGGGATGATTTATAGTCTCCATTGCACATAAATCCGCAAATCCAAACACAAATCCGCCATAAATCAATCCAGATTCGTCAACTACCATATTTTGAGTTGTTTTTAATTCCAATTTAGCGTAATATTCTCTTAATTCTATAGGAGTTCCACAGAGATCGTTATTAATTTTTAAATGAGTGTTCAGCTTCATTTCTGTTTTTAATATAATTAATCAGACATTTAAACTATGATTCTATAATCATTAAGATCTCTTCGCAATTTCAAAGCTAACTTGAGAGTATAACCATTAACAATTTTGCTAGACGGAGAATAATTGAAAAACTTTATTTTATAACTTAGGAATCTTTAAGCAAACAGTAAATTGAAATAATGGTATTACATCAATATCCTCAACATTTATTAATATCGTTTGTTCTTAATCATATAAGGATTGAAAAACAATCAATTTATTAATACTAAAGTAAGAATTACAAAATTATGCCGTTAATTATTTCAATTAAGAATATTTCCATCGTAACAAGTGGCTTTTTAATTGTCATGGGAAATTTTGTAGGATTAGATCCGTTTTTAGAGGACTTTCAGTTGATCTACATTATTTTGGGTACTGTAATTGGAGTAATCGCTCTAGCATTATCCATTTTTATTACAAAAAAAAAAGACACGAATGATATAGACGATCTAATTGTATTTAATAACATGCTTTATTGGCTTATCGTAGGAACAGTTCTAACTTATGGCTCCCTTTTTGACAATGAGCTTCAGATTCAACTTCTTTTTCTAAACTCGGGATTGATAATAGGTCTATTTATCATGTTCATGTATATTTGGATATTGCTCCGTCAGAAATTGAGCTTTTTAAACATAGAGGATGTGAATTTTACAAGTGCTGCTGATAATGAAAACATTCCACAATTCCTTTTGGTATCAATGATTATGGGTTGCATTTTTGCAGGGTTGTTTATTGGATTTCAAGTGTTTTACACAGTTTTTGGATACAATCTTACTAGTTATTGGTTCCTTGGGATCTTGTTCGTGTTTACATTAACGATTTCAGTTGTTCTAAGATATGCTATAAGGGTTAAGAAATGATGGGTAAATGTTAGTTTATAATCCTTTTTTTTAATTATTAAATTTTCACACAAAGAAGGGTTGAATATTGATAATAATTGCGATAAGTAATTTTGTTTCGTTATTGTTTTTTTTTTTCATATTGGCGTATTTCTACACGCTTAGCATCCAACCCGTTAAACTCGCTGAAACTCACGGCGAAAAAGCGTGGAAACAGTGTAAGACCTTTCGTTCCATAGGTGGTTTTGCCGAGTTGATTTCCGTGGTTAATTTGTTGCTGTGGATTTGGTTTCCTCTACCGATTGTGGGCGATTGGATTATCAGTTCAAATATTTGGTTGGGAATTATTATCGGAATCTGCATTTTAGTTCCTTGTACGGTAGTTATGTTAAAAGGCGTAAAAGACGCGGGAAGCGAAACGATCTCGCCCTCGAAAGACACTAACATGTACGGAGGAATATACAATTACATCAGACACCCGCAAACTCTCGGAGAATTTCCCATGTTTGTAGGAATTAGCTTCCTATTTAACTCGTGGTTTTTAGTAACAATTTCCTCGTTCTATATCTTGATATACACTCCCGTAATGATTTATTACGAAGAAAAAGACCTTATTAGGCGATTTGGACAAGCGTACATTGACTACAAAAAGCGTACTGGCGCTTTATTCCCAAAATTGAAAAAATAATAACATTAATATGGTGCCTTCCATCGAGTTGAAAAATGTTAAAGAAAATATGTGGTTATTACTAGCAGCGTTCTCGTTTCTAATTTACTCGCTAATTGAAATCGTGGATAGTGTTGCAATCGTGTTAATATCACTGAACATAATCCCCAATCTGTACCTAGAATTTGATTTAAGCGTTCCATTTATACGGGATCTACTAGAATCTCAACCATCGACTTTCATTCTCTTCTTTTGGGCGTTTACTGTGATGCGGATAATGTCGACCATAGGCTTGTCTAAAAATCGCTTGTGGGGGTTCTGGATTGGTTTAATTAACCTGTCTATTACAATGGTACTGGACATTCTATTCTTCCCCCTTGGTGCTTTTGAATTATTTGCGTGTAGCCTAATCCTCAGTCTTATGATAGTTGGCTATTTTAAAGACAAACCAATCTTGTAGGATTATTTATAGGAATCGTTATTTATTTTTAGACAATACCTGGTATAACTAATCCTGGAGCATGTATCAAAATCCCTCGGGAAATAGCGATCGATCGTATCGCCTCGGGAACCTCGTCAATCTTAGTCAAGCCCAGATAGATTCTCTCAATTGAAGGTAGATACACAACCCATTTGGGGATTTGCCTTATATCGTTAGTACTAATTTTTAAGTTTCTTAAATTGGTAAGACTGCTTATCTCCTCGGGAATATGATCAAATTTATTATAGTTTAAGTCAAGCACCTTTAATTTCTTCAAATTCTTCATTGATTTAGGTAGAAATCGCAGTAGATTATAGCTCAAATCTAACCGTTCGAGATTGCGTAAGGATCCTAATGTTTTGGGGATTTCTTTAATCTCGTTTCCTGAAAAATCTAATTCTTCTAAGTTCTTTAAGCAATGAATTGATTGTGGAATTTTCGTAACCATTTTGCCGCAATAAATCACGCGAAAAGTCCGAAGGTGTTCTAGTTTGCAAAATTGACTCAAAAAACTTTCTGAAAATTGGTTTAAAATCTTTTCTCTCTGCATATCTCTACCATCGGCGTTTCTCAGTTCTAATCTGGTTATATGTCCGCGATCATCTAAAGCGAATTTTAGTCTAGCTCTATAAGGAAAGATTTTATAAGGAATATAACGATCGGTTTTAAAATTACCATAATAGATTTGAATTTTCTTCGATGTTGCTATAAACACCGCTATAATGAGTGCCTCCTCGGAATTTATGCCATACTCAATCAGCTCCTTGTAATTTTTTTCAAATCGTTCCATTAACATCGATTCGAACTCGTGTAAGTATCCTTCCGCCACACTCTCCGACGATTTTATTAAACTTAGCAAGACTATACCCGATTTGTTCTTCTCGACCGCCCATTTCAGAGAAGGTATGGACCGTTTCGGAAAGAGAGCAATCATCACTTCCACAGAGAGTGCCCTTACGTACTCGCTAAAGTCTGATACTATTAGGTTTTCCAATAGAGCGAATAGCTCGTTGTTTTGTATTTTTAATTTCTTTACCGCTTTAAGCGTCTCTAACCTAAGCTCGTTGTCATTAGTAGACTCTAAAATTGTAATTAAAATAGTTAAGGCTTTAGGGGGAGGTAACTGTTCCTTGTAGACCTTTTTAAGCACTTCTTCTAGAGTTATCTTCGTCAAAACGATTGGTAGTAAATCTTTGAGTTAAATTCGCTAAGAATTATTATATAAAAGGCGTGTTCCTCTTTTATATCTTTACTTTCTTGCAATAATGTAAATGGATTGCTCTTTTCATTCAAAATTAGCGGACTTTTAATTTAATATATTGTTTAAACGGCTAATTTCCCCTTTAATCGTTTTGAGTAACTCATTTCGCATTTACTGCAAACTGATACTTGGATAATAACTCTGGATTATCGATGGATATGTGATGATGAATTTGAGCCCATTTTTCACCATCGAACGCAAAACATCTGGTTGTCCTAATGTCTAAGTCTATTTCTTTTCTATTTTCAAGAATCCTCGCAGAGGCTATTACTTGACAAGATTCCTAAGGAGCTATTTTTGCTAAAAGACCTTGATGAATTAAATCTCTCAAGGAACAGCATATTAAGTGGAGTGTATATATTGCATCAAAACAAATAATTGCTGTGAGTTTAGGATCTATTGTAATTACTGTTTTTTCTCTCATTTTATTTTTAATATTTCAGATTGAATTTCGTGGAAATTTGGAGATTGTTATATTAGCATTTTTTCTCTCAACTTGACTTCATACATGTATTGGTGGCCTTATTGGGTTAAGAGTTAAACAGACAATGAATGTGATACTATTGGCAGTTATTGCTGCTATAATTTTATGGTTTTTTTTGGGGGGATTTGCCTCAACAAAAATGTTAGGAGAAACTGTGTATTCTATTTCAAGAATTTTTCTATCTACATATTGGATAGAGATTTTATTTTCAGAAACTTATTTACCAAATCCGTTATATATTTTATCCAGATTAGGAATCTTAGCCGCAGTGAGTATTTGCCTTATAATTGCTTTTTGGTATTTAATCTCAAAGGAGGGATTTAAATTAAATGAGATCTATATTTTAATAATACAGAGTTGAATTCTAATTTGGAAGATTCATCCAAAGAAATTAATAAACAAACTTCTAAAAAATCATATCAGTTTATATATATTTCACTAATTATATCACCAATTATTTATTTTTTAATATTATTGGTATTACAGATAAAGGTTTTAGATGAAATTAATATCCCACCAAGTTTTTTTAATAATAGTATTCTTAATTTAGTGTTATTTGTAATTATACTGCATAGCATAGCAGTAATTATATTTACCTATAAAATAGTAATACCTCTCGCACTAAAAGAAAAAACAATTGAATATAGATTTAATAAAAATGTATTAGTTCTCATTTTTGGTGTTATTGCAATAGCTACTGATGGTTTGATTCTTGGAGTACTATGGTTGAATTTTTATAATATTGTTCCATTTTTTATAGTACTTCCCTTTATGGGATTTGGAATTATTCATGGGTATTACCTCTACTCTAAGTATATGCTACATGATTACGCAAGAAAAGAATATCTAAATAAAAGGAGTTCTTCTACTGACAATATTCCCATCGGTACTGAAATGATTGATACTTCGTTAGAAATCTTCAAAAATATTTTAGGGTATTTGAATAGTAATGAGAAAATTCTACTTTATTACAAACCAAGATATAAAAAATTTCTAAAAACTAGAATTGTGGGTTCGATTATAGCTGGAGTTTTTTTTTTTATTATTGGGTCTTTTTCCCCCAATTTATTTTCCCTATTAAATATAAAATTCATCATCTCTTACTTATTCTTTGGATTTGGGTGTTTTTCATTTACAGCTCTGCCATTGATTATTTTTTTAAAGGCAAAAAATTTTAAAAATACCTTATTTGTCTTTACTTCTCAAAAGATTATCGCAAAGTATCCTAAAGAAATTAAAATAATAACTTATAACCAAGTAATTTCTTCAAAAATATCAAGAATTAGTTCAAATAATATTGAAATTTTATTTGTAGAAACTCAGGATGATAGAACTAAAAAAAATGAAAAAATTTATATTCAAATGGTTCCCAGAAAGTTAAATCTCTTAAATAAGATAATGATATTAATAGAAAAATATTCAAATAAGGAAAAGGAATATAAATAATCATTTCTGAGAGCTAATTATAATAATTCAAGAAATCGCGCTAAATGTCTTTTTACGCGTACAATACAATTTATCCATCTTTCAGAATGATTTAGATCAGGTTTTTTATCTTCTTCGTTAAATATATAGAGATTTCGAAGATACACTTCAATGTAAACCTTATAACCAATACATTTTTCACATTTAATTTTAATATCCCCATAAATCTGTAATTATATTCTCATCCCTATAAATTTTTTTTCTTATCGCATTTTTTCCAAGTTTTCTCATCCAGTTCGTTTTTCTCTCGATATATTTAGATAACTTTACTCGGTTTTTTTCTCATTTTCGTCTGGTGGTTCAGAGGGAGGTAACTATTCCTTGTGGGCCTTTTTAAGCACTTCTTCTAAAGTGATCTTCGTCAAACGATTGGTAATAAATCTTTGAGTTAAATTCGCTAAGAAATATTATATAAAAGATGTGTTCCTCTTTTAAATCTTTACTATCTTGCAATTAATTAAAAATTTATCTCATTTCGTTCAAATTTGTTTTTATTTGATAGATTATTCCTTTTTAATCTTTTATTTTGTGTGTAAAAACACCTTCGAAAACCTTATTTTCCTCAAAATTTAATTTAGTCTCTTCTTTTAATCACAACATTCTTCGTTTTTTACATTTCATACAAAGAAGTCTAATCCGCCACGAATTTACTGTCGTTATCTAAAATGTTAACGCTCGCCCCTTCATTGTCCATTTTACGATACTTCTAGGCTAAAACTTAAGAGCGTTTTAGCTCATTGTCCTAAAATTAAAAGCATGCGTTTTTAGGAAGATTCACTGATTGAATTCACTTTAAATAAAATTTCAGATGCATTTTTCTTATTTCTCCAGTTTGACATCTCTCTTTTAATCACTTTTTTCTACGGGTTTTAGCCGATTATTAATCATCAAGTAATGATTATCAACCCATTAATATCTTGTCTTTTATATTTTTACACACAAAGCTCTTTAATTAGCGAAAATCATATTAAATATTTAGTATCTCGGGTTTTTAATTGAATTAGTGAGTGAAACCAAGAGAAGATTACATAGAAATCTATGCTTTATTTAATATTATTATGATTCTCAACTGAAAAAGAAAACGCGACTTTTTACTTAAATATTAGGGGAAAACGCTAAGTGGGTATTTCGTCGGAGGTTGTGTAGCAAAGATATTAAAATTGGACTTAATTTTACTTAAATGGTCTTTGATACAAATAAATTCGCGTATAAGAATTAAAAAAAAAAACAAAAGTAGCGTAAGAAAAAAGTAATCTAATTGATGGATTCATTAGAGTATAGAATTTCTTAACGAACGCTCAAATTTTCCCGTTCGTTACTCAAAAGAGGTTTTACAATATTATCCAATACTTTTTTTATAAAAATGTTAAATATGAAAAAATGATTCTAATGATCAATTCAATTATTATGCTAATTAGATGCTTTATAAAAAACTTTCTGGATCTAAGAAGATTCCATATTTAAAAAATGAAAATAAACTGTAGGCGATAAGAAATGGTTGAAAAAGTGATAAAAAATATCGAAATTAGTCCCAATACTGTGATTTTAATAATTTCAGATGTTCATATAGGAGCATCTAAAATGAAACATAAATTATTCACATACTTCTTAAAAGAGATTTTAAACAAAAAAGAAGAAAACAAGCTAAGGAATTTAAAGTATTTAATGATTCTTGGAGATTTTTTTGATTTCATAACGGAAAGTTTTCGGGATTTTAAATCTAAGAAATTTTATCGCAAAATATTTAAGTACATAGATGAAATTCAGTCGACTGATATTAAACTCTTGTTTTGTCTCGGTAATCACGAGATTGATACAACGGGGGACTATGATAAGGAATTTAAACAACGAAAAGAAGCCTTAATCAAAGAGTTCGATAAAAAAGTAAAAAGAAATTTACTGCGAGACGATAACTGCTATCAATACATTTTTTTGAACAAATCGGGAATAATTACGTGCGATTCAATAAGCGATGTCGATGAGAATAAGCAATATGATAATTTGAATGATCTGGAATTTGGGGAGAAAACCATATTGTTAACTCATGGTTATCAATTTGATCCACTATTAGAACATTGGTCAAGAATCTGGCAAATGGGATTAGATAATCCATTCGATGTTGCTAAAGAATTTAACAATATCGCATGGAATGACTTCATTAATCCAATCCACAAGGAGTTGAAGAACTTTTTCAAAACAATTGATATTTCAATGAAAGACTCAATTGAAGAGGAATTTGACAAAATAGCAGCTAAAGAGAGAAAAAAGAAAAGAGATGTTAAATTTGTGTATGATTTTTTGGCAGACGCAAGACGAAATAACATAGAGAAAGAAGGTCCAAAAGATAAAAATCCATTCATTCGAAAGATATTAGATGGATTCTTACCTGATTACGAAAAAAGCACAGGAAGACCGCCAATTACTCATGTAATATTTGGTCACACACACGATGCTTTTGATTTAAGTGCTTTCACATTCAATAATAGAGAAATACTAATAGAAAATAGCGGGGCATGGCAACAGGTTAATTTTCCAAGTTATATTGAAATTTCAACCGATCTTAGAATGACACTGGTTAAAATAACTTAAATAAAAAAAGAATAAAACTTTTTCTCATTTAAAACTGGTTTATATGTATGAGAAACATATTTTCCAATTCAAATATCCTTTTTTATTGAAGCTTAGTCTTTTTTAACAGCTCTCGTATGTAATTTAAAAAATTTATAAACTCCCTGTATTCTTTTGAGATCCCAAGTTCCTTTTTCTCCCTGTTAAAGTAAGAATATTAAAGGTTTAAAAGAGATGGAAAAATTATATTTAATTAACATTCTCCAATACAAGTCCATTTAAATTTTATTGCTTCCTAAGATTTACTCGTTTAATAATATCCGTTGCTTGGAAGGATATTTATTTTTATATATTCAAATAAAATCGACTAGGTGCTACAGAAATAAACCTTACTGATAATATTAAAAAGATATTGATCCAATGCCCTTCGTGTTCAAAGAGAGGATATATAACCGTAAATGCGCGACAGATAACAGAAGCAAGCAAAACAATGATACTGGTAAAAGTAGAAAAAAAATTCATCTGTGAACACGATTTCTTAATTTACATAGATAAGAATTTTTCCGTAAGAAATGTATTTCAATGCGAGCAAGTAGTGTTGCCTTCTACAAAGTTAAAGAGAGAGATTGTTACAGAAGTAGATTTTTCCGAATTTAAAATAGACCTTGTAAAGATGAATGTATATCAGCCCACTTTCTGGTATATTTTTAGAACATTACTATTTGGTAAAAAAGTCTTATTAGTTGTCGATTCAGATGTCAGGTATTTGATTCCTAATGTTTTAAAATTTTTTCATTTTCTTTTCGAGGATCTTCTTGAGGTTAATCTCCAAATAATTGGCGAATCAGAGTTTACTGAAAAGACTAATGAATTTCAAAATTTTGTGATTATTAAAAATTTAGATGTGGTTAAAGATAAGCAAAATTTAATAAAAAGCTATAGTTTAGCCGTAGAAAAAGAAATTACACATATGTTTTTCGAAAATAATAACCATGAAGCAAGCCTTATTGATTTAAAAGACAAAATCCAAGATATTTATCGAATTTCGAGAGTAACACGGGATTTCTTAGAAGATTATCTAAAAGAATTTAAAGAAGGAGGAAAGAAATCCAAGAAACTCAATATATATACGATTATAAGATACTTAAAAAAAAATCAAAAAATTAATGTTAGTTTAAGATATTGCGACTATATTGTTCAGATTGTTAAAAACTATTACCAAATTGAGGTCCCTCCATTGTACGACGGTGCTGAATTTTCAAGGTTTTCCATGCTTCAACGTTAAATCCGTTCTTCAGTAATTCGAAAATACTCTCCATCTATTTTTTTAAAGCTCATCTTCATTATAATGGGAAGAAATAGAGAGACAAGTAGTTTCATCAGTCCTTTCTTAAGTGCGCTTATTTTCAATCCAGAATAGGAATTCCTTTCGATCATCTCAGTATGAACTGTTCTTAAACGATCCACTAGAGTTTGTTCAAACATTGGCTTACTTATAATTTCCCCCGGCATCTTTAGCGAAACACCAGAGCTTTTTTTTGAGATCTTGAAAACCCCATTCAAAAGATCTTGCTCGCTATTCAGTTCAATTTGAATTTCGCTTTCTTTGAAAAGTTCGGGATTTGTAAAGTAAATAGCCGTAATTAAGTCCCATATATAAATATGATCAATATGGAAAACCTTCTTTTGCACCCATATCTCATCCAAGAAGGGTTCGAGAAAACTTTTTGGAAAGAATTTTAGTTTATTGACCCACGATTTGTCAAACTCGATTTGCAATCCTTCTTGACAGCTAATTACCGAGATTTTAAAGTAATTGCGAAGCACTTCAAATGCCGCGGTTAAATCTCGTCTTACATTTGCGTCTCTGATATTAATTCTCCCTAATTTAATCCAATCTGTAGTGGATCCTCCCATTAATGTAATGCTATTTAAGTTATTAAAGAATTCGGGATTGATTTGATTAGCACCATATAGATTTGTCAATGTTCCTAAAGCGATAATAGAGAGATCGTTCTTATATATGTTTGAAACCTCTGCTAGAAATTTAGCTGCAGGGGTATTAACATCGCCTTTTTCTTTAGCACCTAAAAAAACGGGAACATTGTCTCTTCCAATAGCATTAATTAACGATTGCGTACATTTATACACATCCTTTACAGTTCCATTGCCAAAAACAGTTGTTATACCAATTATTTCAAAATCTGAGCATCCAAAAAGATAAAGCAACGCTAAGCCATCATCTGTAATTCCTAAAGGTTTTCCATATGTACAATCACAGTCTATTACTATTTTCTTCAAATCCGTTGTGGAAGTAGAAATTGGCATTTTACTTGCTTGCTTTTTGCCAAAAAGACTTGAAAAAAATTTATACAGCCTTTTTTCCTTTGTAATAAAAAAGCCATAGTACATTATTAGTATACTAAAGATTACAACTATCCTTCCGACAATTATCATAATACTTTCGTAGAATATTCCTGTATCAATCAGTAACCCCGTAAAAAACAAGGTGAAGGCTAAAATCATTAAAATACCCCGAGCTCTTAAATCGGCATAACCAGATTTGATTGATTTCCACGCAAATACTACAATTGTGGGTATAGAAAATACTGCAAACAACCTTGAACTTGTCACATAGGTAACATAGAAATCATCGCCTAAACCAAAATCGATAAGACCAAAAAAGATTAGGAATAGACCGATCTCATAAATCAATGTAAGGAAAACAATGATTAGAAAAGGAATTTGGGCCCTTCTTCCGGAATTAGGGTAAAGAAGTTTCCAGAAGACATACAACCAGCACAAATACAAAATTGGAACGAATGCAAAATTGATAAGTAGTTGAATTCTTTCAGGAATAAAAATTTCTACAAATGGTGGAAACAATAGATTACCAAAGAATTGAACTATAAAGATACCGGTAAAAAAATAGAGCCCAATTAAGAAAAAGTGGACCATTAATGCCCCCGCAATAAGGTAATGTTGTCTCGTTGTAATGTAATTTTGAAAAAACTTGTAGGAGAGAAAAATCATAATAATAATGATTACAATTCCTAATATATTGTAAAAATCTTCCAAAAATGTCATTGCTTTTTATACGAAAAAGATTTGATTAATTTCGCTTTTCAAGTATCTCATTCTTTTTAAATTTAAGTAAAATTCAGTAATTATTAAATAACACAATACTATAGAGAAATTTCGGGAGTTTTAACATATAAAAATCTCAATTAAGAATTGAAGCCTTAATTGGCTAAAGTAGATTGGAAGTTCGAGAGTATCGAAATATTTTAAAAGTCTCGAATCTAGTTAAATCATTATAATATCTGTGATTATTACCTAAGGCAAAAATCATGAGTAGATATTGTGTAAAATGTGGAAAAGAGGTTGATCCGTCGTGGAGAGTGTGCCCGAATTGCGGAGACTCTCTTTTGAGCCAAGACCCGACTCAGCCTTACCAACCGACCACTTATCCTCAGCAGGGGAGTGTCTCCTATTCATCCTACAAACCAGAGAAGGAGGGATACACATATGGATTAATATCTGTAATCTTGGCTGGGATAGGATTTCTTCTTGGCTGGTACATTATTATGCTAGGTGGTATAATGCTAGCTATTATCGGGGTCATCGTGGGAGCTAGAGGATTAGTCAAGGATAAGACCAGTACCTTATCCATTATCGGAATAATTGGTTCGCTTCTGGTGTTAGGAATAATGGTATTTCTTTGGTTAATTATATACCTATTATGGATTATTTTTTAGATTTTTTTTTTAAATTCATTTTTTGATACTTTCTTGAAAAATCCTCGTCGGATCGGCATGTAGCATGAACTTTATGTATTATTTGCCAGTTATTCTCTTCGAAATTATTCCAGATTTCGTATAATATAGTATCGAATTTTTTTATAAAATGGCTTAGAAATTGGAAAGTGTTTACCGTAACTTGAGTGTGTTTTTCTACAGGTATCAATTCAATTATATCGTTAATAGGATTCTCTAAGTGTGTTAACCAAGTTTGCATTAAAAATTTTTTCAATGAAATAGATTTGGTTTTGATATGAGGTATTTTGCATAACGCTGAATCTAACATTTCAATTCGCTCTTTAAACTCGGTTCTATTACTCGGTAAGTAATTATACACCCAATTTTTCAGTGGAGTTTGCCATTTCGGCACCATTGGGTTGAGATCAGCCTGAATGGTAAAATCCTTAACTCCTGATTGTTGGGCTAGTTTTCGCTGCGCTTGAATCAACTTAATAATCCCTAATCTATCGCCTTCAGTTTCGGTTGGTAATCCTACGAGGAAGAAGTTTTTGAGAGCGTTAATCCCATTTTCAAAAATTATGTGAGTAGTATCGAGGATGCGTTCATTCGTAATATTCTTGCATAATTTTCGACGAAGTTGGTCGGTTCCCGTTTCAGGCGCTATGGTAAGACGATTTTGACCTCCTTTGGAAATAGCTTCAATAAGATCTGAAGTAACTTTATCTGGTCTAAGCGTAGCAATAGAAAGTTTTAATCCCTGATTTACGAGAGACCAACAAAGATCGGTTAAATGGGGAAAATCGCTTAAATTTACTCCAAATATACCTACTTTTAAGACATCAGTAGCGGTAACGCCTTCATCAACAATTTCGAGAAGTCTAGACAAGCTTCGGAATCTTGCAGGACTAAACATGCCTGAACCAATCATGCAGAACCTACAAGCATGACTACATCCCCTCCCGATTTCTAACTGAAAAGATTGTCCTTTAATCGGAGCGTATGGGTGATAATCGGGTAGAGTTGAGACGATTTGCCTAATAGGATAGCCTATTTCATCTAAATTGGTGAAATCGAATCGATCGTACCAGGATCCAGCAACTTCCTCGAATGTTTTTTCCCGAAAAAGGGAGGAATATGGAATTCCATTAGCCTCTAATGCGTGAGGAGTCCAAAAACCCCTTATTTTATTGAAATCAGAAGGGTTACTCCAAAACTTAGCGATTCCCTCGTTATTTAACATTTTTAAAAATTGAGGGAGAGAGCATTCGGCGTCTCCTAAGAAAAACCCATCTACTAAATCCATCAGAGGAAAGGGATTAGCACCAGCACACGGTCCACCAATGAACACCGGAGGATACTTACCTTTCTTGCGTTTTCGCATCATGTTGTCAATTGGAATCCCTGCTTTTCGCAACATCCATCCTACTATTAAATAATCGAGTTCAAATTGCGAAGTAAAACCTAATACATCCATCTCAGATAGAGTTAATGTGTGTTCCATACTTCGAGGCTCCACAAACGGATTCCACGGAAGAAATATGCGTTCAAATCGCCAACCAGGTTGCGAATTAACAATATTGCCTAAGGTAATAACCGTCATACCATTCATGGCTATATTGTAATACGCGGGAAAAATTAGTCCGAAAGTTTTACCTTTTTCTTTCGCAAAAACATTTTTCTCAGTAACAAAAGAGGGGATACTTCTCATTTATTCTATCAGTTATTAGTTGTAGTTTAAGTAGGATTTTTGGTGTGGGTTTTTCTTTCGGTTTAACTCTACTTTAAATTCGACATGGAAATATTAAAATACCGATAATTGAGAGTGAAATTAACTAAACTTGTTTAATCCTCTAAATTAGAGTCTATTGGTTTATCATATTAGTTTTAAAAAATAAGTCAAATTATATAGATTACTATGGAGGAATTTAAGGATAAAAGGATGTTCTTAATGGAAAAAATGAGGAATAGTGACGACTTTTTCAAAAAATTTGGCAAGCTAGACGATGAAGCATTTGCACCAGGAGTCATCCCAAAGAAGTACAAAGAGCTCACAATGATCTCGGTGTCAATTGTTAGTAAATGCACGGAATGTATAACGTACCACATCGAACAATCGATAAAAGAAGGTGCAACTTTACCCGAACTAATCGAAGCGATTAAAATGGGGATGATGGCAGCTGGTTCGACGACTTATCCATATATAAGGCATAGTTTTAGCGTACTCTTTGAAATGAACCTTATTCAATAAGTAAGAATCAGAATTTAATAGAGAGTTTAAATTTAAGCAAAAAAGAGAATTAATTTAGAGAGATTATTCTCCTAATTCTTTCTTGAAGCAATCGTAACACAACCACTTCTTAGTCACAGCTGAATAATAATCTACATCCTCGGAACTACCGCATTTTTCGCATTTATCAGGTGTGTCGTTAATTTAGAATCAGCTCGAATTTAAATCTTGATTATATATAGAAAAATTTTGTAATCCTAATAAATTTTAGTCCTATTGAATAATAAATTACAGGGTGCGAGAATCATTGCCTAAAATCGATTTAAAAGCGCTCTAATCTCGTATAGCATATTAGGAAACTTATATTAGAGGGTATTTTTTTCTTTTAATATTAAGGATAAAATTACTAATATTAAAAAAGTAATGACAAAATTTTGTCAATATTGCGGTAGTAATGTAGAACCAGGCGAGCGTTTTTGTTCTTTATGCGGACACGAAATTGAAAAACCAAAGCTAAAAGATACGGTTAAGCGCGCCGAAATAGATGAGCGAGATAGAACGATAGACGAGCTAAAGAACAGAATACGGCATCTAGAACAACAAGTTAGTTCGTCAAATAACGAAGAGCTAATTCGGTTAAGGCAGGAGTTGGATGAGCTAAAACGAAGCCAATCAAAACCTGTCTTTGCTCCGCAAGCGCAAGTTCAACCACCAACGAGAAGAAGCAGTAGTAGTGGTTGCGGGTGGTGTTGCTGTTGTATCTTTATCATTTTTATAATAGGGTTTATTTTTATTATATTTTCGTAGCCTTATTTTTTGCAAAAATGGTGTTTTAAAATTGTTCCTTTCGCCGCAATATAAGCATTTCCACCTACTGCTACGCTAATATTTTCGTTTTCTTTTTCAGCAGCTACTAATATGAGGGATTTTCTACCCATTTCATAGCCCTGCTCTATTTTTATATCAATGCTTTTTTTTTCGCGTAATAATCGTGCTTTAAAAGGAATTCACCCAAACATCCATTTCCTGAACCTGGGCCAGGGACTTCTGAAATTCCGTAAAACAGTGAAAAAACTCGCACGCTAAGGTCGTTATAAGGGTTATATGTTTCCGGAGCCAATAATAGGATCGATTTTGCATGAGTGTATTTTATTACTTCTGTATACACTTTTTCGTTAATTTTAGCTCTTTTTAAGGATTCTAAGGTTTTTAAAAGTACTATCATAAACCAAAATCTCGTAGATACCTCCTGAATCTTGAATCTCGTGCTTATTTCGGACACTTGAATATTTAACAAATTTGCAATTAGTTCAGGAGTAAAAAATTGTCCAAAAATTGGATGTCTCTGTTCTATCCAAATTGTCTTAAGTTTTTTCGCTTTGTATTTAAACAATACCGGTATGCTTTCAACCTTCAAATTTAGCAACAGTATTTTGATTGGTTTTTTGATGATTTCTTGTAGACTACTGCTTCATATGCATATGAAATTTTCTCTAAGGTTAGTATCTGATCTTGTTCTTCCTTATCTTTTGGTACTTTATCCGCTACCAAAAATGTTTCTCCAGAAGGACAAATAAATCCATAAAGCGTAAACAAGTTTCCTGCTGGAACTTTATCAATATCTAAAAGATATTCATCTTTTAAAGAATTTTCAATTCCTTTGGTCTCATTTGGGACTGAAAATAAAAAGATTTAAAGTTGTACCAAACCATCATAAAATATGACCTAATCTGTTTATCTATATTGAAACTTTATAAATTTTAAAATCCTTATATTTTTTTAGAGATCTAATATTTAAATACTGCCATAAAAGGTTTTAATTAATTGAGCTAAGATGAATTCAAATAAAATCAAAAAAACAGAAGAAATGATAAGATTTGAGAAAGAGACAGGTAAAAAAGCTGTATGGAGAGGATTAATTACAAATGAATTTAAAAAGTGGAAAAGAGGAGAAAAAGTCTATACTCATGAAGGTACAAGATGGACTATTTATGTTGATTCAGATACAGATAAAAAATGGAAAAAATTTTTAACAGAGATTAAAAAGCAAAAAGAGAATTATTCTATCTCTCAATTAGGAAAAGATGGAATAAATCTTTTAATAGATGTCTATGAAAAAGTTAGAAAAGTTGGTAAAGACATTAATTTTAACTTAATTAAAGAATTAACTACTAATTCATTAGATCTTTCTCTTATAAATCCTAAGTCGGCAATAAGGGAAGAATTAATTCAAGTGATTACTCCATTACATTTCTTTATCCAGAGAAAAAAAAGCCTAAGTTTAACATTAAAAAAGTAAATTTTGGATAATTTTTTAAAAAACGAAGTGAAAAATGAAGTGATAATAATGGCGGGAAATTGGAAAAAACAAAAAAATAAGATATTAATATTATGTTTTCTCATATTGAGTTTTAATCTTCCTAATTATTACTTAAAACCAGAGATGTTAATTTCATCTAGAGAAATTGATAAAACAAATATTCAAAATTCAAATCAAATCTATATATTTAAATTTACTGTCGCTGATCCGAAAAGTGAAGAAACTTTTGAAACTCAATATGTTATCCCTCAAGACGGAAAGTTTTTAATTACGATAAATAATCCAGATGGGTCTTCAGATGGACATTTTCGATTTCATATAACTGATGGTTCTGGAAATGAATATGAAGCAATTCATCTTCCCACAGCAGATGTTACATGTTGTCCTGAAGTCCCTTATGATGAAGATACTAATTCTGGAAGAACATTTTACCAAGTTTATACAAATGTAAAGAAAATGTGGGGTGAGGTCACTCTTAAAGTTCCCTATCGCCTTGATAATGATATATCTGACAACACAGGTCAAGATTCTTTAGAAGTTGAATTCATTCCTGACTTTATTGAAATAATGGGAGCAGAAGAAATCCTCCATACTTCTTGTGCTCCTCAAAGTTCTAATTCTTGGTCCAAAAGTTTCAGTTTAGATAAGGACGATCAATTGATTATTTTGGACGAGACAATTAATGCAGGAGGAGGTGGAGGTTATGATATATATCTTAATAAGCAGTATCAATGCAGTATTACATATGGGTTTAAAGGAACTTCATTTACTGGAGCCCCAAGAATAGTTGCAATCAATATTTCAAAGGGATCTTATGTATTGGATGTAGTCCATTCAGATTCCTATTATGGTGACAATTATGGGGATAGTAGAACGGCTAAATTTTATGTTAAACAAAATGGAGAAACTGGTTCCGTCAATACTACAGTTCAAGAAATGTCTCTGTACGAAGCTACACAAACTTTTAAGTCTCTCGTGTCGATTTCATTAAAAGGAAATGGTTATTTCTATGGAAAATGTATATCCTTATCTATAGAACAACTTACGGAGGTTGATGTATCAATTAATATTGATGAAGGTATTAAGTTAATCCCATCAAATTCTTCGTATCAAACGATGGTTATATCAAAAAATGAAATACTTTCTTTAACTTATTCCGGTCATATGCGAACAATAACTCTCTATGGATTCTGTACTGAAATTTATAATGATGTTCCCATAAGTTCAATAGAATTCACTGTAGATTCGACAAAATTTTCTAATTCTGCAAATGTTGGGAAGATTTTAGCATATTTAAAAACGAATACTAGTTATTATGAGACTAGAGCAGCCCAATGTGCTATTTGGGCTGCCACCGATGGACCATCAAGTGTAATTTATGAATACTACTTTTCGGAATCTACCCGTTATACAGCAAATGTCATTTTAGAAGAAAGTGGAACAGGCTTATATATTCCTATAAGCGATGTTGATGGAGATGGATTGAGTGATGATGAAGAGATAAATAAATACTCAACAGATCCAGAAGATTCTGATGATGATGGATTAAGTGATTATGAGGAAGTAAATGCTTATTCTACTGATCCAAACAATTCAGATAGTGATGATGATGGATTAAGTGATTATGAGGAAATAAATGCTTATTCTACTGATCCAAACAATTCAGATAGTGATGATGATGGATTAAGTGATTATGAGGAAGTAAATACTTATTCTACTGATCCAAACAATTCTGATAGTGATGGAGATGGCTTTAGTGATAAAGAAGAGATTTCTTGGTATTTTAGTGATCCAAATAATAGAAATAGTACTCCCTTAGGTGATATTACAGTGATACTTGTTTTAATCATTAGTTCTGTTATTGTGGTAATAACTTTAATCATTTTGAAGAGAAGAAAAAAGATAAAAGAAGTAGAAAAAATAGAAGTTGTAGAGAGAAGTTGGAATAATTTGGAAAGAAAAGGAAAGGGAAGTAGAGCCCTAACCGATACATTTAGGGTAAGAAAAGACGAAGAAGCAAAAAGAGTGGCAGAACTCTTAGAGAAAATTAAAATTGAAAACCAGAAAATTATTACAAAAGCGAAAAATAATATGAGTAAAGAATTTTATGATGAAGCTATAGTTTTCTTTGAGAAATCTAAACAAATATGCCTTAATCGAGGATGGAAAGAGGGTATTACTTATGCAGAGAAAATGATTCTTGAATGTGAAAACAAAAAACAAGATAGCTATGAAAATTTGATGCTAAAAGCAAAACAACTAAACGAGCAAGGTAAAGAACTTTATAAAACTCATTCTTTTGTAGAATCTATCGATTTTTGGAATAAGGTTATAAATCTCTACGATCTTGCCCTTAAGAAAGCACCTTCATCAAAAGATAAAGAAGAAATAAGAGAGTATAAAAGAACACTTAAAGAAAATATTTGCTATTCTTATATAGAAAGTGGTAAGAACTATAACCAATTAGCGATAGATAAGCATAATGAGAAAAATATTCAAAAAGCAAGGGAATTATGGATCAAGGCGTCAAACAGTTTTCAAAGAGCGAATAACCAAATTACATCAAACTTACTTAATATTTCTTATGAAAAATTAAATAATAGGATTAAGACCATTGAATTAAATCTAAAACAACTTCAAATAGAAGAATTATGTTTGAGTGCAGATGAGGATATAGAGAAAGCTAAAACCTTAGTTGATACTAACTTAATAAAAGCAGTAAACCAAGTTAACACTTCAATCTTAAAATATATTGATACAATTTCCCAAGCTAAAGATAGTAATTTTAACGAATTAATTGATGGTATTCAGGGTAAATTAGATGATGCTGAAAATTTTGAGTCAGAACTTCGTGTAAAAATACGCGAATCGTATGGAATAGAACCAGTAGTACCAGATGTGATTACAGAGGATCAAGAAGGCATGGCTAAATCGTTCATTGAATCGGATAAAAAAAAGTATATTATATCAGCTCCTCGAGAATATGAATTTATAGGAGGTCAGGTACGATTTAAGCTAGCAATAATCAATAATACTAATTTTCCTCTGACAGAATTCGTTATTACCTTTGTTATTCCTAATTCTTTAAAATGGATAGCTCATGAACCTGGATATGAGCGAAAAGGAGATAGTATTTTTATAGAAAAATTAGGTAAAAATGAGAAAAAATCAATTTCCTTATATTTAGAGCCAATTAGTTGTATGGAAAGCCCTATTAATGCTACTATCAGTTTTCACGATATAAGAGATAAACCACGAGCTTTAATTATGGAACCTAAAATGATTTCAATATCATGTCCAATATTTTTTACAAAAGAAGAAGTTAATTTAGCGAGAGTTAAAAGTCTTAAAGAAAATCTTATTCATCATGATAAGAAAACTTTTCCTATTTCTAATCCAAAAAATGTGGTTATGATATTTGAAACAATATTAAATGTACTTGGAAATCGCGATATCAAACTTGTTAGTAAAACACTTTCAGAAAATAATAAGTATGGTGAAGCTTGGTTTTATGGAACCACCAAAGTAAGAAAAAAAGGACATATCATTTCTATCTCAGTTAATGGAGAAAAGAAAATATTAGAACTCGAAGCTTCTGGAGATGATGAAGACCAAATTACTGGATTTTTAGCTGATATAAGCAGAGAAACTAGAGAAAAACTCGTAAACAGAAACCTTATTTCTTCAGAAGATCGGTTTTTAGATATGAGAGTCTCGATTGCTTCTCGATTATGTCCTTATTGTCTCGAGTATATTTCAAAGAATTTAGTGGAAAAATTTTATAATGGAGAATCTATAAAATGTAAAAATTGTGATGTTCAAATTGATGTACTTAAAACTTAATAACATAAGTTTTTTTGTTGTATTGGGGGACCTCTTCTTACATGGATACTAGGTTGTTCACAATGGAATTAGGAGATTACCTAAGGAGTCTTGTTTTAGAGTAATCCAGCTCTTCTCATCATAAGCCTTGTGATATCAATAAATATTTCTTCGATGTTATCTCCCGATTTGGAAGAACATTCCACATAACCCCATAAATTGTTTTTCTTGGCTAAATCAAAAGCATCATGGCGTGAAACTGCTCGCTTATACTCCAAATCTAATTTTCCCCCAATCATAATAATTGGAAGGGGAGATTCTTTGCCCATGTAACCCTTTTTAAAAATTTCTAACCACTCTTGGAAGTGTTTAAGGCTAACATAGCGCGTAATGTCGTACATAAATAATCCCCCTGAGGCGCCTATAGCATAACTTGGTAATAAGAACCGGAATCTGCTTTCACCTGCAAAATCCCATATCTGCAAGGATACGAGCTTTCCATCCACTTCGAGTTTTTTTATGTGAAAATCAACCCCAATAGTAATACCGGAGTCACCTTTATATACGCCAGATAAGTAACGATTTACTAAGGTAGTCTTTCCGACACCACCATCTCCAAAAATGATAATCTTAAACATGGCGTCTTGCATATCTATTCATGTCCTCTTTTTATTGAATCTTTAATAGCTATAGAGCGTTTTTAATTGAGATCTCTAGTTTTGAACAAGTCGTTCTGTTTTATATATCTTTTTACTATGTAATCTAGATGATTTTACTTAATTATTATAATAATAGCACATGTTTTTAAAAATGATTGCATTTCGTTAAACCCTCCATACTCAATAATTATGCATTGATATATTTCTTTGAGATGGTTTAAAAATCAAAAACACTTATAATTATCAATTATATGATAGGAGTCTTGTGTTACAACAATCTTTTCTCATGAACATTTCCGAAATAGAGAAGATAAAAAAATCCTTGTTAAAGCTTAAGAACCAGTTTAAATTAGCTGGAATTCTCCTATCGTTTAATGATGGAAGATCTTTGGTAAATTTAATGGATGGTTGTACTGATCATGAAGCGTTTTCTGCTATGTGTGCCATTGTAATAAGAAGCGCTCAAGATGTTAAAGTTTCAATTAACAACAATCGATTAAAAAAAGTTGTAGTGGAAATGAATCGCAAAACGCTAGTTATTATAGAAATCGATAGAAAGTTTTTTATGGCGTTTGTATTAGGACTTGAGTCGATGGCAAACTTAGCGTTTGAGAGGTTAGAAGCCTACTTACCTGAGCTAATTGAAAGTTTAAAATCAATTTCATAGTATATACCTATAATAAGCAAAGTATTTTAACGAAATAAAATAATTTAGCAAAAAGCATTTAACGAGATAAGAATTAAGATGATATTACACACACCAGAAGATAGATTTGGCGATCTCCCTAATTTTGAGTATACGCCAAATTATTTAGAAGTCGAAGGAATGCGAGTTCATTACATTGACGAAGGCTCCCGTGGATCCAACGCAATTTTACTAATGCACGGTGAACCCTCGTGGAGTTTCCTGTATAGACATATGATTCGCATTTTACGGAGCGCGGGTTTTAGAGTATTGGCACCGGATTTAATCGGATTTGGGAGATCAGATAAACTCTCGAAGCAAACAGATCACACCTACGGCAAACACGTAGAATGGATGAATACATGGTTCAGAAAACTTAATCTCGAAGGGGTTACCATGTTTTGTCAAGATTGGGGCTCTTTAATCGGATTGAGAATTGCAATAGAGAATCAAGATAAATTCAAACGAATTGTGCTTTCTAATGGAGGTTTACCTACAGGAGAACAGAGAATGTCTGATGCGTTCCTCGAATGGCGCGAAACATCGAGGAATATTCGAAAATTTAAAACAAAAACCTTTATGCAACAAGGAACCGTCACTAAACTAACTGAAGAGGTATTAAATGCTTATGAGGCTCCATTTCCTAATGAAACGTATAAAGCAGGAGCT
This sequence comes from Promethearchaeota archaeon, assembly GCA_019058515.1. Next base: position 37,895 of record JAHPYY010000192.1, read on the forward strand.
CGTATTATGCCGTCGCTGGTTCCAATTAGTACCGAGGATCCTGAGCATTTAGCGAATAAAAAAGCCATTGAAAAGTTTAAAGAATGGAACATTCCTTTTTTAACGGCTTTTTCTGACAGCGATCCAATTACAAGAGGGGGAGATAGGTTTTGGAGAGAGAATATTCCAGGAGCACAAGGACAAAAACATACAATTATTAAAGGCGCGGGACATTTTGTCCAGGAAGATAAAGGTCCAGAGTTGGCAAAATTACTAGTAGAATTTATAGAAGATAATCCCTAATATTTTTACCTTTTTATTGTAATTTCGCAATATTGATTTTATATGAAAAATAACGAGCTTAATCTTTCAGTTTTAGCTGACAAGATCAAAAGTGAAGTCAATTCGGGAATTTTTTTTAATTTACAAGGTTCTAAGACGATTCTCGAAGTCGTCAGCGTGTTAAATTTCTTGAAGTATAAAATCAAAAAATGGGGATTATCCACTATTTTTAGCTATAAAGGAATGCTCTTTGATTTTGACACTATAATAGTTATTGGAGCAAAAAATGTAGACCAAGCACTTAAGATTATTGCTTCAGTGTATTTGGAAAAGTTAATTGAATTTAAGAGCGAAGCAAGCTGGAATGAGTGGGAGGAAAAAATGCAAATATTTTCAATTGATTCGGTTAGGGAAGAAATATCCTCGAATATAAAAACGGGCATACCTGATAACATTGAGATTGAATTAAACTTACAATCTCATTTGGAGGAAATACTTTCTGAGGATTTTTTCAATTCTTTATCTTCTAATATTAAGTGAATTATTCCATTTGGGCTGGATATCCAAAATCCAAAAAAGTTAGGGGGTAAATCCTCTACTTCATCCCTTCTTTCCACATTATCGCCCAAATATTGGTTTGTCTTGTTAATGTCGTCAGTGTGTAATTCTAACCACACATCTGGATGGCTAAGATTAGATACCTTATCAATCCATAAATTAATACTGCCAAAGTTAAAAACTGTCGAAGATTCAGTCTCCTCTAGTAGTTCTAATCCTATTAAATCTTTATAGAAACTAATGGTAGCATCGTAAGTGTGATAAGGAGTTTTAATTGAAATGTTAGTTCCCGGTCGAAAAATGGGATTTCTTTTCACGCTAATTTCTCCATTCGTTTCTATTTTTATTTCTATTATTAAATCTTTTTAAACTATAAAAATCTTGAATATTAGACTCTTGTAGCTTTAAATATGTTAGTTTTCTGTATTTAATTAAGAATTAATTATTTTTTATTTAATGTAAGGAAAAAAATTGAAAAATGGCTTATATAGTCCCTGTTAATACTTATAGAAGAAGGAGTCTAGGGTCAAGAATATTTAGTATGTTTATAATCTTATCGTTAGTGGGTTTGTTAACGGGAGTGTTTTTAGGAATACTTATGGTTCCTTTAATCTTAATCATCGGAGGTATTAGTATAATGATGATTATTTCTTTAGGAATCGTTGCTTCTAATTCTTCGAGTAATCCTAATATCCATCGAACATACATGAGAAATTCTAATGAAACGCCAAGAACTCAACAAGTAACATATCAGAATCAATCTTATTCCAGAAATTACGAAAGTATTGGAAAATATTGTAGTTATTGTGGAGAAAAGACTACTCTGGATGCAAAATTTTGTCCAAAATGTGGTAGTGGCTTGAATTAAGTGAGTACTACACATTAATTCTACTTTTTTATTACTTTAAAATAATTTAAATAAAATTAAATTTTATATTGGTCTTTTAAGAAATTTAAGATAAAGCCTTTCACTTTATCTCTATCGGGTAAACTGGCAATCATACCATACATAGCTGCTTCTCCTTCTGAGACTTCAGTTGGATTTTCTAGGACTTCGTTAACAGCATCTTTAAGATCTACCAAAAACTTATCAACTACAGGAGCGTGATGAGGATTCACCATCATATGCAGAGCTGGTGGGAATTGCAATCTATCTAGATGCCATCCTTTAGCGTCTAAAATATCTCCTAGTTGAAAAATGTTAAACTCCTTAGAAGTAAACGAAAAAACGCTAATTAAAGGTTCTCCGAGGATCTGAAGCTCTTTTATTCCCTTAATCCCGCTTAAAATCTTTTTTGTTGCAGTCATTACTTTTTCTGCTAGATTTACATAACCATTCTCACCGAGAGCTTTCATACCCGCCCAAGCTGCAGCAATCGGTCCTCCTGCTCTTGTCCCCCGCATTGTCGGAGCGATATAAACACCACCAGACCAATCGGCATACACATATAATTGGTGTTTCCAAATCTTGTCGCTCCGATAGACGATTGTCGAGCTTCCTTTTGGTCCATATCCATATTTATGTAAATCAGCCGAAATGGATGTTACGCCTGGTACGGAAAAATCGAAATCTGGGATATTATAACCCAATTTTTTAGCGAATGGTAACATAAAACCTCCAAGGCAAGCATCCACATGCATTCCAATTTTCTTTTCTTTTGCGATTGCTGCGATCTCGGCAATTGGATCCACTATTCCCCTTGGAAAGTCACAGGCGGAGCCCACCAGCAATATAGTGTTTCCATTAACCGCTTCCCTCATAGCGTCTACATCCGCTAAATGCGTTGTTTCGTCAACTGGTACTCTGACAGATTTAACTTTGAAATAATCTGCTCCTTTTTCGAAGGCTGGGTGTGCAGAGCTAGGTAATACCATTTCTGGCTCTTTTATGTGTGGAAATTTCTCTTCAGCCCACTCACGATAAGTTAAAATCGCGGTCATAATGCTTTCCGTTCCTCCGGAAGTCATACTACCGCAACATTTCCTATCTCCGTGAAACAAATCCGCAACCATAGATATTACTTCAGTTTCGAATTTCTTCAAACTAGGAAACGCCAGCGGGCTTAACGCGTTTTTTGAAAAGAATTTACTGTGCGCTTTCTTGAGAAATTCCGTGTGTGCGTCGCTAGCATGGTAAACAAGACTCCAAACTGATCCTTCCTCCCATCTAATATCATCCTCGGCAGAGGCTTCCATTTCTTTAAAGACTTCTTCGTAATCTAAACCAACTTCAGGCAAAATCACTTTTGGTCGTACCATAATTTTAAAAATTCTTTTTATAGTTGTTGTATTATTTATAAAGCACAAATTAAGCTTATTATTTGCAATATTTGGTTTTTTGAGAATATAAGCTGATCTAAAAATGTTATAATTTCTATTTGATGAATAATATGGCTAGTCTCTACCTCAATTTTCTTGAGTTCTTCAAGAAAAGAAAATTAATTTGAAATTATAGGATAGTGTCCGTATTTATCAATTGCTTTGGGAATCGCAAGTATATTTGGAATGGATACTCCCCAAGGTAAACTACACACAGGACAGCATATATATCTACCTCCGGGAGCTAAGTTTAAAATGTTTTCTTTTACCTTTTCTTCGACATCAATAGGAGTTCCTGTGAGTAGTTCTCTACTAACATCAATATTCGCACCAATAATTGCAATTTTGGGATGTTTCTTTTTAAATTCAACCCAATATTCAATATCTAACGGATGACTGCCGTTAACGGCAATAAAATCGATTTCTTCAACAACTTCTGTGAAATAAGGAGAAGTTCCGCAATTATGAAGCATAAAAGGAACTTTTATTTTATTCATCATCCTATTAATAAACTGCCCTTCATATCGCATAGAATCTTGAAAACTCATCATATGACGATTAAACGCATATCCAGCAATAAAAACATTAGGAGGCATCCCAACCATCTCTAGCCAATTCTCGTAAAGATCCATTTGAGAATCGTAGATTTTTTCGCAGAGCTTTAATAGTAAATCTGGATTGCGCCGCATATCCTTATACGCCTCGATCCCTCGCAATTCCTGGACAACAGACCAAATACTTAGGCTTATTACTTGGGGAAATTTAGTTTTTTCGTTAATTAGTTTGGCAGTTAATAATGAATTTTTCCATAAATTATTCTTGCTATGGTCAGGGATTTCTAACTTTTCAATATCTTCTTCAGATTTACAAATTTCGCCTTGTTTACACATTAAGGGTTGATAATCAAACCATTTAATCACATCTAATTTGTTATTTGCTTCCGCAAATGCTAAAGCTTCACTTGGTCCTGCGTACGCGTTTGGAACGTTTATAGAATCGGCGTTTAAAAATTCAAAAGTTGTAATAATCGCATTAGCATAAGTTTTTGGGGAACTATACAATTCTTTCACTGTTTTCCCCGTTACTCGACAAATCATTTGTTCTCCTGCGAAGGCGAGAAAGGGAACTTTATCAACTCTTTTTGATCCAGAGATTGTCCTAAATATTCTATTTACTGAGGCTATCCAATCTTTAACCATTTTGCTCTTTACCGTTTACAATCCAATTAAATTATGAATTTTTTTTACTCCCTCCCAACCGTCTTTAGCAAAGTCATCTGCACCAACCATCTCACAAGATGCTTTCGATAAGATGCCGCCGCCAACGATTATAGGAGCAATTATGTTTTCGCTTTTTAGTAAGTTAACGGTTTCTACCATTTTTGAGATGCTCATAGTCATTAATCCACTTAAACCTATTAGACAAGGATTAATTTCTTTAGCTTTTTGGAGGAACTCTTCAGGAGGTACATCCGATCCTAAATCGACTACATTAAATCCTTGTCCTTTTAACAACGATACTACTAAGCTTTTGCCTATATCGTGGATATCGCCTTCTACGGTTCCAATTAATATAGAACCTTTAGGTTCTTCTTCAACATCTTCGCCTATTGTACGTTTTAGCGTTTCAACAGCTGCGTTTATAGCATCACCGGTCATTAACAAATCAGCCAGAAAGTACTCGTCTTTTTCGTATAAAATGCCCGCTTCTTCTGCCCCTTTAAGAATTGCTTTATTCAGGATCTCGTTAGCATGTATACCTTTATTAATTAACTCATTGACCAAATCAGTTGCTTTGCTTGGATCTCCTTCTAAAATTGCGTTTTTTAATTTATCTATTGGATCATCTTCATTCATAATTAATATAATATTATTTTGATCATTTAATATAAAAATATATCTTAAATGACAGTCATTGTATAGGATTTGAATCATCTAAAAAAGTTATAATCTTATACTTTCAAAATATTTTGAAATAATATAATCAACTTTTTCACCACTCTGGAAGAATAAATGCTATGTTTGTATTTTCTTATTGAGTTAGGTAATTTCAAAAACGAATTAATTAAAATTTTTTGTCAGGTTCCCATTCTTTTTTTCTATTTCGAATTAAATATTTTAAGTAACGATTTGATCTTATTCATTAATGGTTTTGATTTATTAAAAGAATACTTTGAGCTATATTTCATATAATGATTTGAAAAAAACCATATCAAGAATTTCTGAAACATATAAACATTGTGCGTATAAATAAAGTATAAATATATTTTTAATATTCTTGGGTAATTATGGAAATCTACAACAAACACTTAAGCAAATATTATTCTGAACTAATTCTTTTAAGCATAATATTTCTATTTTTCTTTCAGTTGATAACTAAATTTGTTGAATCTATTTACATAATGAACTATATTGAGCAGGGTATAAATGAAAATGTAGCTGCGATTTTATTTCTATTGTCTCCAGTAGTTTTAATATTTTTCAAAAAACAATTTCCTCGTACAATAATGGCATTTGTTGGAGAGCTGATGATTATTTGTAGAATCTTACAACCATTTTTTGGAACACAAATTAAAATGATAATTACTGGGCTAGGTGTAGGATGTTTTATGATATTTTTTCCTGCATATCTTAAACACTTATCATCAGAAAATAATGAAAAAAGAGGTTTGTCATTGGGTATTAGTTTTGGTTTTGGTCTTGCACTTTCGATATTATTTAGAACACTTGGATCGTCAGTTGATATTTCTTTATCATTTTGGTTTCTGTGGATTGGGTGGGTTCTTGCTGCTATTGGTGCTATTATGATGATAAATCTGCTAAATCCTAAGGAGAGAGAGACTTATCAAATTAATATAAGTAATAAGGGAGCAATTGCGAGTAAATGGAAAATTCTTGCTCTTAGTCTTGGCTTATTTGGTATTATAATATTATGTTATTTTTCTTTTAGTAGCCCTACTGTTATAGCAAGGTGGACAGAAGGAGATATCGTAGCAATAACATCAATTATTATATTAGTAATCATGAGTTTTATAATAATTGCATCTTTAAAGCCAGATTTGATTAGTAAAATTCCTTCTAAGGGGATTTTACTTTGGAATGGATTATTTGTTTTAATGATTGTGCTTACTATTGGAATAAATCAAATTCCATTTGCATTTATCTCATCATATCCTTATTATGCTCCTGAAACCACAATATTACATCAGATCATCCTATATGCAATGCTTTTACTTTCACCTATCATTTTCATTGATTTTGTTGTATTATCAAGGGAATTAATTAGAAGTAATCCATCAATTCGAAAATTAGGTGTATCGTTTTTCATGGTAGGTTTTTTTTTCATTCTCACGATCTTTTCTGCGGTGTTTACTACTACTTGGGATTATATTCCCGTCATTGGACCAATATTCAGAGATATGATTTGGCTTGTATTTTTAATTTTGGGAGTAATAATATTTGTGCCAATATTTTTAATAAGAAAAGGATCCCTTAAGTTCTCTAAAATTTCCAAAGGTATTAACAATGTTAGATCTAAAAGTGTTGTTATTATCGGAATAATCGCTATAGTAACAATAATAGGAGGTTTTTTAATAGAACATCCTAACATACAAACACCCACGGATAATAATACTCTTTCGATATTAACGTATAATATTCAACAGGGTGTTGATGAACCTGGAAATTTAAATTTTGAAGGGCAATACTCTGTTATAAAGAATTTAAACCCTGATATCATTGGTTTACAAGAATCTGATACGAATCGAATAGCTAATGGAAACTCGGATTTTGTTCGCTATATTACTAATACTCTGGGATATTATTCATATTTTGGTCCCAAAACGGTTACTGGTACTTTCGGAATAGCTTTGTTATCAAAATATCCTATTGAGAATCCTCGTACATTTTATATGGAATGCGTAGAGGAACAATCTGCGACAATTTGGGCTCAAATTGTTATAGGAACTAAAAGGTTCAATATTTTTGTAACTCATCTTGGAAATTATAGAGATACAACCACTGGAGATAGAACTCAAATAATCCAACAAGAAAATCTTCTAACTGTTACTGCTGGAAAAGAGAATGTAATTTTAATGGGAGATTTTAATTTTGACCCTAATACAGAACAATATAATATAACTACTACTCAACTTTATGATGCTTGGGAGTTAGTATCTAACGATAATCCTTCAAATGCCGTAGTTGATCCTGTCATTGCTGGTGAGCGTACAATCCCAGATGAAAGAATAGACCAAATTTTTGTTTCACATGAGTTAAATGAATCATTCACGTATATTCATTATACTGGGGGGTTAGAATCGGATCATCCTGCTTTATATGCAACTTTAGATTTAACAACTATTTAATTTTTTTTTTTTAATATTTAGGATAAAAAGAGTCTTCCTTAAACTAAAGCGGAATCACTGATTCGTATCTTTTTGGTGACTCGTTGTGATCCTAATCTTGCAATCCAATCAAAAAGCATGCAAAATATTTTAGGAGGCATTCCTGCTTCTTTAATTTCTTCTTCTATTAGAGCATCAAAAGATTGATAAGTTGCTTTCTCTCTCACGATCCAATGATTAAGCAATATCAAATCATGGTCTCCATCCCAATCAATAGTAGGAATTTGCTCTCGTGTAATGATTCCAGTATGTATCATTCCTTCGTATAATTCTTTATCATAAAGAGCTTCGCACGCAATCCACCTCTCGTTTAAAAAACATTCGCAATAAAAATGACCAATGGGATTAGGCAAGTGTTTATATATAAATTTCGGTAAGATAAATTCGAGAATCTCTTTTTTTATTTCAACGTAATGAAGTCTTGTAGGAATTGATACAGCCCGCAATAAGGCAGTATGTAGATTTATTTTATTACAATAATCCACAGTAGAGCTTTTTAACGTTTTAGATGCTTTAATAAATATATTTAATGTTGCGTTAAATTCAATTTTATCTCTGATAAAAAAAAAGATTTTTAAAGCCTTTTCTCTCTCATTTTTTGCATCTTGGATGATGACTCCTAATTTTTTTTTTAATTTTAGGTCGTGAAAATTGCATAATTTGGTTTCTTTTAAATATTCGTTCATATTGGATATTCTCAAGCTTATCATTTACTAAACAATAAATCAACTTTAAGAATTTATTCTTTAAATAATTTTAGAACAATTTTAACGATAGAATAAGACGTAACTTTTGATATCAAACTAAGAATTCCCAACAAAAGGATCAAATAAAAAAATAAAAAAGCAAAATACAAATATAATTTATCCTATTTCAACATCCATCTTCTTGCGTTCTTCGAGAAGGGTATCGACAACGGCTGGATCTGCTAATGTGGTCACATTTCCTACATCCGACATAGTCGCAATGGCTTTTAGTATTCTTCGCATTATTTTTCCACTTCTCGTTTTTGGAAGTGTGTCGGCGAATTGAACGACATCTGGTTGGAACACATATCCAATTTCTTGTCTAACATGCATTCTAATTTCTTTGGATAACTTAGCGGATTTCTAATAATTTTGAAATGTGTTTCTATAGATTATTTGTATTATAAATTATGCAATTTAGAATAATAAAACTAATTTCTTAAAAATTGGGTCTAATATTTTTATTGTCTGTTCATCAATTATCAAATTCTTCTGGAGCATAAGATGAGGATGAATAAAATTTCGATAATCACGAAGTATTTGATCTGCTCTAAACCAGTCATTTGGATCACCAATTAATTGATTTTTTTGGATGTGAATAATACACTCATGAAATCCAGGATTATTGTTATTAGGTATTTTTATTTTATTTTCTAAGAAATATTGATATGTTAATAAGTCTAAAATTGAACCCATTTTTATTGCGACATCTCTCCATTTCTTATTTTCCATTAAAAAATATAAGGTATCATAATCTTCCCTGAGAAATTCTTTTGTATTTGGATCTTGAATATCGGTGAAGAGGTTTTTTAATTTTGTATGGTATAACAAAAAATCTCTACCCCTTTTTTTTAAAATTGGTTCATATTCTTTAAAAAAAATAAAACCATCTTTACCTGAGTAGCCACAAGCATTTGATCTGATGAATATTCCAGCTATTCCATAAGTAATAAACCGAATTCGTTCATAATCTTCAGTTGAGAGTTTTAATTTATTGATAATTTTATCAATTGGTAATATACCCCATTGATTTCCAACTCCTGGATCTAATTTAAATTTTCCAATTTCTACACCTCTAAAAATTTTTAAGATTTTCACCATCAAATCAGTAAAGATAAGATTCATACCTGACATATTCCTCTCCCAATTTAAAATACCAACTAGTTTTATGCTTAATACATAATCCTCTCTTGTAGGGATCCATGTTTTTTCAATGTACTTTTTTTCCACCAACTGATTTAGTATATACATAACATCATTAGGATGGTTTTTATTAAATGGCTTTAATTTTATTATTTCCTTAAATGGAATTCTAAGCCAAGAATCTGATTTGGAAAGGATTTTACTATAAAAAAAATCCAACAATGCAAATTCTAAATTATTTTGATTTGCCACTATTAAATCATTTTTGATTCTTTTTTCTATGTTTTCTTTTATAATATTATACCAAGGAATCCTTAATTATTAGTACAAACTTTTTATTTCTTTTTTTTTTGAAAATCATCTTACCCTTTTTAAATAAAATTTTTAAATTTTATTTAAATATGTTTAAAATTACTATTTATTGACATTTATAATGATTTATTTATTAATTTTAAAATAAAATGAGTGATAGAAAAGATTCAGAATTATTTTGTGGAGATAATAATATTTTCACAATAGAACTTGCTGAGAATGATCCGTTATGGCGTGTTAGAGCTTATGTTATGGGATTTCTTTTGGCAGATGGGACAATTAGAACTAATCCTTATGAAATAAGTGCTACCCAAAAAGAACGAGATAAAGAGATTCTATTAAATATTCAAAGAGCTTTAGGAGGAAACATTAATGGTCCTGATGAAAATAACAAATACCATTTAAATGTCTTTAGTAAAGAATTAGTTTTAACATTACTCGATTTTGGGATGGTAAAAGCACATAGTAAAGAAGAAATAGCATCGATAATCTATCCCCCAGACTTTATACAGAATAGAATTTATGGACAAACTTTAGTACGTGATTTTTTTAGAGGTTATTTTGATGGTGATGGTTGGTTTGCTGGCTCTTTTTCCAGAGGAGATACCAGCTTTAAATTAATTGGGCCATTTAATTTTTTAAATTCGCTTAACCAACTTATATTAAATGAAGTACCTGGATTAACTTCTTTTATAACAAATGAAAGAAAACAATATTTTATAATAAAAGATCAGAAATATCAATTGTTTTCTAAATTTACCATATATAAAAGAGGTTATGGTTTCTATCGTTTAAGTCCATTAGACTTAGAAAAAGGAGAAATATTAACCTTAGATCATCCATGGTTAAAAATACTTCATTTTAGTGGTAATTTGAATACAAATAGACTATTTAATTGGCTTTATGTGGATGATGATCAATTCGATACATTCGAAATCCAGGGAATAAAAATCTGTGGAAAAAGGAAATTCGAAAAAGCTCTCAATGAACTCGGAAATGCTAGATTTCGAAAAGAAAGATTAGCTCCAAATTGGAAGGATGTGCTGTATGAAACAATACTGCAAATGCATTCTCGATTTTATAAAACACAAGAATTAATCGATATATCAAATACTATTCTAAGAGAAAAATTAGAAATACTTAACCTAACTTATTTATATGATACAAATAAAGTCCATAATAGGGACAAATTTGTAGAAAGACTAAAATTTCTTGAATATTTGGATAATGTAATAGTTTCTTATCGTTCAGGAAGAGAGAATTATTATTATAGTAAACTAAATCGTTTAACAAATGTACCTACACAATTAACAAAACATATTGATTTAATAGGTAGAAATGGAATAAAAAGAAATATAAAAAATTTAATAATATTAATTCTCATTGAAAATTCCATGAAGTTTAACGATCTAATAGATGAAATAAGAAATCGAGGAATTTTTCATGAACATGGGTTTTATTCAAAAAATATTAAGTTATCTTTAGCTCAACTGAAATCTTTTGATATAGTTAATGTTGATGATAAAGAAAAAGAGTTTGAAAACCAAAAATTCTCCTTAAATACATCAGTTTTATATAAATATTATAAAATAAATATACTAACATTAAAGAAAGAGTTAACCAATCTCTTTTATGAAACTTAACTAATTAACTAAAAAAAAAAGAAAAATTTGGATTTAATTTAACCTAATTCTACATCCATTTTCTTGCGTTCTTCGAGTAAAGTATCTACTACAGACGGATCAGCTAAAGTGGTGACATTTCCAACATCAGACATGGTAGTAATCGCTTTAAGAATCCTTCGCATGATTTTTCCACTTCTCGTTTTAGGTAATGCGTCAGCAAATTGAATGACATCTGGTTGAAATACAGGACCAATCTCTTGTCTAACATGCATTCGAATCTCTTTGGATAATTTAGCGGATTTCTCGACATTTTGCATTAATGTCACAAATGCCCAAATAGCCTGTCCTTTTATTTTATGTGGAAAAGGAGCAACCGCAGCTTCTGCAACACTTGGATGACTTACAAGAGCAGATTCTACTTCCATAGTTCCTATTCGATGTCCTGATACTTTAATTACGTCATCTAATCGTCCTAGAATCCAGTAATAACCGTCTTCATCTCGTCGGGCACCATCACCAGTATAGTAGTGTCCGGGATATCTTTCAAGATAAGTGGATTTAAAACGTTCTGTATCACCCCAAACATCTCTCAACATCCCTGGCCAGGGAGCTTGAATAGCGAAATATCCTCCTTCATTTGCTTCTGTTACTTCATCTCCTTCTAAATCAAAGATAACTGGTTTAACTCCTAAGAATGGTAAGCAGCATGAACCTGGTTTTGTAGGTGTAGCAGTCGCTATTGGAGTCATAATAAACCCCCCCGTCTCTGTTAGCTAATAATTGCGAGTTGCAACCATTTTTTGCCAGTATGTATCTACTATAGGGCATTTGGATTTACCTACGACTCGATGATACCATGTCCACGCTTCGGGATTTATTGGTTCTCCTACCGTTCCAAGGACTTTTATAGTGCTTAAATCGTGTTTGGTTACGGGTTCCTCCCCGTATCTCATTAGGGCTCTGATTGCCGTTGGAGCGGTGTAGAAGTGGGTAACTTTGTGTCGCTCGACAATATCCCAGAATCGATTTATCTCTGGGTATGTAGGGACTCCTTCGAACATCAGACTCGTTGCTCCGTTAGCTAATGGACCATATACAATGTAGGAATGTCCGGTAATCCAGCCTATATTTCAGCAAAGCTTAGCGATATGCTTAGCATTCTGCTGTACAGTACCAGACATCTCCTTCCTTGTAATTAAACACGATTTTATGAGTGAACGAGGTGTATAAAATATATCCCGCGGTCGTGTGTTTCACGCCTTTCGGTTTACCCGTCGTACCGCTTGTGTAAAGAATGAATAGAGTGTCCTCTGAGTCCATTTCTTCGCACGGGCAATCATCGCTTACATCAGAGATAAAGTCGTGGTACCAGATATCCTTAAGGGTGTGAGGAACTTCGTTTCCCGACCTCTTAACTACAATTACATGCTCAATTGTTGGCACATCGTCAATAATTTGAACAACATCCGCCATTTTTGGATAGGTTTTTCCCGCTCGTAAAGTCTCGTCGCTGGTAAATAATAATCGAGAGTCAGAATCCTCAATTCTATCTTTCACTGCTTCTTTAGAAAAGCCACCAAATACGATGGAGTGAATAACACCGATACGAGAGCACGCCAACATGATTATGGCTAATTCGGGAATCATAGGGAGCCATATAGTGACTCTGTCACCTTTCTTAAGGCCCAATTTTTTCATTTTGTTAGCAACTTTAGATACTTCTTTCAACAAATCGTTGTAGGTAAAGTTTCTGACTTCCCCTGGCTCGTCAGCTTCCCAAATAATAGCTAGTTTGTTGCCTTTACCTGCCTTAACGTGTCTATCAATGCAGTTGTAACACACGTTGAGTTTTCCTCCTACGAACCATTTACCAGGGAATAAATCGGTTTTTTCCCACACTTTATCATAGGGTTTAATCCAGTCTAACGACTTTGCTTGTTCTCCCCAGAAACTCTCCATGTCTTCGATAGATTTTTTGTACTGCTCTTTATATTCCTCCATAGACATTCCAGAGTTAGCAAACTCGGCATTCAAGTCTCTAGGATCGAATTTTCGAGTTTCAGTTAGGATGCTTTCCATTTTCTTATCTTCTTCTGCCATAAAACTTCACAATTTCGAATTTTTTTTTTTTTATTAATGGTAAATAAGATATTTTTTAATAGTTCTTTAAAAATTTTAAAGATACTTGAATTTCCGTATACTATAAAAGTTTTACGATTTTTTCAAGTTAACAAATTCAAAAGAAGTAGGGATGAAGGATTTTTAAAAATTTCAATTATAAATTTGAAGGTTTTATGAAAATTTCAAATTTATACGAAAGCGGTGAGGTTTTCGTAAATTATTATATGAACTATTAAACTTTTGAGTATCTTTTATTTAACATAACACCCATATATTTTTTGATAGATAATGCAAACCGAACTTTTCGATGCAAAATGGCGAAGTAATTGGAAAGAAAAGGAAATAACTGTCGAAGAAGCAATTAAGAAAATAATCCCTGGTAATAGGGTTTTTATCGATTCAGGCTGCTCTGAACCTCAAGCGTTAACATCTCAATTAATCAAATCCTCTGAATCGTTGATAGATACCGAATTAATTCACTTTCTAACCATCGGACCTGAAAAATATTTCACAGATAAAGCAGAGGACTTATTTCGACACAACGCGTTCTACATTGGAAAAACTTTGAGGGAAGAAATTAACCAAGGTCAAGCAGATTACACGCCGATTTTAGCAAGTGAAATACCTAAATTGTTCCTTTCGGGAAGAAAAAATTGCGATGTCGCACTTATTCAAGTGACTCCGCCTGATCGCTATGGTTTCTGTTCGCTTGGAATAAATGTAGATGTGGCTAAACCTATAGCTCAATCGGCATATTTGACAATCGCAGAAATTAATCCTCAAATGCCTCGAACTTTAGGAAGTAGTTTTATACACATGAAAGAAATTGAATATTTCGTTTTCAATAACACTCCTTTGCTAGAGTTCAGTTTTAAAGATGTTGATAAGGTATCCGAGAAAATCGGTATGAATGTTGCTAATATTGTAGAAAATAAATCGACCATTCACATAGGAAATGGTTATTTGCCAAACATTTGTTTAAATTTTTTAGCTGAAAAAAAAGATTTGGGAATGCACAGTCATTACATAACTGATAATATCATACCATTAATAGAGAACGGAACGCTTACCTGTAGGAAAAAAAACTTTCATCCAGAAAAAATAGTTACGAGCTTTGCATTAGGTACTAGGAAATTATATGATTTTGTGAATAACAATCCCTATATCGAATTTTATCCATCTGACTATGTTTGTAATCCAAGATACATTGCGATGAATAAAAAAATGGTGTCCATCAATCAAGCATTACAGATTGATCTCACAGGACAAGTCAACACATCCACTAAAGGATATAAGTTTAACTCAGGAATAGGGGATACAGTCGATTTCATGAGGGGTAGCGCTCTATCAAAGGGAGGAAAGCCGATAATTGTCCTTCAATCAAAAACAAAAAATGGAAAATCCACTATAGTCCCTCACTTAGATGAAGGGGCAGGAGTAATTCTCTCGAGAGCAGATGTTCATTATGTCGTCTCAGAATGGGGGGTTGCTTACTTGCATGGTAAATCTATTCGCGAAAGGGTATTAGCATTAATCTGTATTGCTCATCCAGATTTTAGACAAACTTTGTTAGATGCAGCAAAACAACATAATTATATATTTTCGGATCAAATCTTACCCTGTGACGAGGAAGGGAGAATATGCTTGTATCCGAATAGATATGAAACCATATTTTTTGCGAGAAATAGTCAAAAAATTATTGTGAGACCTGTTAAAACTACTGATGAGCCATTACTTAAGGGACTTTATTATAGTTTAAACGAGCGAGACAGGTACTTAAGATTTTTCGAGGTTAAAAAAGAATTCACACATTCCAAAACTCAAACAGAAGTGAATATCGATTATGACAACATTTTTTCAATTGGAGCTTATGTGGGAGAAATTGGTAGTCAAGAGATGGTAGGTAATGCAACATATTATCTTAATCCAAAATTGAATATGGCAGAATATAGTTTTCTTGTAAGAGAAGATTATCGAGGTATCGGTTTAGGAACCTTTTTATACCACCATCTTATAATCATTGCCAAGGAAAAAGGAATTAAAGGCTTTTATGGAAACATCCATATACAAAACAAAGAAACCGTTCGTATAATAAGGACTGGTGGGTATACAAAAGTTAATCCACCTGAAGTAGGAGAAAAAGAGTTGTTTTACGAGGTCTTTTTTTCGAAGGAAAACTCGATGGATTGAGCTTAGGAAAAATTTTATCTTTTAGCTTTAATTATGACTAGCTAATATATGAAGTTTCCGCACACAGATTATCATGTTCATACAAATTGGAGTTTTGATATTTCTAAAAACGGTCCTTCATTTTACGATTATTTAGATGTTTGTGAAGAGCATCAAATCAATATCTGCTTTCTAGAACACTATGAGCTATATTATGTCGAAACCAACAAATACCACCCTTTCTATGGGGAAAAAATCGTAGATTATATCGAAGAAATAGATAATATTAAGGAATCTTACGATTTTGTGTTAAGTGGGTTAGAAGTAGATTATTATATCGATCGGGAGAATCAATTAATCGAGTTTCTGGATAATTATGGAGATCAATTAGACTTTATCGCGGGTTCTGTTCATGAATTAATGTATGATTATCCAATTACCGTCCCATCAGGAGCAGAAAAGTTACTCTCGATTTGGTCAGCAGAAAAAATTGTGGATGAATATTTCTACGCTCTAAATAAAATGGTTTCCTCTAATTTATTCAGAAATTTATGTCATATTGACATCGTTTTTAGGTACATTAATCCACACTTTTGTAATTATCTAATCGATGAACAAGCAATATTTAACGAACTTGTAGAAATTGGGAAGATTTGTGAACAAAAAGGTGTTAGTATTGAATGCAATCTATCAGGCTTAAGGCACCTCATTGGACGCCCATATCCTTCAAATAAAGTAATTTCAGAATATATAAAGCAAGGTATTAGAGTATATGTTGGCTCAGACTCTCATTCAGTAAATAATTTTAGAAAAAATATTCCATTGGTAAAAGAAACCTACGAAAATATTGAAAAACTCAATAGTATTGATTAAACGAGGAAATGGCAACAACTATAGAAAACATTAGAAATTGGGATTTCAGAATTTCAAAAAAAATTAACGCATATGGTTCCTCAAAAATCGTACCAATTATACGCTTTATATCATTTTTTGGCAGAGAAACGATCTGGTTGCTTTTAATTGCCATTTTTGTATTTATATGGTATGATCCCATAGCTCTTGTATATATTGGGGGATCCTTCGCTCACGGGGTATTGCTTATCGTACCCTTGAAGAAGTTTTCTAATCGGAAACGACCTTTTATCGTTATGGAAGACGTTCAGGTTTTGGAACGTAAACCACTGTCATCCAGCTTTCCTTCTTGGCACTCTTACAATGTAGCGTCTCAAGCGTTAATTATATCTTTTCTGTTAAATTCCGTTTTAGTGGCCATAATAATGTTTGTTTTAACTGCGTTTGTAGCTTTCTCGCGAGTTTATTTGGGAGTACATTATTTATCAGATGTTATTTCAGGAATAATCCTAGGTATTGTGGGCTCTATAATTATGTTGCTTTTTATCGGTCCATTTTACATTACTATTATTCAATTACTGGAATCTTATGTAATTCACAAGTTGCAGTATTTTAGAGTGAACTCAATGCTTTATACGAATTTCTATTATTTACTCTTCGTAGTTATGATCTTTGCATTAATCCTTTTATTTGCCAGCTTTAAAAAGATAAAGGAAAAATACAACTAATTTAAAATTAAGGTTCTAGACTTCTTTTTTTAGCAAATAAGTCTTTTAATTCGCCTAACACTTGTGATCTTGCGTTTTCCTGCCTTTCCTCTTTTTCTTTCACGAATTGCTCTGAGGTTTTAATTTCAATTGGAATTCCAGCTTGAGCTAAATTAAAGGCTCCGCTTTCGATAGCGCGGAGCCTATTGTCAATCTCATCTAATTGTTGAGAGAGACTTTCAGATAACCTAATAACTAAATTCATGTTCTCTTCCAACACTTTTGCAAAACCTTCCAATTTTCTAACGGTTGGATCGGTTAACGCCCTATTATTTTTCATGATATCTTTCAAAATATGCGCAAATTCAGGTTCGTTCGATATTAGTGAAAAAATCGATGTAAGGTATATATCGTAGTCCAAACTGTTTGTTGTAAACAAATCATCTATGCTATCTCTTAAAAGTTCGGCGCTTAATTGAATAGTTGAATCGTTTTTAATGTCTGGATCAAATTTATGAATAAAAACCATGATAAAAGGAGATTCTTCCAATGTGTTTAACGTATTAAGGATCTTCTCAAAATATTCCAATGATTCTTCAAATTTATCCGTGTCTTGAACATCAATAACGTAAATGAGTAAATCGATTTGTAAAAAATATTTCTCGGGTTTCTTAAAATAATTGCTACGATACCCCTCTTGACCTCCAAAATCCCATACTAACAGATCTAGATGTTTTCCCTCGATGAATTGCCTATTCACACCTTTCGTAGGTTTTAAAGAAGCTAATTCTGAGATTCCCAATCTACCTCCAAACTTTGTAAGAATAGCGGTTTTACCCGCATTATCTAAACCAACAACCACGACTTTTTGAGTTTCTTTTTTCAGGTCGCTTTTTTCCTTCTTTATATCTTTAATAAGCGTACTAATAGTAATCGTTTTTATCAAGTTAACTTCAATTTTTGGGAACTTTTCTTTAAGTTCTTCTATTTGGTTCTTTAACTTTTCTTTTTTGAGTGAAGTTTTGACTAGATCTTCACCATCTTCTTGAGTTTCAATAAAGCTTTCAAAGGGCGTTTCTTTATTTAGCTTACTCGCATCATCGATGCTTTTAATGTCAAGGATCTTTCCAATTGCTTCTGCTTCCTTCTTTGTTATGTATTTGCAAGAGTGAATGGGTAGATCGAGAAATTCGCTTAAATTTTCTATATCATCGCAGCTTACTTCGTCTTGATCGAAAAATTTAGAACACAATTTTATTTTGTCTTTCACTTTTGATGCGTCTGTAGTCATGATTTTAACCTAATTACACAAATATTTAGAACTTCTTAACTTATTTCTTTATTTTAAACGCAAGTTATATAATATTACTTGGTAAATTTTGATTTAAATTTTTTTTTAATGAATGAAAAAAATCTGAAATTAACTTTGAATTACATGAAGATTTATAAACTTAAACGATTATATACATAAATACGAACTTATAAATTTCCAATCAATTTCAAATATCCCTGTTTTTTTTCGAATGTCCAATTTTGATGATGATGGTTTTTTCAAGGAGAAAGGCCCCGAGGAAGCAGAGTGTTGTGACTCTCCAAAAATTGCACAAGAAGAGGGCTTTTACGTCTGTTTAAATTGTGGTTTTGTTTATTCGCGGGTATTAGATGATTCTCCGAGAAGAGCGTTTACACAAGAAGAAATTCAAAAAAGAAAAAGTACTGAAAGAGTATACAGTCCAATTGGCCCTCGAACGATTATTAGAGGGAGTAGAGACGCACGAGGAACATTATTAAGCCCAAAATATAAATCAAAGTTTAATAGATTAGCAAAAATTCACAGATCCCTTACGACCAGCTACGAGAGAAACCTCTGGATCGCTTTACCTAACCTTCAAAGGCTTCAAAAACGGTTAGGAATCCCCGAAACAGTAGCAGAAGATGCTTTAAGGATATACACCCAAACAGTGAAGAAAAAGTTAACAATGGGAAGAAGTATCGATACATTATTATCCGCTTCAATATTTTGCGCCCTTAGAGTTCATGGCATCCCAAGAACGGTTGAAGAAATTACTTCAATTGCCCAGATTCCGAAAAAGAAAGTAATTAAGAGCTATCGATTAATTCTGTACGAAGTTCTTCCTAATCTTAATTTAAAAGTTCAACACTTTACTCCCGATAGATATGTAGATAAATTTATCGATGAACTTAAACTTTCGATGCAATGCCGAAACATAGCGGTTAAATTGATAGAGAAGGCTAAAGAGAAGTTTAATTTCGCTGGAAAAGATCCGAAAGGAATTGCGGCGGCGGCGATATACATTGCTTCAAAAATTTGCAATGAAAATAGGACTCAAAAGGAAATATCTAATCTCGCAAAGGTCACTGAGGTAACCCTTAGAATGAGGGTTAAGGATTTACAGCGATTTGCAAATATAGTATAACTAAAAAATATCAATTAACACGCGTTCTTCTTCTAAAATAGGAATATTTTTGAGAATTTCTTCAACATCTTTGTCGTGATCCTTCAAATTGTATAATTTGATGTCTATTATTAGATGTAAAAGCATAATAAAGATTATATCTTCGATTATGTTTCTGTTTGCGCTTAAATTCGATATTTTATTCTCAACATCTAGCTTAATTTGCTCAATATCAGTATCGGTTTTTATTAAAACCAACCCATAGAACAGTAGCATTAAAGCCCCTGTGAGAGTATCTTTTCTATTGAAAAAAGAATTCGCAAGTTCCAAGTACTTCTCTCCTGCTTTTTCGAATTGGTCACCTTTTAGTAGAGAGAATGGCTCTTGATAATAGCGTCGTTTCATCGCTTTCCTTTTTCGCAGAATTATGTCATCATCAATAATGTCTCGTAATTTTTGTTGTATTTTGCTCAAATTTTGTTCTATTGCTAATAAAATCTGCTTGCTTACTTGAGGTTCCTCTGCTTTTTGTTGGATGTTTTCATAAATCTCCTTCTGTTCTTTTGAAATGAAATTTTCAAGAAATTGCTTTTCTTGTTCAAAAAGAAATGCTTTCTTTAATAGCATGTCTATTAATCGAGAAATTAATGTTAAATTCCTCTGTTCAAGTATTGAATAGATACACCTTATCAATTTGATTTCAGGAATATTCTGAATTATTTGCGTGTATTCAAAATTGCTTTCTATTTCACCTTCTATTATGGATTTGACAATTTTCAAACTCTTTTCTTTTGCAAGCGTCAATGTGGCTAAAATTAAGCCGATTGGGTATTGGGTTGGATGGCCTTTTTTAATAAGTTCCCTAAAAGCCTCTAAATAAGCACTAGCGGCGTTTTCAAAATCATTTTTCTCTAAGAACTTAAGACTTTTGGCCCAATAATTATCTTTCATAAGTTTGCGTTTTGCAATATCGTGCCTTTCGAAGGTGAATTCGTTTTCTATTTCTGACAGTCTCAGATTTATCTCTTCTTCCGAAAGAACTTCGCTAACTTGCTCTATCCCTTCTTTTATTATCTTTTCTACATCTTGGGAAAATTCTGTTAGGTAGAAATCTTTTACAAACTGTAGTTCTTCTTCATATAGAGGAAGACTTTTTAAGAGCGGGAGAGATTCGTTTGCAATTTCTTCTTCGTTAAGTTCAAAAGAATCAATTATAATTTTAATTAATGCTACAGAAAAAGTTTCGTTAAAGATCTGTCTTAGTTCTCCTAGAGAATTTTCTATCTTATCAATAAATTCGTGAATTTCCGAATAGCTTTTGTTTAATAAATACAAAAGACATGTAATCGCTAAAGAAACCCCCGCCATATTATAATTGTTTAATGTAACTAATTTCTGAGTAATTTCTCTATAAGCTACAACTGCTTTATTGTATTGCCTGTGCTTTAAAAAGCTAAAAGCATCTTTAAATATGGCTCTTTTCAGGGCTTTTCTCTGTTTTACATCTTTCTGTTTGTCGAGTAATGCGTCTCTTGATTTGTTTTTTACTTTAAACAACCTTGCGGACAAATCGAATTCTTTAAGTGAGAGTTTTAATTCTTGGGAGAATAGATTACTTCGTTCAGTTTCAATCTTCGAAATTTCTTGATGAATTTGCTTCCTATATATTTGTTTAGTGATTTTATCACTATATTTCAGCGCGGAAGAAATATCAGAGAACTCTAGGAAGCAATGGGCGATTTGTTCGTAAATTTCGTCAAAATTAATTGCTTGCCTTCCAATGTAAGACGAGTTAATCTTTTCTATATCCTTGATAATATCTAACGCATTATTAATTGTCGAAATATCCTTATTTTGGTCGAATAATTGTAGAGCTTTTTTCTTGGCAATATTTATGAAATCATAAGAAATAGATTGGGAACTGTTATATAATAGCTGATCACGGTATAGACCTGTAAACTTTTCATAGAGACTTTTAACATAAGAATATTCGTTGTTTAAACCAAACGATTGTAAACTGTTAAATATTTTTTTATTTAGGGTAATAAGAACCTTTTTTTTGTTCTCATCTGATAGGCTGTAAAAGTTTTTTATGAATTCGTTAAATATTTCACCTTCAAGAAGAATATTTAACTGTTTTTTCAACAATACATCTCTAACCTTGTATTTTCCGATATTGTTCAAAAAATTTACCTGTTTACTGAGTATTAGAGACGCTTGGTTGTAGTCTCCATTAGTGAGAGCCGAATCTGCCTCCATAATCTTTTCCTTATTTAAATTCGCAACCGTTTCATGTTCTATCTCAATAAACTCAAAAAAATCGTAAAAAGCAATTTTCTTTTCCAATTGAGACTCAAACTTTAATATTTCCTTATTTTTTTCTTCTATATTAGAGCTATAACTAGTTAGTTCCCTTTTAATGTCCAATGAATTCAAACTATTCATTAAATTAGATGCATTGTTAAAATCTAGCGAATCCAAATAGAGAATTATCACTTTTTTTAGGAGTGAGTCGAGGTTAGTTCTTGGGATTTTAAAGGTTACCCATATATTTTCTATTTCCTCAAAAATGCGTTTAGCGTATGCTTTATTATTATTATTAATTTGTTCTTCAAAAATCAGAATTAGCAACGCTTCCATTCTAGTTGTGAATGCTTCTAGCAACTCGAATAATCCTTCTCGCTGATATGTGTCAATGACATAGTATAGTTGATCTTTAGCACCTTCTAAATTACCGATTGATACTAAATAATTAATTGCGGACAGTGTCTTACTAGCGATTTCAGTTAATATCACTCTAACTTCGTTATGAGGTAATCGATCAAATACTTTATATGCGCTGTCGCATTTACACGCGGAAATCCAAGAGTTTACCGCTAATTTGAACAATTGAACAACTAAATCTTTACTATTTAATTCTATTGACGCCCATTGTGCTGCGTTCTCATACTGTTTAGCTGCCAGTTCGTAGTTATTATTATTGAACTCTCTATTAGCTTCTCTAAGAATAACTTGAACATAGCGTTCTTTGTATTCTACTAGCTTCTTTTTGTCGATATCTTTTAAGACTCTAGATGCTTCTAAGAATAGATTCATGCGAGAGTATAAAGTAGCCGCTTGTTCACTTACGATGTAATAATCGTGTTTTCCGAGCACTTCGTAAATAAATGCTACTTTTTCAAGCGATTTAGCAGCCTCATAGTATTTATTTTCGCGGTAGTATGTATTAACATTATCCACTAAAACCGGTAATCTCAACCATGAATTTTCTAAGTTGATTGGAGGAGATCCATTAATCATGGAATAAGTCAAACAATGTAGAAGCTGATAAAACTTGCTTGGAGGGATATTTGCAAAAACCTCTAAATCAGGATAATTAAACCAAATATAATCTAATAGATCGTTAACATTTAAGGATAAAATTCCATCTATTCCATTAAATACTATAATAGTTGGAATTTCTCTCTTAACCTTATCTATTATCGCCAACAGCATGTCAAAAAGCTCTAATTCAGCTTCGTCCAGAGGATTAATAAAATAGATAACGCCATCCACGCTTGGGATTAATTCATCGAAGTTAGCAGAGATAAGATCTGGGAAAATAATCTCTATGTCACATATATCCTCAATGATTTTATACTCTAACATCCATTCCAAATATGTTTCCTTGTTTTCCGGTTGTCTTTTTAATGCTGATGTTAAGAATGAAATCGAAAGTTCATTATCTCCTAAGATTAAGAGCCTAAAAAAATACTTCATTATGATCCCATAAGATAAAGAGCCTAAAAAAAGATTATTAGAAATTATAAATTTAACTTTATTAAAGAGCTAATTAATAATAATCGCACTAAAATAAGAATTGTAGCCACATGAATAAAATCTTGGATTTTTTAGACCGTAATTACAACATAGTCAAATCGCGAATGATAACGCACATGAAATCGTCGTTAGAGTTTGGTAAAGAACTAATAGATAGTGAGTTAAATGCAGGAGTCCTAGATTTCATCGTAAAACCCATTGTAAAGTCATTTTATGAGATATGGGTTAAAAACGATGTCAAAAACGGAACATTGAGTCAAATCAATACTGTCCTAGATGCCGCTGCTGAGTTAGTGAGAGAAGGGAACAATCAGGAAACTTTTGATGGTATTGTTGAGAGAGAATTCCCTAAGTATTTAAAAGCAGACCAAACCTATAGAAATTGTAAAAAAGATCACAAAAATTACAAAAGATTAGAAGAGAATACTAAGCAGACTTTTGTAAATTATTTAAAAAGGTTATCAATAATGCTTAGCGTGAATGAAGACTTAGAGAATTACGAAGAAATATATAAAATTGCCTTTAAAACCGAGGAAAACGCTCGAAACCATTTATTAAAACAATTAGAATTCACCGAAAAAGGAATTGAAGTTGTTGAGGAAGACCCTTCGATACTTTCTATACCAATAGGAAAAAGGATAGCGATCGACATGATTAGAAAAGGATTTGAAAAGGTAAAAAGCGATTTTTTAGAGGGGGTAAATAGTACGTTCAATAACCCGAACTACTAATTTATTAAACTTATGTTTAATTTAAGATCCCATGTCTTTATTCTAAATTATCATGCTCTTAAAACATATTTCCTGTTAAACTATGCCAATTAGGTGAGAGAAAATATCGGAATACATCGACAAAAATTATAAAATTATTGAAAAAAGAATGATTGACCAAATGGAAGAATCTCTTAAATTTGGTAAAAAACTTATCGATAGCGAATTAAATACTGGAATTTTTGATTTTATAGTAAAACCTATAGTTAAATCGTTCTACAAGTATTGGAGTGAAAAAGACGCTCAGGTTGGCATATTAGAACAGATTCGGATAACTTTAGAGACCGCAGCTGAATTGGTAAAAAACGGATCTACATTTAATGAAGAGAATTATGGACTAATCGAAAGAAACTTCCCTATATACCTAAAAAACGATCAAACCGATAAGCAATGCAAAAAAAACCATAGAAATTATTCAAAATTAAAAGAAATCACCAAAAATTGCTTTATTAGTCAAGTTAAAGAGGCGATGATATTTTTAAGTGTCAAAGAGCAAGTTACTACTTACGAAGAACTGTGCCGAAGCGCATTTGATTCCAAGGAAAAAGCGCTTGCTGCGTTAAAGAAACAAATCGATTTTAACGAACAGGGAATTTCTATTGTAGAAGGTGATGATTCAATACTAAATGTACCCGCAGGGAAAAACATCATATTAAAAGTGTTACGTAAAGGATTTGAATTAACCAAAACAAAATTAATTGAAGAGTTAGACGAGATTTACAATTAATTATAATTAATCTTATTATAATTAGCTTAAGTGAGTAGAAGCCTCTATTGAACGAAAGTAAGAGTTCCCAACAAAAAAAAATTTATTCCCGAATTTTTCTTCAGATATTTGCTATATTTATAATGGTAATGAGTTATTATTACATTTCTGAAGTCTTTGGATCGATTTCCACTGCGTTCGTAGAGGATTCAGGACAGTATATAATATTTGGATTTAGCTTATTCGTATTTTGTCTATTATCTTTTATGGCAGGACCAATCAATGGATTTGTTTCCGGGATTGTAGCAGAATTTCTTTATCAGCTATCTTTTTATAACCAATTGTACTTAGAATGGTGTATAATTATTGGTTTATTAGGTTTACTAAATGGGATGTATAAATACAAACCGACAAAATACCAAAATGCCATGAAAATTTATTATACTTTTTTAGCAGCTCTCACTTCATCGATCATTGCCTCTTTCTTAATAGCAGGATTTCAAATCGCTTTATATGGCTCGTTTAATCAACTCGAAGATATTATAATTAATTATGGTTTTAGATTTTTAATTCAATCTCTAATATCTTATGTTTTTATTGTACCAATTATACTTGTGTTGTATGATCGTGCGTTAGGCACTAAAGAACGATTCTTATATCATATACTTCTAACTCATCATCCAATTTCAGCAAGTGACCATACATTTTACTTTAAATTTGGCCGAACAAAAATAAATTTTTGCTCAAGATGTTCGGGAGTTATTATTGGAGGATTGGTGGCGTTATTTTTCACTCATTTAACAATAAATATTTTTAATATTACTTTTCCAGCAGAGTTAGCTGTGTTGTTATGTATAGTATTTCCTATACCTGGATTAATCGATTGGGGAACCCAGAGGTTATTATATAGGAAAAGCACAACAGAATCTCGATTGTTAACAGGTTTTATTATCGGAAATGCGCTTCACTTCTTATCTTTTGCTACAAAGTATTTCGTATTAATGATGTTTATTGTAACGCTTTATTTTTCAATATTCTTTATTTTAGTTTATTTTGGAAACAAAAAGGAATTAAAGCGATTAGAAAAAGAGTCAAATCGTTTCTCTTCTGAAGGAAGAGAGGATTTTATCGAATGAAAACAATCATATTTATCCATGGACTTGAAAGTTCAGGAAAAGGATTTAAAGCTAATTTTTTAAGAAAAAAGTTTTCAAGTTGCCTAACTCCTACATTCTTCCCTTTTGATGGAAAAATATCGTATAGTAAGCTACTAGAAATCAGAATGACAGAATTACACGATATCCTAGTGGATAAAGATGACATAATCTTAATTGGATCGAGTTATGGAGGTTTAATGGCAACCCTTTATATAATTGAAAATCGCAAAAAAGTATGTCTTCTTGTGTTACTTGCACCATTTTTATCATTTCCTGCAAAAGCTTTACTCTCAAATTCGAAAATTGATGTTTTAACGATAATTTTTCACGGTACGAGTGATGAAATAATTTCTATCGAATCGACAAAAGCTATTGCTACTAGATTATTTACGAATTTAGAATTTTACGAAGTTAATGATGATCACATGCTTCATTCTACCGTGCAAAAAATCGACTGGAAAAACTTATTAGATAAAAGCCAAGAGAAATAGAAATATTGGACTACTAAGATTTAATATGTAAAAAACCAATTAAGATCTATAGAGAGTATTGAATTTAAATAATTACTTTATTTAAATTTAAGAAAGTAATTAATTCGCATCATTGAGGAAAATGTCGAAAAAAGTTTATGTGTGTAAGGAATGTGGTAATGTATTTCGTCCTGAACTTTCAAAACACATCGAGAACAACATTCAAGTATATTGTGAAATGTGTGGAACGCCGTTTATTCTTGGCGGTGTGGATTTTCAATATACGGGATTTAATAGGAAAGATTTCGCTAAAGCCCCAGCAATTAAAACTACAATTAAAAAGAAGGATTCGTTGGGCGCAATAATTAAGTTTTTCAATGCAATTGCTTACCTTCCTATTTTGATATTTGGTATTGTGGTTTTCGCTAGACTTCCTTTCGAAATTTTTTTTAATTTATCTGAATGGGGACCAATTCTAGTTTCGAGAGGATTTTTAGGTGCAGCCTCTCTTTCTATTGCCTTATATGATATTTTGCATATCTTACCTAATGTGAAGAAAGCAAACTATGAAAGTATTGTCTTAGACTCCTTTTGTTTCGGGATTTTGGGGTGTGTGATATATGGAACTGGCGTTATAATTCTAATAAAGGGATTTTTCATTATCGTAAAAGTAGCTTTAGACAAGAAAAATACTAAAAATAAACTCTATTCGTTTGGTCAAAATATTAACACTTCGTTAAATAATTTTTCATCATTAGCAGGAGTTATTATCATTTTCATGCTTATATGGAGTTTTTTCGATTATGGAATGGTCTATACTGGTAATTTCTTTGATACGATAACGATAGATCAAATTGTAATGGCCTTTCCTTTTGTAGCTCAAGTAATTGTGTTCTTTGGCATGATTTTTGTCGCTTGCATATTTTTAATTTTAGATATTAGCATGTACGATACCCTTAGGAAAAAAACAGAATTTAGTTTTGGGGATTCAGTTAAATTCTTCATCATTGGTGTGTGTAGCACGGTTGTATTTGCGGTAGGGATTTTCATCTTATTGAAAGGAATTCTGATATTTTTCCTATTTATTGGGAAACCAATTGAAACTCCCCGTGAAAAATACGATTCATATGAAAAACCCACACTTCCTTCAAGCGAATACAGTGATAAACCTCCAGCAGAACAAGAGGAGGACTTAAAATTTCAGCAAAGAATTCCCCCTTCTCAATTACCTTCACAAATACCTAAGAACTTAACAGTAGGTCCTAGGAGAAATGTAGAGCATGTTGAGAGTTATCCACCAGAAAATTTAGTTAAACCAACCCCATTGTTAGAGAAAAGAGAAATAAGACAGACACCTAAACCGGTAATTTCTCCTGAGAAAAGGGAGGAAATAATAGAGTTAAAATTACACGAATCACTTTTACCCGTAAGAAACGATAACGATAAAAAAATTGTAAAGGAGTATTTCAAGAAGATTTTTAATGTAATCTCTAAGGATCTTCGTGAGAAAATAAACGATTTGAACATTTCTAAAAGCGAAAAGAAAGAAATACTTAGCGAACTCGCGTTTTTGTCAAAAGAAGAGCAACTGAAATATATTGGAGCTATCGTTAATCTGTATCAAACAATTCCTCAACTTTTGATAGAAAGAATTAAAAAAATACCAAAAATAAAACCTGAACATTTCGCAAAAATTATAAATCAACTAAAATATATGGATTCTGACGAACGATTAGAGTACATTCAATTTCTGGAAAAAAACGCTTAAACGATTGAAAAATGGAAATCGAGAAAAAAAGAGAACGCAAAACTACTAAAGAGAAAGCTTCTTTAGAAGATAGTGCCTATAGAAAAACAGATTTCACTCCATTAATCAAAAAAGTAGAGATACGACAACCAGAAGTGGTAGAAAAGGCGTTTGAGCCAGAAGAATTTTTAGAAGAGCTGACAGAAATTGAAAAAGATGTACTAACAATTGCCGAAGATGTGTTAAAGCTTAAGCGATATGACGCAGAGTTCGACGAAATTGAGTCTGAATCGCAAATCCAGAAGTACCCTATTATTGAAAAACTATACGCTAAGTGTATATCAAAACTTTCTTTTAACAGGGGGTATACCAAACATGATCTCTTTCTTGCGATTCGAAGTCTTGAGGAAAAAAGCTGGATTGTTACTAATGAACGTAGAACAAAATTGGAAGTACTTGCAAACGATAAACTAGTGTCAATATTGGAGTTTATTAGAAAAAATCCCGGAATACACGCCCGAGACGAAAAGATTGAAGAAGAATTAGAAATCACCAGAACTCCGTTTTTAAAGCATATTATGACCTTAGAAAGGTTTAAGTTGATTCGTTCTAAAAAGGTTGGTAAGTCACTCCATTATTTTATAGGGGATGTTCCAGAGGATTTAGATGAATATCGAGTGTTGTTTTTAAATCCCTTGATTCCTAAAATAATCGAGGAATTCTTCCGTAACGAGACAGTTTCCATAACTCAATTATCAGAAAATTTAGAAATTTATTCTGGAACAATCCAGTATCACATTAAAAAAATGAAAAGATTGAACTTAATTAAAAAAGTTAAAAGGGAAACGGGTTCAATACACCTAGTTAATATAGAGTTATTGAAGCAATACAGTGAAATATTTAAAGAACCAAACTTCGGCGTAATACTAAAAGGACTATAGAAATCTTATAACTCCCTTGTCTTTATTCATTTTTTTGTTAAGGTTTCCAGCATATTCGGGTTAAGCTATTTTTAACTTATCATTGACTTGATTTTGGGTAATTTGGAAATCAGTAACTTAATCGCTCGATCAATCCCGTTTTCCATGTCCGGGTGGATTTGATTGGTTTTAAACAAATCGTAATTATCACTACCCGGTAAATCAGAAACAGATAAAATCGAGACTGTCTTTATATTGAATAACTTTCCTAAAAGAAATAATATCGACGACTCCATATCCACGGCATTTACATTAATTGATCGCAAAGCCTTGATAAATTCATAAGTTTCGCAAAACAAGGCATCTGTCGTCCAGAGATCACCCTCGTTAATGTTGGTTTCAATTTCATTTTGATTGCCTTCCAAATAGCAGGCTTTTAATTCTTCGTTGGGTAATACAGAAAAAATAACTTGATTTCCTGTAATCACATTTTGATAGGCCATAATGGGATTGGATATTTTATTAAGCTGATTAACAATAGCAGGATATTTTAAGAAATACGAAGGACTCGTTCCATCTCCACAATATGCAATTTTTGGGATTATTATGTCTCCAATACTTACTGAGTTCGTCTGACTTATAATACCTCCACAAAAGTCAACTCTTAATACGATTTTAGTATTACATCTTTTCAACGCCTCAATCGCAACCGCACAATTTGGACATCCGACGAGAGACCGAACAACACTTACTCTTACACCATTCAAAATTCCATTGTAAACGCGCCCATGCACGCGTTTTTCTTGTAATTTGTTGAGGATTTTTTTCATTACCATTTTAGTCGCCGGTAAAATCACTATGCCCCCTACATTCGATGGACTAGTTTCTAAGAATAACCTCACTAATTTTTCATCCACCGAGATAAACTTCATTCCAAAATTTAGAAGCTCACTTTTAATTTTATTAAACATCGTAGAACTAAAATTAAGTTGAATGTTGAAATTATAATTGTGCTAGGAAATTTCTTATTAATATTATATCCTTATGGTTTGATAATATTTCACTACATTATTTTAGTAATAAAATTTTTAAAATTTATATTAATAAGTCAATTAACTTACTTTTCAAAAAGTTGAGTGTATTGATTAAAACCAATAGACACGATTTATCAATAATGTTAATCGGAATCATCTTCACGGTATCAATCTTAGGACATTTTGGAGGTGGTTTGAGTGATAGCTTTAAAATTAAGGGAATAAACATAACGAAAAATGAAAGGGAATCCTTAAAATCTTCAGGATTTTGGCCTAATTGCCCTCAAATTCATATTTTTAACGACAATTGGACGCAAAACCCTTTAGATTGGATTCAAACTACTGCAGAAACCTCCAACACATATCATCTCATAGAGAATGTTAAAATAGACGGAGGAGGTGCTGATTATGGAATTAAAATCGAAAATTGCACACACCCTTTCGTTATTAGAAATTCTACGATACATAATGTGAAAACCGGGATATATTTGGTGGATCACACGGATAATGGAACAATACAAAATTGTACTATATTCGATACAACGGAATGGACGGGTGGGATATATCTAGAAGATTATTGCGATAACAATAGAATAATAGGCAACAATGCTAGCTATAATGGAATGTTTGGGATACGCTTATGGAATAACTGTATTAATAACATGGTGTCAGGAAACACCGTAACCAACAATACTATTGGAATAACATTGGAGTATTGCGATAACAATACAGTGTCCCAAAACACCGCAGCCAACAATACTCAGGAAGGGATCCTCGCGTTGGATAGTGATTACAACAAGATTAGAGGAAATAATGTAGCTAACAACACTATGAATGGGATACGATTATACCAGTTTAGTGAATTTAACACAATTTCAGGAAACAATATAACCAACAATAAAGAGAATGGGATACGGTTATTTAATGACGCCCAAAACAATACGATTTCAGGAAATATTATAACTAACAATAGTTTGAAGGGGATAGGGTTATGGTGGAGCAATGAAAACAACATCACCAAGAATTTAATATTCAACAATACTGTTTACGGAATATATATAGATTCCTCATGTGTTAATAATCTGCAATTTTACAATTCTATTTTCAATAACTCAAATAACGCGTTTGATGAAGGTACAAATCAATGGAATACCACTGAGATTGGGAACTACTGGGGTAACTACACGGGTTCTGACACCGACGGCGATGGGATAGGAGAAACCCCCCATAATCTCGTGGGAAATCAAGACCATAAACCAATTGCTATATACGAACCAGTCTTTTTTGAAATCCCTAACGATCTGAGTTTCGAAGTTGGTTCTACTGGACAAACACTTACATGGGTAGTGCTAAAGGGATACGCCCTTGACCTACCATTCAATGTGTCTCGAGATGGGATTTCAGTACAAACAGGTGAATTATCTCAGTTTGAAACGGAAATCGTCGTGGATGTCTCAGAACTTAATGTCGGAAATTATAATTATACATTCGAATTCGAAGAAAGTCAAGGAGTAAAGCAAATGGATGAAGTTACGGTAAATGTTACTGCAAAACCGGGAGAGTACGCTCCTCCGAGCAATGGAGGTGAACCTACTCTACCAAAACCAACCCCTCCAGGTGAGTTTGAGCTATCTCACAACGCAACCGACCCTGACACTGATGGCATCTTTTTCTTGAGCTGGACAGAAGCCTCTGGCGCCGATAATTACTCCATTTATTATTACGATGAGTTTATAACCGAGATTAATGTTTCACTAAGCGCTGCCGCTCACGGTGTTGTTGAGTTATCGTACGAGATATCAGGATTATCAAATGGAGTGTATTACTATAAAGTTGTAGCTTTTAACGAAGTGGGTAGTACTCTTTCAAATTGTGTGAATGTAACCATAGACATCCCTCCTGAACCTGAACCAGAACCAGAACCAGATGACACAACCGGAACGATTGGGGAGCCTATAAGTTTGCTCTTTACCATCATGGCAAGCGTGATATCCATGTTTTCGATTGTTAGCGTAATCTCTCTGAAAATAAAATGGAATAAATACTCTAAAAATTAGTATTTTTTTTTAATTGTAATTTTTTTTTCTCTTTACTTAATATAAGTATGTGAAAAGTAGAACTTTGAGCTTAAATTAATAGTAAAATCCTTTGCATATAAGTGTCAAGATCTAAATACTTCAGAAATTTGATGCAAAGATAGTTAATTAGTAGGGCATAAAAACCTTTTGTTATCTTTTTATCATCTTTTATAAATTCTTAGATTTTAACATTCTTTTCAACCTATAATTGATAATATCCCAAATCGCTACGCAAACTTAAATCCAATCGTTAAAAAACAACATTTTCTTTTTTATATATATTTTGGTTAACTTTAAACATTAAAATTATAAGATTGTTGAATTATGAGATTATTTTCAAAATATCTAAATAATCTTTATCGTCTTTTTGTTTATTTCAATTAATTTTTTGCGAGTTTTCGACTATTTTTTATAACGGCGAAGCTAATTAGCATTTTACTTATTTTTGTTAAACAATTAGTTTAAAATTTACAATCGTTTTTGTTTATTAAGAAGCACTTGATAAAACACTTATCCATTTTTAGTCAACATGGTTGATCGATTCATACAAAACAAAAGAATTACAAATGAGTTCATTGAGCAATATACCAAGACGACCTATCGAATTGTTGGTCCCAATAAGCATTCATCTATTAAACCCTGTCATTGGTTAGAACAAAGATTAATGACGGGAAGGGATAATCGGAATTGCTACAAGGGTATTTTTGGCATCGAAAGTCATCGATGTCTGCAAAATACGCCATCATTACCGTTTTGTAATCATCAATGCGTATTTTGCTGGCGTGATATTGAAGTGGGTTCGATTAATAGTGAATTTGTAGTAGACCCTGATGAGCCTTCCATAATCATCGATGAGATGATACGCCATCAAAGAGATATCATTAAAAATCATCTACCATTACGACGATATCTAGATAATTATGAAATAATGATTGATATATTATATTTCATGATTAAAGAGAAGAAACCTATAACTCTAAACAAGCTTGCAGCTAATTTATTTGTCTCAAAGAACAAAATTGAGAGAGCTTTGAATCTTTTAAAGAATCAACACTTCATAATCCAAAAAGAGCCGAGTCTAAACTATTTCGAATTAGATTTTGAAATAAAATGCTGCATTGACACAAGAGAGGAATTAGAACTGCTAATTAATAGGGAACTAACGACTCCAGATGAGATTATGAACGCACACGCAGAAGCAATGTATCCAAATCACGCAGCTATATCGTTAGACGGAGAACCTTTTTTATATCCTAGATTATCTGAATATATACAAGACTTCAATAAAAGAAACATGACGACCTTTGTGGTAACAAACGGTACTTTACCAGATCATATTTTGAATCTCGATTCTTACCCATCCCAGTTGTATGTTACACTTCCCGCTCCAAACAAATCGATTTACAAAAAGGCTTGCCGTCCTATGATACGAAAAGGCTGGGAACGCTTAATGAGCACATTGGAAAGCCTTGACACTTTATCTTGTCGGACATTAATACGATTAACCGCAGTCAAAGGGTTAAACATCGAAGAAAATTTAATCCCTGAGTATATAAAACTTATAGAAAACGCAAATCCAGATTTCTTTGAGATTAAAGGTTTTACTCTCCAAGCTAAAGCTTTATTAATCAAAGAGCGGCTTAAATCAGAGAATTCATTGCAAGACTTCTACCCCGAATTTGACTTTCTTAACGAGATTGCTGAAAAATTCGAGGAAAAGAGTGGATTTTCTTTAATATATAAAAACAAAGCTAGCAGAGATTTCTTGTTTACCGTAAAATGGAACAAAAATAAATGCGTCAAACTCAATTAAGATTCAAGTTGCGTAACACGTAATTATTAGTTTCTTTTATATTGTTCAAAACTAAATGTTATTACTTTTCTTACGGTGTCGAGATTTGTATTTTTTAAAGCGGAGATCTGAACGAGGGGAACTTGTTTTGGTTTAAAATTGAATAGTTCTTCCTTGTCTATATTTTCTTTGAATTCAATGATATCATACCCGTATGAATTAGCCAGTTCTATAAACAAGTTTTTGATCTTATTTAAGTCATATTGAGAGACTTTGTCTATTTTATTTAAAACAATAAGGAACCTAACTTCTAATTCTGTTAAGAAATCGAGTATCTCTAAGCTTAACGGGATGGTATTTTCGTTTTTTAAGTAATACTTACTCAACTCGTCTTCTATCCTTAAGATGTTTATGACAACTAATGCATAAAATATATTTAAGGAACGTTTTTCCAGGAATTTAACCATTGACTTCTTTATGTGCTCCTCTCTCCGCCTACTTGTAGATTTCATAAATCCAAATCCAGGTAAATCAACAATATCGTAGGGAAGCATAGAAGGTATAGTTTTAATTAATAGAGTGCTTCCTGGTTGCTTCCCCGTTTTTCCTTTGAAGTTATGAGACTTGGGAAGTATTTTTTTAGTTATAGTACTCTTACCTACATTCGAATTACCAATTATTACTAAAAGAGGTTTAACTTTCATCTACATATTGAGTGCAATATTGCTATATATCTAAAAAATCGTCGTCAAGAAAGTTTTTAAACATTTTTTTCTTTTCGTCCTCTGCTATAACAGGTCGGGTGCTAATTGGTTCTCCTACTTCAGTTAATATCTCCTTAAAAGCGTCTACATTAACATTTACCTTAAACTTCCCGCTTCCCATATATCTCACAATTTTATTTTCGTTTAAGGTCAATCTTAAAAGATATCCTAATCCAAAATAAAATTGGTGTTCAGGTATATCATCAATGGCACTCTTACTTACAACACTTTTTAATTCCTCGTAAAGTAAACTTTTACTAGCAGTGTGATCTTCCACTTGGAAAGTCAAATAATATAAAGAGTGATACCATATTTTTGTTCTCTTAGAAGAGGCGTATTCAATAAACTTTTCTTTGGTGACGACTTCTTCCTTCTCTAATTCTTTTTTCTTTAATAATTCTTGCTTTATTCTTTGTTCTAAATCTTCAGATACTTTTCCAGCTAGACTATCTACGCTAGAATCGACGGAAGCATCTCCTTCTTCTTCCTTTTTGACTAATTCGATAGCTTCCTTTATATCCTGCAATTCTGTTAAATCGATCTCGCCAATATCTGAAAAATCACTTATTATTTGCTCTTTTATTTCCTGACTTTCTGATATTTCCTCAACGACATTTATTTCTTCCGCTGCTTCTTTTGATTCTTCCCATTCTCTTACTTTAGTGATCGCGTCTTGTATCTCTTTTAGTTCTTCTAAGTCAAGGTCGTCCAAATCCGAAAAATCTTCGTCTAAGGAATTTAAATCTCTTAAATAGGATTCATATTCTTCACTATCGTTGATAGTTTCCTTTTCTTCGGGTTCTTCGTTCATACTTATTAGTTTTTAGCAAAAATTCTGATATTACTTGTATGGATATAATTTACTATAAAAACACTACAATTTAATATTTGCATAATAGAGCTTGAATTTAAAACAGCTAGATTAGTTTAACATTTATATCAAATCTAACATTTCTTGAATTAATATAACCCAAATAAGCATGCAAATATGACAGAAAAATCATCGTTGATTCTGTGCTCGACAGTTCACGATCCAAAGTTTAGGTTAAAATCAATTTACTATGAAACACGCCATAGAATACAAGATTTGTTTTCAAAAAGAGTTATAGTAGCGACCGAAGCGACTTCGAATCAGTTAAAGGAAGCTTTAGAAAACGATAATTATGACATCATCGTAAATGGATCTAGTATGGTTGTTGACACTTATACAGCTGCTATTAATAGAATAGTAAAATATATTGATAGCGATTATGCGCAATCTATATTTTACATCGATTTCGACAGATTAATACACTGGATTAAATTTTATCCCGAAGAAATAAACAATATATTAGAAAAAAATTATCAAGGATATGAGTATATACATTTTGGACGAAATTATAGGGCTTTTGAAAGCCACCCCAATACACAAAAGGAAACAGAACACACTATCAATACCATGGTGTCTAAAATTTTAGGACTAAAGGAAAGCTATGATTTTATGTCAGTATGTTATATTCTGTCAAAAAACTTGGCATATATCGTATTAAAGCTGAAAAACTCAACCAGTACGGGATTTTATGGAGTTTGGCCTATGATATTTTGGTTAAACGCTTCTAATAAGAAGTATATTGAAGTAGACGGCTTGGAATGGGAGACACCTGATCGATTTATTGAAGAAATTGAAAACCTAGGAAATGAACTGTGGTTAGAAAGGTTCCAATCTGAGAAAGAATGGAAGAAACGAATGACATTCATAAACGATTTTATTAACGAAGTTTTTACAATTGTGAAATTTAATATTAAGGATTCTATAAGTTGATATAATAAATCTCATATTTTTTTCACTTTTTTTAATTAAAGAAAAGAATTATAAACTGTAAATTCTCAACATTTTTTGTTGATTGAAATTTTTATTTATCTTCAATTGAAGAAATATATATAGAATGTCTGAAATTATCCGAATTTACATGGATTACGCGGCTACAACGCCTATGGACCCGCGTGTGATTGAGGAAATTCAAGATCATTTTAAAAATAGTTATGGAAATCCTTCTAGCCTTCATACTATTGGACAAATAGCAGCTAAGGTTCTTTATCAATCAAGAGTCCGTATTGCTTCTTTGATCAACGCAAATCGAAGAGATATTTATTTTACATCATCTGGAACCGAATCGGACAATTTAGCCATTAGGGGAGTGGCAACACAATGTCGTGAAATGGGAAATCACATAATTACTAGTACTATTGAGCATCACGCTGTAGAGAATCCATGTAAGGAATTAGAAAAAGAAGGATTTGAAATTACTGAGTTATCTGTTGATTCTTTTGGATTAATTAACCTGGAACATTTAAAGAAATCAATTAAAAAAAGTACTATTCTCATAAGCATTATGTTTGCGAACAATGAAATTGGAACCATTCAACCGATCAAAGATATTGGTAAAGTTGCAAAAGAGAATAATATAATCTTTCATACTGATGCTGTTCAAGCGTTTGGTAAAGTTCCTATAGATGTCCAAGATCTGAACATCGATTTACTATCAGCAAGTGCTCATAAGTTATACGGTCCAAAAGGAGTAGGGCTCCTTTACATAAGAAATCAAGGTGTAAGAGAAAATGGCGAGCATTACATAAAACCTATAATGTATGGAGGTGGTCACGAACATGGATTAAGACCGAGTACCGAAAATGTCCCTGGAATAGCGGGATTTGCTAAAGCGGTAGAGTTGTGTAAGGAAGAAATGGAGCGTGAAATTGAGAGATTATCAGCGTTAAGAGACAAAATTATTGATTCCGTAATTTATACTATTCCAAATACTAAATTAAATGGACATCCAACTCAACGCCTTCCGAATAATATTAATTTTACCTTTAGAAATGTAGATGGAGAGTCTATTCTTTTAGATTTAGACGAGTTAGGGATTGCAGCTTCGACAGGTTCTGCCTGTTCCTCGAAATCAGAAGCCCCTTCTCATGTATTATTAGCAATAGGTTTATCTGCACAAGAAGCTCAAGGTAGTTTGCGAATAACATTAGGTAGATTTACTACGGAAAGCGAGGTGAATTTTTTCATTGAAAAATTACCAGCTGTCATAAATCGACTTAGGCAGATCTCCCCCTTTGCATAAAAATTAATATACTTAGCTTATTTGCTTGATTTAGTTTACTTTCTATGATTCAATTCGCCAGTTAAAAATATCATTAAAGCTATAAAATAAATTTCATTATTTCACTATATATAGTAGAAAGTGATGTAATATTATATACTCGGATAAAGTTATTGAACACTTCAAGAATCCTCGCAATGTTGGAGAAATAGAAGATGCTGACGCTGTAGGAGAAGTGATAAATAAAAGCTGTGGTGATAGAGTTTATCTCTATATTAAAGTCAAAAATAATATTATTGAAGATATACGATTTCAGACTTTTGGTTGCGCCGCGGCAATAGCTACATCCTCTAAACTTACTGAAATGGCTAAAGGTAAAACTCTGGAGGAAGCGTTAGAAATAACAAGAGACGATGTTGCGGAAGCATTGGATGGATTACCTCTAGTAAAGATGCATTGCTCAAACCTCGCAGCTGATAGTCTAAAAGATGCGATATTGAAATATAAGAGAAAACAAAATTAAGTAGATTAATACTTAAACAAAAAAGTTAAAACAAAATTAAAAGTAAGTTTCTGAATTTAATTTATCTAAGTTCTTTTGTAGATAAACCGTTCCCAAGATTTAGATGACGGCATCTCAATTGGCATTTCTTTTCTCTTTCTTATCTCAAGTATAATTTCTTCTTCTTGATTAGCCGGTACTTTCTCAAATCCTTGAAACTCATAACCAAAAAACGCTCTTCCTTGTGTGGAACCGCGAATATCGTCGGCAATTCCAATTGTTTCTGAAGCGGGAATAGCTCCTTGAACCCTTACATACTCACCTTCAGGAACAACATTGGTAATGCGTCCTCGACGCTTACTAATTATGCTTGTGACATTTCCTTCAGTCCCTTGCGGAGTCTTTATATCAATGCGCTGAATTGGTTCGTATAAATGAGGATCTGCTGTCAAAAACGCAAGGGAAACAGCGGAGAAAAGCATACCTGCTATTTGACCATATTGAGTGTGACGCGGATCTTCGTGTACTGTCATATCTGTAAACACTACTTTAACACCCGAAGCAGGTTCTTTGGCGAGAATACAATTCCCAACCCAATCTCGAAACGCGGCCGTTAAATAGGACTTCACTCGATCAAATCGTTGTAAACCAGTAGCACCGTTAACAAACAAATTCCCATGGTACACATCAACGATTCTGCGAGCCTCTTTCGCGTCCCATCCTGCTTCCTCTCTTAAAATCTGGGCTCTTTCCTTTTCCGATTGTAAATCGTTTATCTTTCCAGTTTCAATTAATTTTTCAGTTATTTCGTCAAGAGGTTCAATATGCAAGAGAATTCGATTGTGAGTATTAGCAGATTTTGTATAAAAATCGTGACTCTTTTTCTGAACTTTTTCTCGATACACAATAATTGGCTCTCCTATATCGATCTTCACTTGGTTATTGATTCTCTTGGTTAGGATTTCTATTTGCAGAGGATCTATTCCGCTTAATATGAATTCACCGGATTCTTTGTCCATTCGGTATTCAGCGGTAGGATCTGCTTTCAGCCATTTTCCAACGACTTCGTCGAGCTTGTCAATATCGTGCGGATCTTTAGACTTAATGCTTCTTGAAACTACCGCTTGACAGGCGTATTGAATGTTTTCAAATGATGGGATACTTGCTTTCTTTTCCTTGCTTTTAGGGACATCTTGAGTGTTGATAAATGTCTCTCCAGAAGGCGCAATAAAGCCATATAGTGCGAAGAGATTACCTGCGGGAACCTTAGGCATGTCTAAAATATCTGTAATCTCCATTACACCCAAACGTTTTACTCTGTTAGATGTACCGCTTCCAAGCATGTAAATGGAATCTGTTTGGTGAAAAGTACCTGAAAAAACTCTTCCAATCAAGGTAGCCATATAGTTTTTAGAAGGATCTAAGAATATCTTTGTGATCAATCCGTACAACTTTCCGTTAGGATCGCTTTTAACTAAAGACTTTCCGAGTTCAGAATTAAGATCTCCGCCCCAAATTTTAGGGATTCTGTACTTAGCGGCTGAAACGGGATCGGGTAAATGATCCACAACCATTCTTAATAAGGACTCATCGAGAGGTAGATTATCTCTTAACCACTGAATATCACCTTCGTTGTACTTTTCAAATACATTCTGAGGCTTTAACTTCTTTTCCAGTAAAATTTCGTAAGTAAAACCCCATCCATGTTTAGCCGAACCAATTGCTACAGAATTTTTGGCGAAATCAACCCCCCAATCTTTGAATTCCTCTCCTTCCGGTCTTATCTTCTTTATTAAGTCGTTAATTTGTTTTGTTATTGCGTCTAATTTTTCAAACGTATCTTTCGGACTTAATCGTAGTTCGCTAATCAATCTA
Source organism: Promethearchaeota archaeon (assembly GCA_019058515.1). The sequence goes on from JAHPYY010000192.1 coordinate 78,253, forward strand.
TCAACTTTGTTAATAAACAACACCGGTTTACACAACTCTTCTCCTACTGAAAGTCTGATATTAGTTTCAGTTTGAGTCATAACACCTTCAAGAGCGTCTACTAAAATAAGCGCACCATCGCTCCCACGAAGAGCTCGTGAAACTTCTCCTGTAAATGAAATATGACCCGGAGTATCGTTTATTTGAAAAATATAAGGTTCAGCATCATCTGGATTTCGAGGATCTGTAAATGCTAATAAAACTACGCTCGTAAAGATAGTAATTCCTCGAGCTTGTTCTTCTTCGTCCGAATCGGTCATTTGAAGCTGTCCAGCGTCTTCGGGTCGCATCAATCCGGCTCGTCTTAATAGGTAATCCGAAGCTGTAGTTTTTCCATGATCAATATGGGCAACAATTGAAAATATTCGCTTCTTTTCGTAGTTAGTGCTAGTCACCATTTTCGTGATTTCTTCTGGATTCTTAACTTTAACCATATGTCGATCACCATTCGTTTATTTTAAGTTTGTAAAATAATTTTAGAATTTTTCTTAATTATGTAAATTCGTATACTAACTAAGAATGAAAATATGGAAAATCATAAAAATTTTACCACTATAAGCGAAAATCTTAACTTATTTTTAGATAATCCCTATTAATCTTTATCCAGATATTAAAACGCAATATACAGTATTACAAATTGTAGAATTTTACCTTCCATTCTAAATCCTACTGTTTATTGTTTAGGTTATTAAATGGAACTCTTCTTAAATACGAATTTGATACCGTTAGCGTACCATGATTTTAATTTTGCTTTTCCAAAATATTAAATTTTTTAACTCTACTATTTACTAAAACATAAATACCAAAATGAAACTATTAATTCTCAGTCACTTCCACCCTTTATATGGTCCTCAGATTGTATTAACCGCGCCAGAAAACATTGAAGGTTACGACCTTAAACAAATCCCCTCATTGATGGATTTATATGACGAAGGTTTTTTTGTTCATATGTTTGGAAACTTTAAAAGCGCTAATTACATTTTTGAAGTCCAAAACAATAAAGCTAGAGGGAGTAAGGAACTATTTCTTATATCTGTTCTTATAGATATTCAATCGAGCATTAATTTTAATTTATCAAAGGAATTGTTAGAAGGTTTTGCAAAAACAATTGGGCTAATCCCCGAGGTTTATAATGCTTTCTATAGCGAAACAGATGATTATAAAGGCGATGAAAAAAAATTAAAAGAGGTTAAGAGTCTTTTTGATACGTTTTATAAATCCTTTCCCGAAGAGAATGTTATTTACGAGAGAAAGGACGCAAAAATATTAGTTTTTGGACTTTCCCAAGCTGGAAAAACAACCATAATTAATTATCAAAGAAATCATTCACCTAAAACAAGCATTCCTACAACTCACATAGATATTTCAAGAATATTGGTTAACAATATATCACTATTTGCTTTTGACACACCGGGACATGTTAAATTCCGAGACTTGTGGACTCCTTACTTAAAGAATCAAGATGGCTTGTTATTTGTTCTCGATGTGTTCGACGAGGAGAACTTTCCACACGCTAAGCAGATCCTTCACAATATAACAAATATGCCTCAAATGGAAGGTTTACCTTTACTGTTGTTACTGAATAAAGTTGATCTTATCCGTCCAAATGTAGAAGTAATTAAAGAAAAATTAGAGTTAGCTAAATTACAAGACCGTCCTATTAAAGTATTGTTAACGAGCGGTCTTACGGGAGAAAATATAAACTCAGCATTTAACTGGATGGCAAAAAAGCTTTCTGAAAGGATTTTTCCCACCCCTAAAAGTCAATTAGGCATCTTATTTTCGAGATGGGACGAAAATATCGGAGTTAGAATTGTAGCAGTTCATCCATCTGATGTCTTTGATGAGCCTGAAGTCATTGCAATTAAATGTTTTTCTATTTCTCAATACGTATTTGGAGGAGAGAATATTAAAAGGATATCAGTGGTATTACCTTTCACACATCTTAAATTAAAAGCAGCCATATATTTTGATTATATTCGAGATGGTTCAATCAGAGGTGGCGCTTTACTATTTTCTCTAGTGATTTTTTACAGAGAGAATATTCCACGAGCGATTATAAACCAATTTAACATTTTAATCTTTGAAAAGCTAGCTATTTTAAAAGAAATATACACAAATAGAGCTAAAGTATTAAAAGAATTAAAAAAATTACATTCGAATCTCTTAAAACAATTAAAGAACCTTCCCGTACAAGCATTAAGAGTAGCAGAATTGCGATACCAATCTCTTTTTAAAGCAGCCAGAGATGCTATATTAATAATTGACCAAAAATCCGGAATCATTGTAGATGCAAACACTCAAGCTCAACAAATTCTCCAACAACCGCAGGAAGATATTATTGGTCTTCACTCTTCTCAGTTAAGACTCAAAAATAACGACGAAAATTTGTTAATTAAAACGATAAGCTATTTGAATAACAATGAAAATCCCCCTTTCGAGATAGAAATCGAGCTTTCTAACGGAGATTATGTTCCTGTCGAAAGTAGTGCAAGTCAAATTAGATTAGGAGGGCAAAATTTAATTCAATGTATTTTAAGAGACATTACGGATCGGAAAAAAGCAGATTTTCAATTAAAACAATCTGAGAGGAAATATCGCCACCTATTTGAAAGCTCACCTTTTTCTATAACCTTAATTAACGAAAAGGGTATAGTTATAGATTGCAATTCAGCGATTGAAGAATTACTTGGTTATCAAAAACACGAAATAATAGGAAAAAAGTACAAAGATCTTTCTATAATTCACCCTAAATATATTTTTATGGTCATTGAATGTTTGAAAAATGTTGTGAAGGGTGAGATCGTAAATTTTTTCGATGTAGAGTTGTTTAAAAAAGATAAATCAACGATTTGGGCAAATCTCCAATCATCAAAGGTAAAAATAGAAGGAGAAACATATATACAAATTATAGCTCGTGACATATCAAAGCAAAAAGAGGCAGAATTCATCATAAAAAATCGGTTAAAATTCGAAAGATTTATTTCGAATATCTCTTCAAGGTTCTTAGTGATTCACGATGTAGATAAGGTTATTGAAGAATGCCTTGGTGATTTGGGAAGATTTTGTGATGCTAGTCGATCCAGTCTTTTTTTAATTAATACCAGTAA
>JAHPYY010000193.1 GCA_019058515.1 Promethearchaeota archaeon
ACAGAAAAAACGACCCGTACCGTTTGAACTGCGGCGAGTAACGACCGCTACTATTGCATAAAGTAAATGCTCGCTTTTATAGCTGACAACGGAACCAAATTCTCGGTTTTCATACCGACATTCGCCCTTCATGACGCGTGGTTGCCCGTTTACTCCCCTACGCTTTGGCTATCGGGATCATGACGAAAAAACGTCATTACAAAAAACCGCCGCACTATCTCGACATAAATACGAATGAATCCTCTTCAAAGGTATGGTAGAAAAGGCGGATAAAGGTAAGTTCGTGATGGTGGATAAAGAGGAGTACGAGCAGTTCCTCGAAGCCAAGCGCCAGAAGGAGCAAAACGAGACCACCAAAGTCCAGTTTCGCGTAAAAAAGCATTACAAGGAAGAGTGGGAGCGATATGTGGAAACGAATCCCAAGTTCAAGAGCGTGTCCCAATTGATCCGGAAAGCGGTTAATAGCATCGTGTTTCCCGATGTCGCTATGGGATCTCTCAGGAGTGGAGAGGTTCATGAAGATTTCGACGCGCAATGCCAAGAATATTTGAATCGAATCGACAACTGGAAAGCGTACAAAAGGATTAGGAAGATCGAGCAAGTAATTCAAGAGTATAGCGCCGCAGTAGCCCGCGATTACGATAAGGAGGAAATTAAAGCAAAATTGCGAAACGCCCAACAGGATTTATTGAGCGTTATCTTCGTGCTAGCGTCCTTAATACCTTATCAAGATTGAGAAAGTGTATAATTTGGATACTTAATACAGAGTTATTAAAAACTTTAATAAAATATATGATTATGTTAATATTAGACAAAATTAAATAATATTACTATGTTTTTCGATTCCAGTGGACTGTTTTTCAAAGAATCTCTCAGAAGTATAAAGTTCGAAAATAATAAGAAGGTTATTTGCCTTGAAATCCAGAAACTTGATAAAAATACTGTGTTTAATTCCAACTTTGAAGAGTTAATAAAATATTATGTGGAATTATATTCATTTGATCAAATCACCTTAAAGAAAGATGAGATATATCAATTAGAAGTGGAGGAAATTACAATTCAAAGGAGAAATCACGATATTTTCAATGATATCAGGAATAAAGCGCCAAGATTTACAATCGTCATACCATTTGAAGGTAACGGAGATCTATTATTATATCAGCCATCCTTAATAATTGGTGTAAAAATCAATGGAACCGTTATAAATAATGAGATCCATTTATATTTCATCAATAGGGAATCGGGGAGCTTTGAAGGAGAAGTAAATAGAATCATTAAATGCGTCGATGACTACATTAATGCCATGAATCAAGATATTAAAGGTTTTAATAATTCTTTAGAAGATTTTGTACGATCAGAGTTAAATCAGCGTAAAAGTAAATTACGAGCAATTGAAAGGCAAGCTCAGAACCTAGGGTATCCTATAAAAAGGAGAAGAGAACCCCCAACTAGTTTTCAGGTTCCTCTTAAACGAAAAGAAATAAAACTGGTACCTCCTAAGATTTCTACTGAAATTAAACCGCCTGCACCATCGATTAGTATTGATATTTACGAGAGTATCTTAGAAGTTTGCAGTAGTATGTCTCTTGTTATGGAACGAAATCCAAGGTCTTTTAGAGATTTAGAGGAGGAGACGATTAGAGATTTTTTTTTATTAGTGTTAAACGCATTTTTCGAGGGAGAGGCAACGGGAGAAACGTTTAATAAGAAAGGAAAAACAGATATTTTAATTCGTCACGAAAACGCAAATATTTTTATTGCGGAATGTAAGGTCTGGGCTGGACCAAAAGTATTACACGACGCAATAACTCAATTATTAGGATATTGCACGTGGAGAGACACCAAAACAGCTATATTTTTTTTTAATAAAAATGTAAAAATCTCTACTATTTTGAAGAAATTAGAAGAAGAAGTTAAAAAAAATCAATATTATATTAGAGGAAATCCGGTTATTAACAAGAATCTACAAAGAAAAGGAGTATATAGCTACATTTTTGCTTTACCCGAAGATGAAGAAATTAAAGTAAATCTGAGTATACTAGTTTTCGATATTCCTAAAATTGAATAAACCGTCTTCGATCTGCTTTTTAGTTCTATAATTGGGTTTATACCTTGCTTTTTTAGTAGGATGGTAGTTTCTAATTACATGTATAGCCCAATTAACAGCTAACTACGATAGTTTAAACAGGTAATAGAGGTCGATAACCGCATCGAGTTTTTCTTTATATGCAATGATATCCAAATATAGATAAATTCACAATTAGAGGTACTCAATGAAATTCAAGACCAAAAACAAGCACCTTACCGTGTTGTACATGGGTAATTTCGCGTTTTTAACCGCAACTAGCGTTCTGGTACTATTGTCAGGCAAATACATCTCTCCTTTCATTTAGCGGGCTCTATAATTTCTCTTTTTTTCTTTTAGTTTTTCTTTAAATATTTTAAATCCAATTAACTTGTATGAGCCATACCAAGCTCTTTGTTAAGGTGGTATTTAGCGAATCGAAATCGTTGATACTGGAAACCACCGAAGACGAGTTTGAAGCGTTTCAGAACGAGTTCAACCACGGTGAAAGTCATTTCGTCGCGCTCGACGCTTTTTCAGAGCTTTCCGTGTCCAAAGACAGCATCCAGCGGTTTGAGGTGTATAGTGCGAGTTAGAGCAGGAGATTTTCGTCGATCAAACCGAATTAACCATGGTTCTTGCGGAACAGTCAACGGTAAGCGCGTAACATCCGATTAATTCGATGTAGGATTCATATTTTCTTATCTTTTTTTAAAAATGTGTGAAAACCAGAGGAAAAGGGGAATTTCACTTACCCCGACACTTCCTCGCTACCCATGAAAATTTTGGGATGTACGAGTGCTACCACTAAAAAGATCCATACTTTTTTCCAGTTATTAGGATACTTGCCTCGAGCGTTTCTCAAATCAGAAAACCGTTGATCTCCACGCATATTTAACTAGGTGTATCTTTCTAAATCCTACCAAACATCAAAGGAGAGTGATAAAAAAGTGACAGAGTTTCAAATGTGGTTGACCACCTTTATAGACGAGAAGGGGTTTGACCTCGAAGACACCTATTTTGAATTCGAGAACGAGAACGGCTACAACTTTATGCCGTTAGGCGTGGTCGTGGAATTTATGTCTCAATGTCCCGAAGCGATCCAGCGCAAAATAAAAGACGCAATCGTAGAGATCGACTTCTACAACGGAAACGCGCTCAAGTACTTCGAGTTCTTAGCGAAAGGAATCGCCCAACAGGTTACCAATGAACAGGTTAGGAGGGATGAATACCGTGAATAGAAGAGTAATGAACAAGTATTGGACGCAGATTTTGGTCTACAGGCTCGAACGCACCCGATTAATCAACTTCGAGTCGTTTCGAGAGTTGAGAGACTACCTCAGAGCGTGCCTAAAGAATAACCAGTTTCTTAAGACCACCGAGCAGTTGTTCGAAGCGTTGAAAGAGCCGTCCGAATTAATCGCCCTCGAACACCACGTGCTTCGCCAAGCGGGAGAAGAACCCCCCATGCCCATCAGAGCGTACGAGTACAAGAGGGATGTCGTGTATTCCAAGCTTAAAGCTAGCCCTAACGAGCAAGAGAAGCAAAAATATCTTAAAATGGCGATTTTGCTGATTTGCAGTCGGTTTGGCGTAGCCCTTCAGGAGTTAATTAATTTCTACTTGGAGAAAGACTTTGGCGTGAAGTTTATCGTGGGTTGACCTCATAATTCTTATTTTTTCCTATATGTTTTATTTAATTTTCCCGTCTAGTAACCGCTAGATGAAAATTACTAATTCTCTCACCCTTCCCCGCTTAAATCGCGCCAAGCACTACCGATCTAAGCGACAATTAGCGTTTCTCGAAACGGATTTTGTCTTTTAAATTAGATGG
>JAHPYY010000019.1 GCA_019058515.1 Promethearchaeota archaeon
GTTTTATTGCCATTCCTAAGGCATCTCCTAAGGCAGATCCTTCATCAAACGCCAAATTGTCAAGAATTGGAAAAATCTCATCTGGGAGGTTGCTAAGTTCATTCGCTTTTTCCGCTTTTTTAGCGAATCTAATTACTGAAAACATCGATGCTGCATCTTCTTCTGAACGAGTTGTAATTATTTCTTTTATGGCTTTTACGCTAGCTTTTAATCGATTAGGCTTATAGTCTGGTTTCCGCATTTCTCTAGATGTATCAATACATATAAAAATATTTTCGGGGATTCTCTCAGGCACCTTAGTTTCCCTTAAAGTTTTCTATAGTTTTTGCTATTAATTTAAATACGATTTTTCTTGTAATAATAATATCTATTTTAGGTTTTTTAACTTTGATTAAAACAAATTGAGTTAAATTAATTAAATTAATAAAACTAATCTTTAACTCGTTAATTTAAATTTTAATCACACTTAAGAGTTGTGGAAACAGGAGTGCAACCTAGCACATCCTTGAACTTTTGCATGAATTCCATATCAATAGGCTCTCCCGCGTCATCCCAACTAAGCTTTAGTAACTCGTTTGCTTTTTCTGGAGATTCTGAGATGATGTTATTAGTTAACTTAGGATCTTTCTTGACATCGAATAGACTTCCTCCTTCAATGTCCCACACGTAGCCATTATACCAAAATTCACCGTTATAAACCGCCACGGAAGCTCCCCAAGCTATCGTAACATGATCGTAATAATTCAAATTATCGTCTTGAACTAATTTAAATAGATCTTTTCCATCCATTTTACTAGAAGAAACACCGCAAGCATCACATATTGTTTTGGCGATATCATGATGATAACAAAACTTGTCGCAGGTTCTACCACTAGCTTCGCCGTTAGGAAACCGAACCATAGCGACAAGATCTGCCACTTCTCGTCCAAGTGGATTAGCCGCTTTCGCGATGAGCCCATGTTCCCCTAACATATGTCCGTGGTCAGACACGACTACTATGATGGAATCGTCCCATATGCCAATTCTTTTTATATAATCAATAAAATACCCGAACCATGTATCTACAAGAGAAACTTCTGCAGCATATTTAGTTTTCAAATTTTTTAATTCTTGATCAGAGAGTAATCTAGCTGGTCCATAGAGAGAGTGAGAAATTTTTCTACATCCCTTTTCCCAGTCCGGATCTTTTTCATATAAGCGAATATAGTGATAAGGAGGGTTCCAGGGCTCGTGCGGATCGAACGATTCGACTGTCATGAAACCTTTTCCCTTCAATAAAGTGTCGTAGTTCATGTCTAACCATTCTCCCGCTGATCGAAACACTTTCGCAGGAAATGTGTCAGCTTCGGAACGCCACCAACGAACATTTTGTAGGAAACGACGCATCATGTGTTGAGCGAATACCGTTCCCGCTGTTATTCCATCTCCCTTTGAGGTTAAATACTCGTTTAGAATATCGTCAGATATCCGTGGTCCCGACAAATAAGCATCCTCTTCTTGTCCACGAATCCACTTCCACTGATGAAAGCCACGATTAAAATTATATCCCGGTTTAAATTGATGATAAATGTCAGAGAATAATGCTGAAACATATTTCTTGCGATTGAATCTTTCTGCTAAAGTATCTTGAGAATCTGATATGGAACTCCAGCCTGGAGCACCAAGAGCATCAGCGATAAAATCTCCTCTCCCTGTTCTTGTTATTCTCTTTTTATCGTCATTAAAAGGAAATACTCTTTTTCCAGTATATATAGCTTTCCTTGCTGGAAGCGTAGGTAAGGATTCTGGATACATTCGCGTAAATTTTACAGCCTCCTTTGCAAACTTGTCCAAATTGGGGGTTTTTATCCAGGTATTATTATAAGCTCCAACATGATCCTGCCTTAAAGTATCTAAAATTATTAATATACTATTAACCATGATTAATCACTTTCTAAAAATATAAATAAAAAATTAAATTTTCGAAACAATTTTTCAAAAAAAAATACTAAAGGTTTAATTCATTTAGCTTTTTCTTGTTAGCTTCTGTTTTTTCGGGAGAAAAATCGAAAAAATTCCAAAATATTCCCCTTTTAAGTTATCTCAGTAATTTTAAAAAATTGATATTATCTGATGTTCAACCTAAAGACATTTAAAGGTTATTCCTTTAAAAAAGGGGAAGCGTAAAATTTACTGAGATTTAGTTTGCATTAGGAAGTAGTATTTTTTCTACGAAATTTTTGTAATCGTTTCAATGCGTTTATTTTGTCAAGATTTCCTACTCTAGCACTATTAATGGCATCTTTCAACATTTCCGTACACCTTTCCATCCTTCTAACATTTGTAGGGTAAGGGATGCCGTCCTTTCCTCCGAATGCATATGAATATTTCGCTGGATCCTTCCAACTTGGAGCTTCACCCCATATAAATTCAGAGATCAGTGCTAATGCTCTTATCATACCTGGACCAAAGCCCTTTACTTTTAATAAATCTGTATAATCGTTTAAAGCTAGGTCTTTAGCTAAATCGACACTCTCCCACTTTAACGTGAAAGGAATTGGCATATTAAGGTGTGGGAGTTTCTTAAGCGTGATTGATTTAGCAGGAGTCAAAAAATCATCTAAACTCCTTTGGTTTCTATCTTTTAACTTATTCAAATACCGTTTAATTCGCTCGGAACCCTCTTTAATTAATTTAAGCGATATATTTCTACAGTTAGAACTGGATTTAGCGGCCATATCGAGGACAGATTCTTTCAAAACTTCGGTTGTAATATCGTTGTGAGGATTAGCTAGGAAGTCTTTACAACTTACTGATAACCAATGGTACCTTCTTGCTTTTTTGATTGAACTATCTAGCCCTTGGTTTATAATTGTCCAATTCTTATCCGAAATTAAAATCATATGGTGATACAAAGAAAAGCCGTCTTGAATAGCTGCATTGTCCACTTTAGCTACTAACCTGCTAATCTCGCAGAATTTATCGATATCATCTTCAGTATAATCGAGTATTTTAGCCTTGGATAAAAGATGCTCTTTAACTCTTTTTGACGATTTTCCTTTCCCTCCTCCTATAATTAAGCCATGAATCTCGGGATCAATAATTTGTTTTAACACTCCCCCTAATACAGTGGTACAGCCGCTTGAGTGCCAGTCGTACCCCATAATACAAGCTAAACCTTGAAACCAGTATGTATCTGATAATCTCCTTAATATACCCTCTGGTCCTTCCATATCGTGAATAATGTCAAGGAGAGGTCTTCCCAAACCGACCATGCGCTTAAGCAACCACTGTGGGGCCTTATAACCGTGTAGAGGAAGGGTTGCAATACCTACTTTGCTCATAATCAAGAATACATTTCAAAATTTAGGTATATAAAAATAATAAAAAAGTCAATAAAAAGGAAAGTAAGCAAAAGAATTTCTAAATTGTATTAAAAATAAATGTTTTGCTAATCATCTTTACATGTCCATATCTTTTTAAGGTAATGGGCGACCATTTTAGGTCGTCTATCTCGCGTGAAAACTCCCTTGTAATTATATCCTCCCATTCGAGTAAGTCCTTGACCTGTTTTGAAATCGCATAAATTCCAAATGTGATGACCAATAATATAGGGTTTAGATTCGGCTACTTCAATAAAGTTTTTAACAAGTTCGACTTGGTACTCTTCGCTAAACATTTCTGGGGGTTGAGCATGACAACCAGGAATCGTGTCCGCTCCAAATTCTGATAATAGGAGGGGTTTTTGATACTTTTCGTGGATATTATCTAGTTCCTCTGATAACACCGACATACCTTTATCGATTTCGCCTGATTGGTAATACCATCCGTTGTAACGGTTCATGCAAGTTATATCGCAGAATTCGAATGCTCTTTCACCAGTACCAATCATACTTACAATTGTGATGAGTCGAGTGGGGTCCAGATTTTTCGTCAAATCGCATAGTTCTTTGAAAAATTGTTTCGATTTAATGCTTGCGTGAGGTTCGTTTGCTAAGCTCCAGATTATAACGCTCGGATGGTTTTTATCTCGATGAATCAATTCTTCTATGTATTGTTTACACATTTCTAACTGTTTGTCTACGGTCTTTCCAAATTTTAATCCTACTGCAGGAATTTCGTCTATGACTAAAAATCCAAGCCTATCTGCTAAATCCATCATCTGCTCTGAATAGGGGTAGTGTGAGGTACGAAACGAGTTAGCTCCTAACCATTTCATAATAGAATAATCCTTGATAATAAGGGAAGGCATATAGCCCCTTCCAATCACGTGAAAATCTTCGTGTCGACCAAATCCATTTAATTTTATCGTTTTTCCATTTAGTAATATCTCGTCTCCTTCTACTATTATAGTCCTAATCCCAATGTTTAGAGAATAGGCGTCAAAAGTTTCGCTATCTGTTACTAACTCTACCTTTAATTTGTATAGGTTTGGTGTCTCGGGGGTCCATAGATATGGATCAGCAACAATCATTTGCACTTCTGCTTGCTCTCCCTCGAAATCCGCTTTGCTATTAACATTAAAACCGTTTTTAGTAAGACTACATTGAATAGCGTAAGATCTTGGATTTTCCAACCTCACTACAACCTTAACTACGCCTTGATTTTCTTTTATATCAGTCTGCACCGATATATCTTGAATTCCATCATTAGGTTTTGAGTATATTACCACTGGTCTGTGGATTCCGCAATAAGGAAAGAAATCGAAATTTGTAGAAGGGAAATTCATGCGACCTATTGGAGGCACTGTTGTTTCAGATAAGCGACCATCTACTTTTACAATGAGAATATTCTCTTCAAAATTGAGATGCTCAGTTATTTTAAACTCAAAAGGTAGATGCCCTCCCTCGTGTTTGCCGATAAGTTCTCCATTTAACCATGTATCTGCAAGATAGTTTACCGATCCAAATCTTATGTAGATCTCGTCATTAGTCCAAGAAGTTGGGACTGTAAAGTAAGTTTTATACCAAGCAGGTCCTAAGAAATCGCGTTCTTCTGCAAATTGCTCGTTCCAACTAGCCGGAACTGCTATCGGTACTCCGTCATCAAAATCCTCCTTGAAATTTGACGCATCTCCTTCGTCCTTGTAATCAAACTTTATGTCCCAAATATCGTTCAATTTTAAGCAATTACGGTACTTATTTACTTGTGGATAAAGCATTTTTTACTACCTTCGAATGATTATTATTAGATTAAAGAATCCCAGAAAAAAGAATTTGACATTTTTCATTTTTCTTACGTCTATGTTTAATAATGAGATATGAAGATGAAATATGAAAGAATAAGAAATCAATTAGAAATCTTTAATATTTGATTAACCGATAATATCACAATGTTCATCTTATTAAGGGATGATCAAGGGATGATCAACATATCAATTTTTGAAATCCTACACAGTTTAGTTGGATATGTGTTATGCGCTTTAGCAATGTTCACGCACTACTTAATGGTCAAGAAAATCGTGTACAACGAATTTTGATGCTAATAACTCTTTTTCTTTATGGAGCTAGCTTGGAATATCTTGGAGTTGTCTTAGGGAATTATTATTACGTAACCGAAGCTATAATGTTGCTAGAAGTAATCCCTTTATCTATTACCTTAGCTTGGGTTGGAATCATTTATAGTGCAATGATTATTGGTGAATCTTTGAAGTTGCCTTTATAGCTACGAATTTTTACTATAGCCTTAATTTCACTCAGTTTGGACTAGGGAATGGATCCAATCGCAGTTGAACTTGGTGCTTGGACTTGGATTTTTGAGGAAGGAGAATACTTTGGGATAACTGGATTCAATTTTATTGTCTGGTTTTTCATACTAATTGCATATTTAGTACCATATGGGTTAAGATGGAATATTGAAATCAAATATCCTCAGATATTATCTATTAATGAAGTGGATAAACTACACTCAATAAATCGGAAGATATACACAATTTTCGGTATAGTTCCTACTGCTGTATTTATTTTGATAATTGTAGGCTTAATTTCTAGGCTGCCCTTTTTATATAACCTACCCCTAATTTTGCTTGTTATATGGGCTATTTTTATTGTGACTATTAGTACCGGCGTAGTAGTATGGAAACATAAAAATCTTCAGCGTAGGAAATGGTTTGACTTAATTCCACCAAGTATTTTATTATCTATCAGTTATACTTATTTTTTTTATGGATTTTTAATAAGCCGAGTCGATTTAGGTATCCTAATAGCAATTACCTCGATACCATTATTACTCACATTCATTTTTACCTTGCTATAGAGACAAGCAATTAATCAAGAGATTGAGTCACAATTGTAGAATTTTTTTTACTTGTCGAAAATCTTCGGATCTTGAATTGGTTAAAATTTTAAATATTATCAGAACGAAGTTAATTTTAAATTAAATAAATAGGTGAAATTAATGAATCGAATCAATAAAGAAATTGATTTTAGCTCGCTAAAAATTGACCAACTCGGCTACATCTACAAAGATGTTCATAAACAAGCTGAAATCTTAGAAACTCAAATGAATCTTCCTAAATTTACCTTCATTGAGGATGCTACTCATGTAATTCAACAAAAAAATAGTGAGCACGAAATCATAATTAAAATCGGAATGAGTAGATTCTTCAATACTCAGATAGAATTAATCCAATGGGTTAAAGGAGATTGTATATTTAAAGATTTTATTGACTCTGGTCAAGAAGGCTTGCAACATATCAGTGTATTTGTAGATGAGTTAGATCCTTACATAGAAGCTTACAAAAGGCAGAATTTTGAACTTATACATACGGGACAGATTGGAAAACAGAGATTTGCCTTTTTTGATACGTTAAAAACCTTTGGTATCATAATAGAATTTCAAGAAACTGTGAAGAGAAGAAAGAGAAAAGTTAAGTGATATCATGTTAATTAAGGTTAAGATAATCCTTTTGCACTTTCGACATTTCTTCGAGAATCGTTTTCGCTTGAGTCGGACTATCAACAGTAGGATCTGCTAGGAGAGCCTGTATCGTGATCTCCTTGGATTGAGTTAAAACCGCTTCTACTACTAAATCCTGTACAGAGGCCTGAACCCGCAGTAACGCTGCCAACCCTTTAGGATACTCTCCTAAGGGAACTCCCGTTAATCCGTTCTTATTCACAACGGCGGGACATTCAACCACGAGGTCTTTTGGAAGATTCGATATGATATTATCGTTTGGAAGATTTACGGAAGCTTCCACATAGTTAGCGTCTGTTAGGATACCTTCAATGATGGGTATGGCTTTTTCGTCGTCAGGTTTAACTAATTTTGCTCCTTTCCCTTTTTTTATTAATCTATGAATCTTTTTATACTCGTAGTTGATGCTTTCCATGTATTGGCTTTTAAACCTCTTAATCCCCTCAAAATCCACGACTTGATCCGCCCATCCTATGTATTCTCCGTAATGAGAATCCGTCGTATAAGGAATATAACCATACTTCTCTAAAATAAATTTCATAAGTCTATTACCGTCCATGGTCTTTAAGTCAGCTAAAAACGCAGGCCCCTTTTTTCTTAGGTCTGGATAAGCGTCTTTTCCTGTGTTTTTATACCTAATCTCTAAAACTACACCAAAATGGTTTAATCCACCTGTTTTCGTCTCTAAATTTGATAGAGGTGTATCTAAAATCCGGGAAAATATCAGAGTGTGATGGTAAAACTCGTGACAGAGTCCAACAAATTTGAGATTCGGAAAGTTTCTTTTAATTGCTAGACAAATTCTACTCATAGGATTAGAAAAGTTAAAGAAAAAAGCGTTTGGACAAATTCTTTCGACATCCTTACAAATTTCTAAAATAGGCGGAATTACGCGTATTGAGTGAAAAAGTCCTCCTGGTCCTCCGTTTTCTCCAAAAACTTGCCTATTTCCAAACTTTAAAGGGATGGTGTAATCTTGCTCCCATAAATCGAACCTAGGCGCTACTTCTATAGAATTTATTATGAAAGTGGCGTTTTTCAATGCTTCTTCTCGAACTATGGTTGATTCAACAGTAAAGTCTAATTCATTTTCATCAACCGCAGCTTTACATGCACGATACGCTAAATCCAAAGCATCCGCATTGATATCGTGGAGGGAGATTGTTGAACCTTTTAATAGATCACTGTTTAATATACATCCTGCGGCTCCTAGCCCAAATTGTAGCGAACCCGCGCCAATTAACACAATTTTTTGTTTCTGACTCATTTTAACTTCAGATGGAAATTTAAAAACGAGAAAAATCTCCTCTGTATGTAATTATTAGATAAGATTTCAAAAAAACTATCCTAAATTTGAAAATTAGCTTCTCTAAGGTTATTTTTTTAAATTATTTAATTCTTAAAATGCTTTTCAAAAAGGACAACGCCAAAGGGTTCTCCTTCATAATAAGAAAACCCCATTTGCAACAGAAGATCTGCTGTTTCTGGACTGCTAAACACTTCAAAAACATCGTATTTTCCGAGTTTAAGATGATAATTTATATATGTAGAAATTAAATCTCTCGCTTGGGTAGGTTTACCGTACACGATAATCCACATGTTATTATCTTCTAATGGAACTTCGCTAAGTCCAGACTTTTTTCTAGTAATTGCTTGAAGAATCGCTCCTGAGTTTATAATCCAGGTACCATCGCTCTCTTGTAAAAATTCTATAGGTTTAAATTGCCAACCAACACATACTTCATTTCCAGGACCGACATCTATACTTCTATAAATTTTTTTAGCTTCTTTTAGCGTTATCTCTTGATAATCTGAAGTATCGTCTCGATTTACTTTTAAGTTCTCTCTCTTAACCTCAACAAGACTCATTTCTTTTTTCTTCTTGAACCCAAAGAATTTGGCCAGTGAAATTGAACCCTCGTTTTCTGTGCTTGTATCGAATTGAGCTATTCTAGATCCTACTTCCTCAGCGTAGTCTACGGCATACTTCATCAAAGCTCTTCCGATACCTCTACGCTGATGAGTTGAGGAAACACGCCCCCCCTCTAACCATGCTAGACCGTTTGGATACAATTTTACTCTCCCAAATCCAATTAACTGCATTTTGTTCTTATCTAAGAATGCCCCATAATTTAAAGAGTCTTTAGAAGTCATCCACTTTTCGATCACATGTGGAATGTAATCTTCTCCCTCCCAAATATCGTTACTTATTTTTAATATTCCTGCAATATCTTCCCTATTCAATTCACGAAAGTAGAGCTTCAAAATTAGGAATTTCTCCGAGTTTTATTTGTGATAATTTAATATTTTGCGTCTTACATATAAAAAAAATAGTAAAGACTTATTTTTTTATGCTCTATATTGTGTATATATTATTTAAAACAAGTTCAAAATCAATCGTTATGGAAATCACTTATTCTGATGTGTTACTAAGCATCGTTTTTTTTTTATTTATTCTGTTTATTTGTATAAACTCGATAATGGGCTTTTATCTATCTATAAAATCTACTAAAAAAAAAATCTATAATATCGCTATCTTCGGATTCGGCTTTATCGCGATGTCCTTGGTATTCCCATTAGGCTTGTTGGAGCATGGTTATTTCATACGAGAACTTATTGTTCAGATCGCTTTCATTCTGTTTGTTGTGTTTACAAACCAAACATTTTACAGAAACAGAGGATTTATCCCTAAATTAGTTTTAGTTATTGTCATTGTTTCGGCTGTAAACCAACTTGTGTTTCAACTTATGGTAGATTACTTTTTCCCTGATAATGTGGTAATATATTACTTGAAAATTGTTTTAGATATACCCCATAATTTACTTGTATTTAATTGGATGGGATTTGCATCCTATTCAGCATATAAACGGATTGAAACCGCAGATGTAGAACCGTGGATAAAAGTGCGATATCGTATGATTGCCATTTTTTCCTTTATCGGTAGTCTTCATTTTATTCCAGAATTGCTTCAACCTATTGAGTATCCAATGGGCTCTCCTGCTTCTCTCGCTAGCGTTTTAAATTTTGGATTATTAGCGATCATTACAATTATATATAGTAGTGGGTATGCCTTAGCGTGGTTTATGCCTAACCGTCTTAAAAGATATTTAAACAGAAATTACCAACCCGTCGAGGAAGAGACCTTTTCTGAAGAAGAATTGATGAATTTAATTAGAAATCAACTACAAGGAAAAGAGAGATAGTATATAAACTAAGAGGTGGGTTTAGCGGAGATCATTAACATCTTAGGGGATGCATTGGCTAAGAAAATAGGTCTTAGTACTCCAGCTTCTAGAGGATTGATAAAATTAGCCATCATGGACGAGCATGGTCCTTTCAAATCCATAGATACATTGAATTTCGATGATTTTGCATTAGTAATTAAAAATTCTCTTCACGAGAGATTGTCAAATTTAGAGATACAGAATTTGGATAACATTATCAAAAAATTACATCTCACGCTTATTAAAAATCAATCTCTGATTTCAATCTCAAAAGTCTAACATATTATAATTTAAGTTAATTTTGTTTTCTTCCTTATAGATTATAGCTCAAAATATAACTAATAAAGATTTCAACTATTTTTCTCTAAATTATTATTAGGGTTGACCAAAGAATATTTTTAAATACTGTTAAGGCAAATAGAATTATTGTCGAATTCAATTAAATATTTAACTAACTTCAACGATTTCGATAAAAATGACTGAAAAAATTATGGAAGCTAGTCCGTACGCTAGCAAAATATGGTTAAAATCCTACGACGCTCACGCAAAGCCTGAGGTTCCACTAGAACCGTTTACATTGGTTGAAATGCTAAAAAATGTAGTGGCTCAATATCCGGACAGTTTGTGCTACGACTTTCAAGGTTCCTGTGCAACATATAAAGAATTTATGGGTTTAGTTAATAGCTTTGCGAATTTTCTAATCCAAAACGGAGTTCAAAAAGGAGATAGAGTGGTGATTAACCTACCTAATTTACCACAGTTTATTGTATCACTATTTGGAACTTTCACTGCTGGTTGTGCAGTTACTGGTATGAATTTTCTTCTTTCACCAAGCGAAATTAATTATCAATTAAAAGATAGTGGCGCTACAGTAATTGTAACATTGGATTCTCTTTACGAAGAGAAAGTAAAAGAAGGGATCGAACTCGGAAATACAAATCTTAAGATTATTATAACTGCAAACGCGGCCGATATGTTAGACTTAGAACCAGAGATGAAACAACAACTTTTTAAGATTGGTAAAATCCCCTTTGGTAAAGTAGATAAACTTGATGGATTTCTTTATAGTACATTCCCAGAAATAATAAAAACCTACTCTAAGGCATCAACTCCTGATATATCCATTGGATACGACGATGTTTTACTCCTTCAATACACCGGTGGAACGACGGGACCACCTAAAGGGGCTATCCTTACTCATAGAAATTTAAGTTCCCTCGTACAGATTGTAAATAATTGGTTTGAACCTGCACTTAAACCTGGAAACAATGTATATATGTCTGGTTTTCCATTTTTCCATTTAGCGGGACTACAATTCTGCATACAAACAGTATCTCAAGCTTGTGCTCAAGTTTTAGTTCCTGACCCGAGAGACACAAATTATATGTGTAGCAAATTGAAAGAGTACGAAGGGAGGATTGGTTTATTGTATAACGTCCCAACTTTGTATTTAATGTTATATAATAATCGAAAATTCAAGAAAATTGACCTATCTTCAGTGGAAGGCTATATCTCAGGCGCCGCTCCTTTTCCAAGCAAAAATATACACGAATTCGAAGAGGTCGTTGGTGAAGGCAAGGTAGTAGAAGCATATGGCATGACAGAGGCATCACCTGGAGTTACAATGAACCCCTACATCGGAAAGAAAAAGATTGGTACTGTTGGGGTTCCATTTCCAAATACTGAATTAAAACTCGTAGATGTATTTGATAGAAGCAAGGAAGTAGCTATAGGAGAACCGGGTGAAATTGTCATTAGAGGCCCTCAAATATTCCAGGGCTATTGGAACAAACCAGAAGAGACTAAAAGTGCCCTACAAGATGGTTGGTTTTTCTCTGGGGATGTTGGAATAATGGATGGGGATGGCTACTTAACCATCGTAGATCGTACGAAAGACATGATCAATGTCAGTGGATTTAAAGTGTTTAGCGTCGAAGTAGACGAAAAAATGAACAAGCATCCCGCTATCGAACTCTGCGCCAGTGTAGGGATTCCTGACCCAGATCGACCAGGTTCCGAATTTGTGAGGCTCTATGTCCAGTTAAAAAAAGGATACGAGGCAAATGAAGAGACTCGAAATAGCATTCTTAAATTTGCTCAAGAGAACCTCGCTAAATACAAAATACCTAAGGAAATTACTTTAACCGAAATTCTTCCATTGACGGCAGTAGGAAAAGTGGACAAAAAGCTATTAAGAAAATCGTAGAGCATAAATTAACTTCATTTTCTAATTTTTTTTTATAAGGTTAAAAGTAATTAATAAGAACGAGAGCAATCATTTAATTTATATTTGGTTTATTTTGCTCCCTTAAACTCTAGAATGCTCCAGAACCTACTATCTGGTATAAAATTCTGACTAATCCAGAAATAAAATTACTGTTGAAAAATAAGAGAATAACTCCAAATGCTAATAAGGCTAAAAACAAACCATTTGTTATAACATGAAAGCTCTTCTCTTTAACGGATAACTTTTGAAACTCCTTGAAAATTGGTAATTTAAAGTAAAGAGTAATAATAGAAATTCCTATAAAATTCAAGGAATTTAATATAAAAATAGCTTTAATATATGAATTTCCGTATGACCAAACAACATTTCCTTCTTTGTTAACTTCCAAGATTAATCCATGGTACTCGCTGCTTATCAACACATTGCCATTTGGTAGTTTATCCGCTTCGTATGGAATTAAAAGATCTTGGTCAAACATCCAAACAATTTCATTAGTAGTTCTATTGAGTTCTATTACTCTACAGCCATTACTATCTGTAATTAACAAGTTTCCGTTTTCTAACTCGTCCGCATCTCTCGGCCACATCAAATCTGTATTATATTCCCAAATTATGTCCTTTGTATTGTAATCAACCTCAATTATTCTATCATTTCCAGAATCGGCAATTATTATATTGCCATTTGATAGATAATCTGGATTGTGTTGATGATTTAAAAGTTCATAAGCTCCGTAATCCCCATACCACCATAATATGTTGTTTGGATCGTTTGGATTCTTAAAATCTGCTGTGTAATTTACCTCTACAATTAAATCGAAATTTCTTATTGATATTAAACATGCGTCATAACTTCCATAATTTTTAAACTCCACATCATTGATGTGCGTCCAATCGTAGATTACATTTCCATCGCCATTACTTGGATTGTTATAATAATGGTTAACGTCCCATTCTTCATTGATTATAGTCCAATTTATCATAGCTGGCTCCCAGCTCCATATAATATTCTTATTAGGGTAATCAATTTCGATGAATCTGTCGTGCTCCGTATCAGCGATCATTAGATGCCCATTTGGAAGTTGTAGAATCTCGTGTGGTATTGCAACTCCATTCATCTCCCAAATAATATTTCCAAACTCGTCGATTTCTATGATTTTGTTTTCGTAATTATTCAAATCAATTCGGTCTTGGTTATCAATTCTTCCCTTATGATTCATCATTTCAGCGAACTTAGTATATGTAACGAACGTAGTATTTTTAGAAGTTCTGTCAACGTCGTGAAATACGACAATAGAGTCTGATGCATTGTATATAAATAAGAGGAGAAGGTTTGTTACAATTAAAACTGAAATGAAAATGAATAATAATTTATATTTCACTTTCTTTACCCCTGACATTAAATGATATAAACTATCTTAGGTATTAATTTTTACTAAAGCAATCTCTACAAAAATAAGTTGAATTGTTTAGCGAAGGGGAGAATTTGGAACTATATCTTTCGTTAGTTGTATGAATATTATAAATTGGCTCTTTTTTTTGCAGCGATATCGTAATATAACGATAGTGCTATAAGAATATGTACGAGGATACAGATTATCAATCCATACCATATAAAGAAAACACCTAGGATAAGTCCCATTAATAAAGTGTACACAAGGTAATTCAACAAAATCTTAGCGTTCTTATACGCAAACCATATGTGGAGATGATACAAAGAAAACGCAAGGCTTGAACTAATAATGGGTACCCATACATTCATGTTAGGTAGCACTAATAAAAGCCCAATGAAATAAAAGCGGAAAATGAATTCCTCCATCGCCAGGGTGATTGGAAAAAAACCCCAAATATTTATCCAATTTTTCCTATTGACGAAGGTATATACTACCTCGTGATTAGTGATTCTATCTAGAATATCTTCCTTATAAAGAGCTTTGTTGGTTAATCTGCCTATTAAATAGAGGCCTCCCATGAGTATTAGCGTAACTACTCCCATCAACAAATCAAGATTTATAATAACGAGATAATTGATTAATACGCCGAAAAAAACTGGTATTATTAAAATAAATAAAATGTTTACTTTGATAATGTTCTTACTTTGGCTTTTCATTAGAAATCCAAAATCTATTCTATTATGTAAGTTAATTTCTGTAATACCTAATTATTTAAACATTGAAATTTAAATTTTTTATATTGCATAATTCCGAAATAGTTTAAATACAAAACAGGTTAGATTTATGACTGAAATATACGATAAATTAGCGCGAATCGTATCGAATAAGTTTGTTTCTAACGATATTATCGTCCGACACGCTTATTCGAGAAATGTGGATCCAATTTTGCAAGGAGTACCAGATTTCGTGATAAGACCCAAAAACGCGCAAGAAATTTCTGAAATTCTGAAAATTGCCAACGAAGAAAACGTACCCGTGATACCCAGAGGAGGGGGAGATTGCGAGTTTGGAGGAAGTAAACCCGTTGGAAATGTGGGAATTGTACTTGATATGAAACGTATGCATAATATACTAAACTTAGATCAAGACAATTTAACCATTACAGTGGAAGCAGGAGCCTCTTGGGGAGAACTTAACGAATATTTATGCCATTATGGATTATACACGGGATGTATGGGCCCAGGATCTGGAATGACTGCATCAGTAGGAGGAGGAATTTCCCATCATTCTGTAGGTGGTGGAGGCTGTGCTAAATACGGAACCTGTACCAACCAATTGGTGGGGTTACAGGTTGTACTACCTAATGGAGATATTATAGAAACGGGTTCGAGAGCAAATATTCATAATAAATCCCATTTTAATCGTTTTGGAAACGGTCCAGATTTAACTGGACTGTTCTGTGGAGACAACGGAATCTTAGGTGTAAAAACTCAGGTTACCCTCCAAGTATTTCCAAGACCTCCGTTTGCGGATTATAAGACTTACTTGCTTCCAAGGAAAGATAGGATCGTATCCTCAAAGATTTTTACTGAGACTAGACGTACGGGAATCGATGTCTACGACATGATGTACATCTACGACATTATCGTTAAATTAGGATGCGACTTTGGAATGTTTCCAATGTGGGAAAATCTCAAAAAGAAGCGAGGGATCATGTTCTACACTGTAGAGGCAAATTCAGATACAGAATTAGAAGAAAAAACTAAGCAATTAGATAAAATATTTCTAGATAATAAATGCGAAGATATAGGTTCGGAAATAAGCGATGGGAACATAGCCAAATGGCATTACGTAGAACAAGGTCATTGGCAAATGTACCATAATCTATGGGGAATAGTACCTGGACTTGAGCCACTCACAGCGGAATGCTTTACGCCCATAAGTAAATATCCGGAAATTCTTAACGATATCGATCAATGGGATATGGAACACAACGATGACATGAAAGTGTTCACAGAAGTAACAGGACAACGCCCTATTACTGGTTCTGGTCCAATATTGCTGATTGATGGGTGTAATGTGGAATTAACTTGCGGATTTACGAGCTTTGGAAACTACTACGACGGAGAGATTCACGAAGAATTTGAAGATTTGGATCTCAAACTGTGGAAATCGTTTTTAGAGAGAGTTACAAAATGGGGGGTAGAATGGTATATGATGGGCGAATTTGCCAGTAGATTGATGGTAGATTTAGACGCGTATCTACCTGAATATTATAAACTGCTAAGCTCCATTAAGAAAACAGTCGATCCCAATTCAATCTTGAGTAGAGGTAAATTTAATTTTTGGGGTGAAAAATAAGAGTTCAAATATACCATGAGTGAAGATTTTTTTGATTTGGAGAATAATATAGGGGAGAAAGTAAGTATAACGGGCAAAATTTCAAATGTAATGTGGCAACATTTTCATACTTATGTAAAAACTCACCCTCACATAGGTTATATTGATTTAGACGAGACTCACCAAATTGTCGTTTATACTAAAAACCCCATAGAATGTAATGGGGTTGTTCATTTAACAGGTAAATTAATTAAAACCAAGTATAAATCTGATAGTCCAGATCAAAAAATTTAAGGTAATTTCTTCCAATATCAATTAATTACCGACTCGTGGAAATGTAAAGAGGTGGAATAAAAATAATATGAGTCAATTAAAAAATTTGAAAACAGAATGGAAAGCCATAATGTCCTGTATTGATTGAGAAATTTCTTCTTAACCGCAGATGGGATGTGGCGATTGTGGTTTTTCCATTAGAAGGGCTGTAGGAAGATTTTTGACTTGTCCCGTAAAGGAAGCTAAAGACGAGGAAAGTTTTGAAATATACTTCTCTCGCGGTAGAATGAATGTGCTAAAAAGTGTTTTAGAGGGAAAACTTCCGCTTAGTAGGGAATTAGCAGAATTTGTCTATCAGTGTATGGAATGTGGGAATTGTACCGAAGTGTGTCACGAAACTCATAATGAGAATCTCGTGCTTAATACCTCGAAATGGATAGATCACAATAAAGTCTGGAACGCCTTAAGAAAAGATTTAGTAGAAGCAGGGTTTGCACCATTAGATCGACATGAAAATTTAGTTGAGTATATGAAAAACGATGAAATGAAAAATCCCTACGGTGAAGAGATAAGTAAGAAATACGCTTGGGCTTCAGAATTTCCTAATATAAAAGAAACAGGTGATAATGTTTTTTTTGCGGGATGCACCATGCCTTTAAGACAGGCAGACACGTTAAAAAGTATGATGAAAATTTTACAAGCAGCAGGTCAAGATATGGCATTTTCTAAAGAAGAATGGTGCTGTGGTTCTATTGGAATTCGAATTGGTGATTACCAATCAATAGAAGAATTAATGAAACACAATTTAGAAATCCTTAAAAATATGGGTGCAAAAACAGTGTTCACTGCTTGTGCAGGATGTTATCGTACCTTAAAACTAGATTATCCCGAACTTTTAGGAGAGGAACTACCTTTTGAAGTGAAACACATTACAGAAGTCTTGGTTGAGCTATTAAATGGTAAAAAAATACCGTTTAGCCCAGAAAAAACGGAATCAATTAAAGTAACTTATCATGATCCCTGCCATTTAGGAAGGCACATGGATTTGTACGAGATACCGAGAGAAGTAATTACCAACATACCGGGCGTCGAGCTAGTTGAAATGAAGAGAAACCGAAAACACGCTTGGTGTTGCGGAGCGGGTGGAGGCGTAAAGAGCCAGTTTCCCGATTTAGCGAAAGATATTTCTAAAGAAAGAATAAAAGAAGCAATAGAATCTGGAGCAGATATATTAACTACTAGTTGTCCTTTCTGTATCGGTAATTTAAGAGACGCTTACGACATTTCCGACCCTAACATTAAGGAGAAAATTCAAGTGATAGATGTTATAGACTTTATTGCATCAAAAATCTAATCTTATTTTGTTTATTTCTATTTGTTTTCTATTTATGATTAGATTATTATTTTTTTATTATCATACTGAAAAAGGAATTAAAGAACGATTCTCTATTAATCTTTCAATCAAACCTTGTATAATTGAATTAATCCTAAAAGTCGGTATTTCTAATTTTTCTAACCTTTTTTTTAAACTATTTTTTATTGTCTTTTTTAATAGTTTGTAATTCAGTTGTTCGATTGGCTTAAAGGGGCTATACTCGTCTTTAATAAATAGTTTTATTAAACCTCTACAAGCAGGGGGAGCTGATGTTCAATTCAGTTGCTAATTGATTGACAATTAAATTTATTATTTGTAGTATTTCAAGCTCCCCCTGAAATCTGATCTTTCAATAATTGCATTAATTCTTCTTCAGTGAGATCTAATTCTTGTTCTTTTACGTACCCTTGTCTTTTATTTATGTACTTTTTTAAAGTTTTTGGCATAATCCAAGCAATTAACATGCCCAATCCAAATCCCGCAGAAAACAGTGTCATTAATGAAAAGGTCACTACACTATAAAGATTGGTAGGATCAGCAAACTCTACATCCCAAGGTTGGAACAACACCCATATACTATGAAAGGGGAAAATTATCGACGAGTAAGTAATCAATTTATATCTAAATTTTATCCATGGTTCAATTTCTACTTTTTTAATGCTTTTAAGAAAAGTATTTGACGAATATGCTAACCAAATAAAGGTTGTAAAAAGTGTTATAATGTAAGTAATTACACTTATATAATGAGTTATAGGGTCAAGATTAATTTCTTTAAAAATAATAATCGGAATTCTTATAACGCTTAGTAAAAATATCAACGCGAAACACAAATTTGAGAATTTCTTTTTCTGTTCGTAATGAAAGCTTAAAAGTGTAAATAATCCAATACCAATGAGACTCGAGGAAGTAAAAATTATTTGGATTATTCTACCGAATCCGAGCACTAAATTCGCTATAAATCCCATGGGTAATATCAAAAATACACCTCCTATCTCATTATTTCTCTTGATTTTAATTTAAATCCTCTATACAATAAAAATACTCCAGTTGCGAGTAAACAAACTAAGAAAAATACGAAAACACTAAAAAAGGCGTAAATAAAAGTTCAAAACTCATTTTATTCAATTATCTATCCTATTCTCCGTCAATTCAAGATATGATGCTTTCCTTGAATTGAAATAATCTTATATATTTAGAGGTGAAATTGTTACTTGTTGTTAGGATCATATATTATTATATTATAACAATCTTGAAGGTATATTCAAATGGTAGAGCCAAATTTTTTATCTAAAGAAGAGATTGATGAGTTGCTAACTCGAGAATTAGATGAAAGTGAACTTTCTAAGTGTCGTAACGACCACTTATTGGTTAATGCGCGAGAACATGTAATCACGGGAAGTACTTCTCCCGGGTCTGTATATTTTAAAACTTACGATGGAAGGGTAATTTTAGATTGCACTTCTCAAGCCTGGGTGTATAGTCTCGGTCACAATAGTCCTGATATAAGCTACGCGTTAAATCTTCAATCTCAAATCGCAACTCACACTTGGTCGTACTTTCTTACTCCTGTTAGAGTTAGATTTACAAACAAATTAGCTGAAATCGCTCCTGGACAGCTAAAAGGTGGAAGAGTGAGCGTAAATTGTGCCGGTGGGGCCGGAGCCTTGGAGAGCGCAATCCGACTTGCATCTATTAATAATAAAAAGGGAGATCAATTTATAGTGTTCAGAAGGGCGTACCACGGTTCAAATTTGTCAATGATGGGCGCTTCTCAGCGCTTACCGATGAGGTTTCAAGGATTCGGGAGGGAACACTGGATAAGAGTATTCTATCCTTATTGTTATCGATGTCCATGGAACTATAAGAATGGTCTTGGAGGAAAAAGGGACAAAGAATGTAATCTTGAATGTTTAGAAATGGTACGACAGAAAATTGAGATGTATCCTACGGGAACTCCAATAGGGTGCATTATAGAGCCTATGCAGGGTCCAGGAGGACAAATTCCTGCTCCAGTGGAATTTTTAGTAGGTTTAAAAGAGATCTGTAAACGGAATAAGATTATATTAATTTACGACGAAGCTCAAACTGGATTTGGGCGGACCTCAAAAATGTTTGCGTCAGATTGGTACCAATCGGAATATAATTTGGATGTTTCTCCTGATGTAATGACTCTAACTAAAGGAGCAGCAGCAGGAGTACCTATTGGAATCACCGTTGCTTCACCAAAGCTACGAACTTTAACTGAATTTGAAGATCATTCCACTTTTTCTTCGCCACCCCTGGCAATGGCTGCCTGTTTAGTTAATATGACCATTTTAGAGAAAACTGATATTCTGAAAAATGTAGAAAAACAAGGAAAGAAGATTACTAAATTTATAAAAACAATGTCAGAGGAAATACCTGAAATTGGAGATGTGAGAGGACCTGGATTGTTTATAGGGGTAGAATTTGTTAAAGATCCTATGTCTCGAGAGCCCTACAACGAATTAATAGAAAAAATGGTACACATTGGATGGAAAAACGGAATTTTCTTCGGCGAGAGCATGCAGATTTTTAGCACAGCAAATTATTACATACAAAACATATTGAAAATAAAACCTCCATTAGTAATAAACGATGAGGAGACTGAAAAGATTTGTGAATTATTTGGAACTACATTACACCAAGCTCTTAAAGAATTGAAAAAAGCATAAGGTGAAAATATGATTTAAGAATTTATATTCCTTCAACGGAAGTTATTATCTGTTCTGAAAGTATTATACTTTTTTTGCATATATTAATATCAATCGTCTTATTTAAGAAGTAATCGGCATCTATTCGATTATCTCTTAAAGTTTCTAACATATTTCTTAAGTGTTGTTGATCTAAGTCATCCAGAGTATCAAGAACATCTTGATGTTGGTGTTCTTTACTAAATCTTTTTGCTTTATGGATTTTTAAATATTCCCGTATCGTTAAAAAAGCAGCATAATAAGCTCGTCCTATTATTGTTCTAGCTTTACCTTGTTCATCTAAATCACTTTTTTCCTTAATTTTTTTAGCTATATCTAAAAAAATTGCAGGATCAAAGAATTTTCTCATAATTACACCATTTTACATCGCAAGTTTTATAAAAACTTTTTTTTTTAGAGCTTTAATACGTTGGATTTGCCATTCTGAACTGTACGATATTAGGTGTTTAATCCTCTCATAAATAATTGTATTTATCTTCTTCCATAATAACATTTCTTGTTCAAAGGAAATGTCTTGAAAATTAAGAGATAGTACGATTTTATTATAATTAGGAATCTCCCAATCTTCTTCGAGAAAAATAAGATTCGTTAATTTCACACTTAGTTGATCAAGAAACACATTTAAACCTATTTCTATCTCACTTATAAACCTTCTAAAAACCACATCTTGTATAATAAGATCCTCGATTTCTTTACTAAACTTTAAATTTAAATTTAATGGTATTTCCACCGCTTGATTAAAAATGTGAGGAGGATTAATTGTATTTATATCACTTAAACCACTAAATTTACTTGAAGGGTCGGATACTACCGCCGATGCTTCATTTTCAGGATATTTTGGATAGTCTCTTTCATCGATTCCATAATAAAGTTTTTCACTCGAAGTACTATTATTCTTAAGCCATTGAGATTCTGAGATATTAATTGTAGCTTCCATTATCAATTAAACTTGTTATATATATTTTTATTTCTTTTCTTCCTCTTCTAATTGCTTGGATGTTATCGGTACTCTAACAAGAGCTGGTACTTGCTCTATATTTCTAGTTTTGGCAACTAGTTGTGGTGGATTATATATGAAATATAATTCTCTATATTGTTTACCAATTTTCCATATTTTTGAATTATATTCATCTACATTTATTTCTTTCTTTTGATATGCTTTAATAATATAATCAATATGTTCTTTCAAATATTTATTATAATCATTCTCATTGATTACTTCATCAGGATAATTTTTTTCTATAACATATGGGAATAATATTCCAAGCAATTTAAAGAATAAATAAACCATGTTTTCTTTCAGCGAGCAAGAGTGGTTTTTTATTATTCTTACCATAACACCTAGAACTCCATTTATTAGAGTATTACTTATTTTTTTTAAATCATCTTTATTTTCATCAAGGAAGTGTAATGTTTTTCTAAATACGATTTTAGTAAATTCAATATTCTCCTTATAAATTCCAGATTCTAAGCTATCTTTATGAAACTCATTAATAGACTCAGTAAATTCTTGGAAAGCTTGCCAAATGCCATTAACATCGATACCCTTCTTAAAATAGGATCTAATTGAGTCAATTGTTTTATTCCCAATTACTTTAGCAGAATTGAAAACCTTTCTTTTATTCTGGTAAATTCCCATATAATCATTAGCTATATCTTTAAGTATAGCAGAAATAAGAAATACTTTTTCATTTTCCAAAAAAATGCAGTTTTCCATCAAGCGATTACTAGCAATATTCATTAATTGAAAATTGTTAATTTCGAACGCCTTTATGCAATAATCTAAATCTTGAGTAAGTATTTCATTGTCAATCAAATTCATATCTACCATATGGTAATTATTTTCTAAATTTTTAAATTTCTCTTATAGTAATTTATTCAAAAACTGTATATTTTTTGAATTAACTTAAGTTAAATTTAAAAATCCTTAACTCTAATCCCCTAGAATAAATAAAATATAAATAGTGAGAAATAAAATCTTATTTAAATCTGTTTAGAATACGCGTCTAACACAAATTCTACAGCCCTCTTTCCATCTTGGAAATCAGGGCTTTCTTGTTTATTTTCTTTTACGCATTCAATGAAATGATCGATTAACTTATTTTGAGTGTTATAATCCTCAGGAGTTTCGAAAGATAACAGCGCTTTTACGTTATCAACTTGTTTTATCTCTTTGGGTTTTAATAGAAGGTCGTTAGTGTGGAGATCTATCCTTAAAATTCCATTTGTACCAAAAATCTCTATGATTTCATGCGGCTCGTTACACCAAGAAACGTAAACTATGCCTAATGCGTTATTAATAAACCTAAATAAAACTATTCCATTATCTTCGTGTTGTATCTTTTTACAAGAAGTGTTAAAACTTGCCCATTCGACACTAGTAAATTCACCGATGAGATGTCTTAATATATCAATACAATGTACCCCTAAATCTAGTAAAACACCACCACCTGCTTTATCGGCGTCAAAGAACCATTTTTCGTCTGAAAGCGGTTTCCACGAGGTGTATGGTCCAAGGTGACTGAAATTATATCTTACATAAGTAAGATCTCCTAGGATTTTTTCCTCGACGATTTTTTTAAGATAAGGTACAATGGGATTATATCGTTTCTGGAAAGCCGTGAAGTAGATTAAGCCACTTGTTTTCACGACTTCTTCAATTTTATCAAGTTCCTTTTTAGTTAGCGCAATTGGTTTTTCGCATAATACATTAACGTCATTTTTCAACGCTTCTAAAGTCATTTCGGCGTGAAGATAGTTAGGAGAACATATTGATACAACATCCAAGTCTTCTTTTTCTAGCATTATTTTCCAATTTTCGCCCCAATAAGTATTTGGCACTCCAAATTTTTTCGCAGCTAGTTTAGCGCTTTTTTCTGTTCTCGAAGCGATTGCAATTAATTCGCAATTGCTATTATTTTCATAACCAGAAAGGTGAAAATAGCCGATGGCGCCTGCACCGATTAATCCAACTTTTATCATATCTATTACCTAGTTTACAATCTTATTTAAGACTAAATGAATATAATGTTTAAATTAAAATTTGATAAATTATAAATAGCTCCATATTTCTATAATCTACTTTTCTACAATACCATGATATTAAAGGAAGATATTCATCAAGCGAAAGAGCGGTTAAAAGCTTAGTGGGATCACGAAATAATCGACCGTCCTTGTATCGACTATAATTTACCTAAGCGTGAAGTTAAAGTCTTTCTATAGGAGAATAAACACACTATTTTTTTCCATTCTACTTTTTTAAGGAACCACAAGCCTGAATAAATAAGTACCAGAAAACCTGTAAATAAGGGACTCATTTTAGTTTCCTTTAATTTTTGATGTTGTATACAATGTAAAAAACAAAAAATATCGATCCTTCCTTGATTTAGCATGGATAGTTCCTTTAACTTTGATTAAATTAAATGGTAATAATCTCTCAAATTGAGGATTTATATATCTTTATGACGAATTTATCATCATGATTGAAGAGAGTTTACGATCTACGGAATTTTTAAACTACAACAATGTCAATATATTGGAAAAAGCTATAGAAATAACTAAAGACAAGCAGTCTGATGTGGAAAAGGCTAAAGCTTTGTTTTATTGGGTTAGAGACGAAATAAAGTACAATATGGCGGCATACTATATGATTAAAAGTAACTTTAAAGCAAGCGTCACGCTTAGAAGAGGGTATGGATTTTGCGTTTCAAAAGCAGTTTTATTATCAGCTATGTGTAGAGCTGTGGGTATACCCGCTAAAATTCATATAGTGGATATAATAAATCACAAGATTTCTCAGAAAATAGTGGAATTTTTAGGTTCCAAGAAATTTTATTGCCATGGATATAGTGAAATTCTCTTAAATGATAAATGGATTAAAGCTACGCCCGTGTTTGACAAATTTACCGCTATGAAAGCAGGTTATTTACCGATGGCGGAATTTGATGGCAAAAATGATGGTATTTTAAGCAAATATGATGTAGAGGGAAATAAATTCATCGATTATTTTGGAGATAGAGGATCTTTTAATGAACTACCATACGCCGAAATTGCAACAGTTATAAACGAGAAATACGCTGAAACTATCAAACGTGGATTTTCAAATGTCCAATTTTTAAAAAAAACCTCTAAAAATGATTAAAATGATAGACAAAAACCTATATACTTTATGATAATTATTAGCAATGTCTTACCAATAATCTGCTCGATGATTTAATAGTATTATTATTCGCATTTTATATTAAAATAAGCTTAAATAAATCCTCAGTCTTTTACATTATAGTCAAGAGTATTATTTTACCTTACACCATTTATTCTTCTTAAATAATAACATCTCGATAATATGCAATATACGACTAATAAAGAGCTTTCTAAACTACTTCAAGCTTCTAAAGTTGTTCTTGAATACCAAGATTTTCAAGAAGCAGCAATGAGAATTTTTAACATAGGTAAGGAATTAACTGGCGCTAAGTCGGGATATGTAGCTTTACTCTCTGACGATGGAAACGAAAACGAAGTGCTCTTTTTGGATTCTGGAGGATTGCCTTGCAGTGTAAATCCAACACTTCCTATGCCTATTCGTGGATTAAGAGCAGAATCCTATAAGACAAATCAGGTTGTATACGATAATTCTTTTGTGAAAAGTGAGTGGGTAAAGTTCATGCCTAAAGGGCATGTAGTTTTAAACAATGTTATGTTTGCACCTCTTATATTAGAGGGTAAAACCATAGGAATTATGGGATTAGCGAACAAGGATGGAGATTTTAACGAACACGATGCTGAAATTGCCAGAACCTTGTCTGAGCTTGCTGCGATTGCTCTTAATAATAGTAGAATGCTAGAAAGCCTTGAGGAATCCAATAAAAACTACCACGAGGCTTATGAACATGCTGAGTTTTATAAAGAACTTTTTGCTCACGATATTAGTAATATACTTCAAAATATTAGTACCGCAGGGGAATTACTTAACTATGTCATAGAGTATCCTGAAAAGAAAATAAGTTCAAAAAAAATTTTAAAAAATATTTCAGAACAAGTTACAAGAGCGAGTAACCTAATTGCAAATGTCCGGAAGATATCGTCAATCACTGAAGAATCTCACTCTTTAATTGATATCGATGCTTTAAAGATATTGAATAAGGCTAAAAAGTTTGTTCAAAAGAGTTATCCCGAAAAAGAGATCAATATTTCAATATGTTCCGAAGACGATGTCGTAAAAATAAAGGCTAACGACTTGTTAATGGATGTATTTGAGAATGTGTTGTTTAACGCTGTGAAACACAATTTAAACGAGGTAATTGAAATTGATATTGATATTACAAAAAAAAGTGTAGATGGAAATAGTTTTGTTGTGTTTCAATTTCAAGATAACGGCATTGGTATACCCGATCCTGTAAAGAAACAACTGTTTACAGGAAATGCTGAGCGAAATGAAAATGTAAAAGGCATGGGTCTCGGGTTGCTATTAATAAACAAAATTGTAAAATCCTATAACGGAAAAATTGAAATAAAGGATAGAATTAAAGATAACTACACTAAAGGGAGTAATTTTGTAATTAAACTCCCCAAAGGTCTGTAAAATGGCATTGATCTTTATAGTCGAAATCTAGATCCCTATTATTGAAATGAATAAATTAATATTTAGTCTTAATGGGCACAAAGTGTTTGGTATCTCTATGAACGGAAAAGAGGCAGTGTAAATGTATAGGGATTTTTCTGAAAAACCTGATGTCATTGTTATGGCCTACAGAATGGCTATTATAAAAGGAATTGACGCATCCAAAGAAATATTAGAAAGTGATTCAAGAGTAAAGATGATTTTTGCGAGTGCAGATGATTCTGTTAAAGAAGCAGCGTTTTCTATCGGTGCAATTTCTTCTAAAACGAAACCTTTTTCTAACGATAAAATCTTGAGAAACATTAATAAAGCTTTAAATTCAGAAATAATTCATTAGCTTTAATTGTTTAAATGGGGAAAAACTAAATTGACAAATTTTAAGCAATATTTAGAACCTACAGAATTTTTTAATTTTAACCACCCAAAAGTCAAAAATAAGGCTTTAGAAATAACTGAAAATTTAACTGAGGATGCAGAAAAAGTTAAAGCTTTATTTTATTGGGTTAGAGACGAAATAAAGTACAACATGATGTCATACATTCCAAGCGTAAAAGCTAATTTTAAAGCAAGCGTCACCTTACGAAGAAGATACGGATTTTGCGTTTCAAAATCTATACTCTTATCGTCGTTTGCGCGTGCGATTGGTATACCTGCTCGTATTCATTTGGTTGATTTGATAAATCATTTAATTTCTCAAAAAATAATAGACTTTATGGGGACTCCCGTGATGTTTTACCACGGATATTCGGAGGTCTTTCTAAACGATAGATGGATCAAATTAACTCCCTCTTTTGATAAAGCAACTGCTCTTAAAGCGGGGTTCTTACCAATGGTAGAATTTGATGGTAAGAGAGACGCCATTTTTGCTGAATATGATCTTAAAGGTAATCGTTTTGGAGAATACGTAAAAGATAGAGGAATTCACGCAGATTTACCTCTCAGCGAAATTGAAAAAGTATTTGTCGAGCGGTATCCTAAAATTTTCGATGGTATTACCCCACTAAAACAATATAGTAGGACTAAGGACTTTTCTTATAAGTCCTAAGAGCGCTTATTAATCAAAAAAGTCGGAACACATTAATTAAATCAAGTTTTCTATTTCTACTACTTGAAATGATTGTCTCATGTAAATAGAGAAACGTTTAGAAACGCTGCAAGATTATTTTTTAAGTAGAAAAATTAGGGAAATATTAGATTTTTGGAGATTATAATTGATGATTTTAATTTTCTCGGTATTATTTGGAATGAGGATTGAGGAAATGAAGGAGTTTTTTGTTTTATAAAATTTAAACACATTTTAATTTATTTAAGAACTCAGAAAATTCACATTGTTACGCTAAAATTAGAGAAATTAGAAATTGATTAGAAATTTTCTAATTGGTATCTCGCTTATATAATGGCTTGTTTATTCTGAATACTCTTTATTATTATTATTAATTAGAAAATTAGAAAAATAAAAATAATATATATAGAAAAATTTTTTTTAAAAAAAATATTTTTTTTGGATAAATAGGCACACCAATCAAAAATTTTCTAATTTTCTAATCGAATTTTTAACATTAACTTAGAAATATAAAAACAAGCCCAAACACTCAGAAATAATTTTCTAATTAATTTCTAATTACTCTCAAAGATTAAGAATTTAAAGATTGGATTTAATCGTCCTTGAGAATACCTCTAAAATCCCAATTATTTATAAAATGCTCATCCATACGAATTGCATACATTGATTGTCTATATTCTCCACTATTAAATGTGTTTGTGCCAACTGTAATATAATCTTTATTTTCTATTGCCTCTTGAAGTAGTTCTCCCAACTGCTTAAGTTTGTAATTTTGTCTTGTAAATTCATTGAAGTCTCTCAAATTCTTAGATGTAAACCAGTAATTCCCATGTATATCTTGTTGTAATTTGCATGTTAAATATTTTGGCTGTACTTTCACAAATTCACTTTTATTTTCACCATAATATTGTTCAAATTCCCTTGCTTCATGACAAAATTCTAAAAACTTGTGAACCAATTCGTTGGAAATAATTCTCCTTGATTTTATTAGGATTTCTAGTACATTATCGGTTTTTAATTCAATTCTAAACACTTTCTTAAATAGTAATATCCCTGCTAAAATGATTTGATAAATTTCTTTAATTCTAGGGTAATCTTTTTCGAATGTGTTTTTATTTCTACTTTTAGTTTTAAAGTTTTTTAGTTGTTTATCGAGTTCATACAAATCATTTGGATTTCATTTGTCTATTTTTTAATAATATATATTTATTGGAGTATATCATATCAATGAATTAAAATCATCGAATTCCTAAATCCAATTATTAAGGGTTAAAATTTGAGTTTACAACGAGTATAAGGGATGTTCGAATTTAGTGTAAATTTCGAAAGGATTGAGAAAAAGACTCCTGTATTTACAATTTTTTACCTAATATTACTAAAATCAATTACAATAGCCAAGAAATCGAAAATTACGAGATAAGTTTTCCAAATAATAAATATTATTGAAATTTATTTTGAACGCCTAAATCGGGTTAAAAATGTTATTGTTTTAATATGTTTGTAAAGTAGAATAAAAGATTATGGAAAATATAGGTTATTAATCTGTAAACAAATTGATTTTTAGTGTTGATTTAAGGATTTAAATTTATTACTTAATAATTATTTAAAATACAATCTAATTAAATTAAAGAGGTGTGATAATTAATGAAATATGAAAAATGTCCTCATTGTAATAAAACTATAGTTCCTTACACTTTGATAGATGATATTATATTAGATGAAAATTTTAAAATAATCGTTTCGGACATTAAGGAGGGACAATTTGCTATATTTCGAGAAGGAAAAACAAAAATTGCCCTTCTTGGGTGTCCAGAATGTAAAAAGACTTTTATTAGAGATGAACCAAGTTATTTAGGTTAGTTTTTTTTTTAATTAAACTCCAAATTTTTTTTTTTTTTAATTACGGAATCCCCTTAAAGCTTCTGAAAGTTTCTTAAAAAGACTAAATGGGGGCTCTTCTCCTTCATATTCACATCTGTAGAGTCCTTGTAAATTAGAAGGTAACTCAATTCTCTTATCTACAAGGAGAATTACCTTTTTATCATACTTTAGAAAACTAGCCCCGATTTCTATTAACACATTTTCATTTATTTTATATGAATCATCAGGCAATTTCTCTTGTTCATCAGCACTTACATTAATTATCGCACAATTACAATCTTTCATTAATCCAAAGATTTTTTCTGGTATTGGAATTGCTGTAGTTTCCACTTCTTCAGCTATAACATACTTAAATTGACCAAAATCTAAGATCTCTTTTAATTGTTCGAGTATTTTATTATTTTTACTGTGCCCTATGAATGCTTTTGGTATACTTTTATCTATCGCATGCGATGCTGAAATAGTTTGCTTAATCTGTTTCTTATCGGCTTCAACACAATCTGCAATCTGTTCTTCAGCTTCTTCTAATTCTTCTTCTGTTTCTATTGTATCATCTTCTGAGATTTCTTGACCTCCTAATAAAGATAAATTTATATATTTACTACCGCTTAATTCTTGTAAAATTCCTAATTCTTTAGCATTCTCTATGATTAAATTATAGCATTGTTCAGTCGTGGCTTGAGGAATATCGTAGTCACGTTCTAAAATATTTTTAAACAACTGTTTCTCAGGGATTTTATGATTATTATATTTGGTGAATAGTTTTTGATATAATTCAATATTAAACAATGCTTCTTTCAATCCTATATTTTTTTCTTCGTTAGTTTTAGGTTTAAGTATTGAAATTCCTAAAGGTGTAAGAGATATTTCTTTAGCAACATAACTTCCTTTAGTAAGTCCAAATTTAGAAGAAGCAGTAATAAGCATTCTAAATTTACTATTACTTGGAGAAAGACCTAAAGCTTCCGCTAAAGAAAGTCGATTAAAGGGTTTGCCTGCATTATTATCATTAATCGCTTTGGCGATCTGTAAAGATCTAATATAGCTAAATATCCAGATGATTATCAATACAAAATAGATTATTTTGAAGAAGCTAATAAAATCCAGAAATTAGTTTAAGAGACAAAATTTACCAGCGTTTCAAATCGATTTTGAAAACTTAACTCAATCATTAAAAACAAGATAAAGTAGTTTTGATAAAGATTTGAATTCTAAATTACCCAATATCTAATTAAATAAGAGAGCTCGGATTTTTTGAAAAAATTTCGAACTCTTGGATTTTTTTCTACCTTCTCTATTTTTGAAGATCGATTACTGGATAGTAGTTGTTGTTGGATGGAATCACAGAAAATAAAACTATAAATCTAATATTTCAATAATATTTTAAGTAGAAATATTAAGAAGTTATTAAACCAAGTTTAAAATTTGCAAAGCACAATATAACTAAGTGATTGAAAAATAATGCCTCTCTCAATTTTTTTATACAATATCGACTCTAGTTTCGGGCCTTCTGTAATCGCAGAGTATAATTTAACAAAAGAGAAGATTACAAAAGAAATTTTGAAAAAATTAGAAGAAAAACATGTTAAAAAAGATTACTCTGATGCTACCACAAGGAAAGACAATTTGAAGTTTTATTCAAGCAAGATAAAAGCAGAAACTATAAAAAAAGATTTATACCTAGGATTTATACTAAAACCAGATGAAGACATAATTTCTTTAAAAAGTGTATTTGAAGATTCAGAGAAGAAAATAATAGCTGAATTTTCTGAAGACAAATCGAAAATGCAACGAATATTGAAAGACATTATGAACTCAATCCTAACTCTAATGGAAAAGTTAAAAGAACCTAAAATGATTGTTGAAACGATAAATGAGAAGACAAAGAAAATGCTTGACGAAGGAAAGTTGCAAGAAGCTAGAGAATTAATCGATTTAGGAGAAAAAATTCCCCTAAAACTCGCTGAAGAGGTGAAAATTGCAGAAAAACTTCTTAAAGATGGTTTTTTCAAAAAAGCTAAGAAGAGTTTTTTAAAAGCCTCCGAGTTAGCTGGACAAATAAGGGAACTGGAAATCATGTCGTTTCTTGAAAACAAAGCAGAACAGGTTGGTTCTTTTCCAGATTTAATTAAAGAGCGAGAAAACATTTTAAGAGATGTTTATAAGATACAGGAAGACATGAATGCCAACATTTTAACAGTTTACCAAGATTTAATCGAGAAAATAAGTCAAATAGTATCCATTGCTTATACCTTCGAAGAAGACGAACTACTAGACGATTTGACTGACCTTATGAATCAGCTTTACAATGCAAATAATTTAGCTAAAAAGATATATCAAATTAATAAAAAAGTAAATGAACATATAGATAATTCTTTTAGCTAAAAATTTATTTATCGTGTGTGTTTAATTTTCAAAATCTTCGAGTTATTACATTTTTCTTATTACATAGCTAAGCTATGCTTTTAATTAGATTCGGGATGAACTTATAAAATTTGATTTTGCAAAAAGAAGTAAAAAATAATGTTAAATAACATTTATTCTCCAGGATTCTCAGGAGTAGCACCTTCCTCTTGAGGAAGAGGCGTATATTCTCCAATATCCGGGAATATAATTTTGGCAATTTCCCAACCTTCTCTAGTGGGATAGGTGAGCGCGTTAGCGATTAATTCCTCGCCACTTTGGTTGTTGATTTCAAATTTGTGGATTTCAGGGTTGTTTTGTAACATCATCTCGTATTTTGCGCCACCGCTTCCTTCAGGGACGATCAAAACTGCAGCATCGATAGCATTTTCTCCTAAAGCATCTTTTAACCTTTTTGCAGCGTAATATCCTGCCACGCCTGCGCTTCTATCAAATGTTTTTATTGATGGTATTTCTAATCCCCATTTTTTACCATCGTACTCGATGAGGGCAGCGAGGGTTTGAGTTCTTTTCCCTAACATAAATTTGAATTCCATTTGAGTAGTGAATTGCTTTCCTTTCTGTTCTCCGACTTTGATTATCATTTTTAATGCAGCTCCAGCGACCGATTGAGGGTTTACATCGATAATGTACTCTTCTTCTGCTAAAATCTCCTCTATTTTCTTTTGAATAACGGTTCTAGGCTTTGAGAAATCAATGGGTTCTTCCTCTGCCATAACTGGAGGTGCTGCAGTGGCAACTATATCCGCTCCGGCTTCTAAAAGCTCGTCGACGGTCATTTCTTCCATCACTACTTTATCGATAAATCTCCTGCAGAGTTTAATGGAGTTCCTAGGATTACCTTGAGTTTTTTCGTAAATCATTTCGATTAGTTTTTCATTTAACGGAAACAGAGGGTATAAAGGAGGATTTAAGTTGTTTTCATCCCAAAATACCTCCATCGATTTTGAAAAGAAGATTTTTAAATCGTTTAGACTGAATGGTTTTAAGTCTTGTTCTGGTTCCATCCTCGATCTCAAGGGAGGATCAGCAATTTCTAAGATACGAGGCCAAATTTCTTTCAATACCGCAACTCCTATTACTAGTCCTTTTACTTCATTATACAGCCTTTTAATAATTTCAAGGAACTTTCGTTCAGCGGCTTCCCCGTGCATTCTATATGGAGATTCTAACTCATCAAAATATAATATTAAAACTCTATCTAAGTTGTCTGTGATAATTTTAATCATAGCCAAGCAAATATCGTCATCCTCTATTACCGAATTAATCCCGAGTTCTGCTAGTTCTTCGGGTTCTAGTTCTTCTCCTAGCAACCAACGTTCTGCTAGTGGTTTCTTGTTTTTCTCGAGTTGATAGGTGACTAAAGCTTTGACACAATCGGCAAATACACCCGGAAATTCCCGTATTCCTTTTTGAATTACTTCGTCGATCTTAGGTTTCTGAAATATCCCTTTTTTTTCTCCACCCCACTTTTGTCTTACTAACTTTTCGGATACCGTATCTAATATCTCTGCGCTCAATTCTTCAATAATACATGTATATACATGGAGTAGGACTCGAATACTTGCTGGAGGGCTTGGAACATAAACAATACTCCAATCTACTGGTTCTAATTGGCTAATCTCGATCTCTTCTACCTCTCCTGTGTGCTCCAACTTCTTTTTATTTTCCCGTTCTTTATCTTTAAAACTGTGATAAGCATGGGTTTTTCCAGAGCCAGCACTTCCAAGAATAGGAATTAACCTGCTAGATCTATCTCTGTGGGTTTCGCGAACCAACCTATATACTTCTCTATCGATATAACTGCGAGGTCGGGCTATATCTACTTTATCCGGGATATTACCTCGCGACACAAAATTACTAAATGGCAATATAGGAGAGGCTCGCAAGACTTCGAGGTACATTTCTTTATCTTCATCGCTTAATTCTGAATACATATTAATCAAACCTTCCAGTTTACGAATAATTAAACTATTAATTTTATCTGATTTGCTTAACTAAGATATAGCTTATTGATTATTTAAATAATACCTCATATTAAATGTTTTCAAGAGCAATGGTTATACTTCAATTATTTTTTACCGTCTTTAAAAAATTTAAACGCCTTCAAAATCTTAGATTTAACACCTTTAACTGTATTATAATTAAATTTTTTAGTTTGAACTTACTTACCTTAAGTGGATATTATTGTATAATATTAAATCTATGATGAAATCAAAAATTTTACATTTTCCATTCAAAATGAAGCTGGCTGTGAGGTGAAAAAAGTGTCAAATAAAGACGATGAAAATGACGATGATGACGACGATGATGACGATTTCGAAGGAACATTCGATTTCTCGACCTTTTTCAAAGATCCAAATAAATTCCTAAGATCGAAACAGTTTCAACGCCTTTTTCGAGATATCTTTAGTAAAATGTTTAAGAATATGCCTAAAGATTTGCAAAATCTAACTCCCAAAGAAATCAATAAATTCATGCGAGATAATAAAGATAAATTTGGACCGTTTATCTATGGATTTAACATTAACATGGGACCTGAAGGACCGAAGATTGACTCGTTTGGTAATATAAAAAGAGGAGAATATACGGGAAAACCAGAGGTGAAGAAGGATAGAGAGCCTCTAATAGAAATCAACGAAGAAGCTGATCAAATAATCGTAATTGCAGAGATGCCTGGGATTAATCGCGATGACATTCAATTAAAAGCAACAAGCAGAAGCATTACCATTTCTGCAGATACAGAAACCGTAGGCAGACGTTATTTCAAAGAGGTAGAATTACCCGCGATAATTAACTCAGACTACGCAAAGGCTAGGTATGTAAATGGGATATTGGAAATAAAACTTAAGAAATTGGGCAAAGAAAAACATAAGGACATACGGATCGATTAATTTAATTGAAGTAATTTGTTTCTTTATAAATTATTAACGGATTATTGTGTCTCTAATTATCTACCCTAAACTTTTTTAGTTACTTCTTAATAGTCTGCACAAAACCATTTTAAAAAAACAAAATGTCAGTTAACGATAATACTCTTTCTTTAAGGGCATTGGTTCTAATTACGTGCATTACAATTATAATTTTTGTAGTTGGAATAATTCTGCTCGCTTTGGGGTATAATGAGGCTTTTTATTCTCCCGATCTAACCATTCGTCTTATTTTTGAAGTATTTACCAATATAGGCTCAACCACAGTTTTTATAGTCTTAATTGGGGTATTTTATATAGCATACGACAAAAATTTTGCCAAAAACCTCACATTAAACTTACTTTTTGCTGTGTATCTGAACAGTTTATTAAAGGATCTCTTTCAAGATCCAAGACCTTCTACGAATGTCGACCCTAACGAAGTCACTGAAGAAAATCCCCAAGGATTAATCGAAACCGGCTATGGTTTTCCCTCGGGGCATTCCCAACAAGCGGTCATGATTTGGGGTTATATTGGATTCGAATTTAAGGAAAGAATCACTATTAAAAATATCTCAATTGTACCCATTCTTACTTCAATTCTAAGTTTTCTCGTGATAATTTCGAGGGTGATTGTAGGGGTTCACGACCTTCAAGATATTGTCGGAGGTACTTTAATTGGGATCGTTTCGCTCCTAGGAGTCATCTTCCTAATGCCAATCTTAATTAGGTGGTTTAACAAGCGAACTATTTGGGTCCATATGGTAATAGGAACAATCATTTCAATTATCTTATTCGTAGTAGGAATAGCATTTTTCCCTACTTCGGGAGAAGGACTACTACCAAATCCCGTGCCTTTCTCGGATTCCGGGTCATACGCTTTAGTTGGAGGTGTATTATTAGGACTCTCTATTGGCTATCCCTTAGAGAATGAGTACATAAAATACAACCCGAAAGAACTGTCAACACGTCAAAAAATCGTAAACTTAGTAATTGGATTGTCACTACTTTTAATTACTTATTTCGTTTTAGAAATCATTCTTCATGGTAATGTGGTCTTACGATTTATAAGATACTCAATTTTAGCTTTAATTTTTTCCTTGGTAGCTCCTTTCATATTCTCAAAACTTAACAAAAAAACAGCAGGAACTTAGAAGTTTTCTTAAAGACCAGTTAAAAGTAGCTTCACTTCTTTTTTTCTTTCTTTTGATTTGACACTTTTTAAGATTATCTTAGCAAGCTCTTTTTTCTTAGAGAAATACTCCTTCATGAATTCTTCTCTACTCATCGTAGGATATCTCTTTTTTAAAGCTTCATCTCGCCTTGGACATCCATTTCTCCTCATGCAACAATACGAAATAGATCCAAAACACACGATGTCAGAATCCCAATTGTTCTCTTTTGAAAAACTTTCTTTGATTTGGATAAATTCTTCAGATTTAATTCCAAGCGACTCTAGAGTTCGATCTCGTAGACATTTGAATCCAAAAGTTAAAGAGTATCCTGGTTTACAACAAAAGGTAAGTGCACGATAATCTCCACCCATACATATCGGAACAGGGGCATTCTTCTCCCAACCTGGCAAATCCCTAACTTTATCGTCATCGAAATTCATGATCTGAACCTTTTTTCCGTCGAGTTATTGAGTGAATTCTTTAAAAATAGGAGTAGGGCCCGGTACGGGAATTGAACCCGTCTTTCCCTAGCTCAGAGAGTTTCTTTCACTTCTAGGGATTCACATTGGGATGTATGAATGGATACTTCAAACATGTCCCCAATATTAGTTTTAAGAGATGTTAGAATCCCTTATTCTAACCACTATACGAACCGGGCCACAACTTCTTAGGACACT
Organism: Promethearchaeota archaeon; assembly: GCA_019058515.1. The sequence goes on from JAHPYY010000019.1 coordinate 36,205, forward strand.
TATCCTAATATTGCATTTTAAAAAAAATTTGCCCTTTTATCGAAATATACATTGCAAAAAAATAAGAAAAACGACAGGAAAAATCGATTTATAAGCAAAATCAAGGTTTAATAATCTAGTTTAATGTTTAAGGTTTAAAATTGAAAGCTAAAATTACATGAATTATGAAAGTCTCAAAAAAATTAATGATAAAGATGTGTGTATATATGATGTTAATAGTTATATCAGTAGTATCTTTTATAGCTGTAATGAACAGACGCTATACATTTAATTTAGGCTGGGCTAAAGTAGAAAGCAGCTATAGACTATCAGATTTGACTGGAGAGAACGATATTATAATTGAGATGGAAATAGAACACAGTCATAGTTATACCTATCACATTCACACTCGAATTTACTCAATGCCCGATGCAAACGGAGAAATCTATAGAATTACTCGGTTAAATTTCAACGCCACTAAAAATAACCAGTATTCTTCTAAAGTAAACCAAGATTACGATACTCCGATCGATTCGTATTATAAAATGTTTCTCATTGATGGCGTAGGAAAAAACAATGTGTATAAACTAGAAGGTACTCTCGAGGTAGAAAAAACCACATCAATCGAGAAAGTGTCTGAACAGATAGATTTCTCATTAAGTTATACATTTCCATACTCGCTTGAAGATTTGTTGTTATTAAATTACATACTACTATGGTTAGATGTGTTTATTTTAATAGGAATTGGAGGATTGGTTATTTTACTGATAATTACAGGAAAATCAATTGTTAAAGAAGCTAAAGTGCCTAAAGAGGAACGAGAGCAACAAGATCGCTACATTGATTATTTCAAAAGAAATCAAATGGAAATAGAAAAATAAAAAATATTCATTTTTGCCAATCATTTCCTAAAAATATTCTAATGATAAATAAATTACAATTACACCCACCCATGTTGTCTAATTAAACATCGAAAATTAGATTAATTAATGATTAATGTCATATTTTGATACTTAATCGCTATTTTATACTAGTATATTTTGATACAAATTATCATTTAATTTCCAACACTATGAGATTCTCAAAAACATCGATAATAAAGATTTTCATATATTCGGGAGTAATTTTCTTGCTAATTTCTTCTCTTGTCGTGGTTTGGAATAGGTATTACACTTTTCATTTTGGTTGGGATAAAGTCGAAAATCGCTACACTTTAACAGATTCGACTGGACAAAATGATCTAATTGTGGAAATGGAAATTATTCATAGTCATAGTTACACATATCACATTCACGCTAGAATTTACTCAATGCCCGATGCAAACGGAGAAATCTATAGAATTACTCGATTAAATTTTAACGCAACTAGGAACGATCGTTATGCTGCTAGAGTAAATCAGGATTACAATATTCCTGCAGAATCTTATTATAACTTGTTTCTTATAGATAGTGTTCATAAACACGACATATTCACCATTCGAGGCTCAATTGAGCTCGAAAAAACCACTCCAAGCGATACTTTTTCCGAGCAATTAGATTTTACGATAAGCTACACATTTCCTTACTCTCTCGAAGAACTGATATACCTTGATTACGCGTGTATGTGGTTAGAGATTGCTATTTTAGTAGTAATGGGTATTTTATTCTTTAAAATAATAAAGGAAATAAAATCAGTGGTTAAAGAAGCGAAAATGCCTCAAGACGAGCTAGAAGAACGCAAGCGTTACGCTCACTACTACAGAAGTAGAAGTCGTGAAAACGGAGAATAAGGAAGATTACCTGTTTTTTATATTTAACTCACGATTCATCCATAACTCTGAGGATATAATTTAGACACTGAATAATTGCGGATTCTAAGTCTCTCGAGTTATCCACGGTATAATCTGCTTCGGGAAAAGTTTGAAGAGACCTTGCTCTACTAATTCTTTCGTTTACATCTGCTTCGTTCTCCCTTTCTCTCTCTTTAATTCTTTTTAATATTAATTCGAAAGGGACTTGGATAAATACTATTCTAATATTTTTGTATATTTTCTTAGCCTTCTCAATTATAGTTCGACTAACGTTTACGATAACGGGATGTCCGTTTTCTAACCAATCGTTAATCGCTATTGGTACTCCATAATCAAAACCGTAAATGTGCCATGATAAAGCAAACTTACCTTGATTCTTGTATTGTTTAAATTCTTTAGGTGATAGGTATATATTCGCTTCGGTTTTTGAAGGAAGTCTCGTTATGTATCTTTTTACCTTATATAGCTTTTTGCAATTCTTGGGGTATTTTTCCACGACTCCTTCTATTATAGAATCCTTACCTGAGCCGCTATTTCCCACAATTAAAAATAGGGTACCTTCAAACGATTTTTTCATTAATTTAAGAAAAAGAATAAAAAGAAAAAAAATCTTCTATAATTTTTTGATATGCCTTTAGCAAATTACAACTTCACTCTAGCCCGTTTGTTTTGCTAACTTGTTTAATAGAGAGTTAGGTAGTAAAAATCCAAAATGGAAATTAATCACGCTAGCGATCAATAGTATTCTTACGATTATCAATAATGCCACGTTCATTGTCAACGCAGCGTCCATTAACGCAGCCACTGTGAACAAATTGAATGCGGTTAGTAAAAATCCTCCCTTCCACCTTACAGAAATGTCATCAACTTTATGAGAATTATAGAATATTATTAATCCCGTAATTAACTCAACTACAAGAGCAAATGCTTGATAAGATAGCCAAAACAATTTAATTGAAGAATTTATTGTAAGTTCAAGTTCTCCTACCACGCTTGGATTTGTTAGTAAAAAGTACACCAACAATACTTCGTAGATAGCGTTTATCGCTCCAAAAACTAATATAATGGGCTATTTTTTATTTGGGTACATCAATTCGGCAAACGAATAGATCCAAAACATAAAAAGCCATGGAGTGAAGAAGTCAGCTACGAATAAGAATTGTGCTTGAGTTAGCGGTATCCCTACGATAAGAATCGATAAAAACGAAAATATAACGCCCCACCATGGATTGCTAAAAAGGATAAGAGTTAATCCTACGCTCAAAAGCTCTTTTCGCTTGTGAATAGCGAACTTATATAATATTTGACCGCCAATTACTAAGGATATTCCAAAAAATACGATGCTTAGAATCGCTCTTAGTATTTCTAATTCACTTAATATTTCTAATCCCATTATACGTTATCTTGACCTATTTATGATAAATCTTAAGTTCACAAAAATGTCCATAGAATAAAATTTTATGTAATTCGTTCGATTCTTCGTATTAATGCCACTCAATAATGAATTGTTTTTAAATGAAAACGATAAAAATATTAATCAATATTGTTATTTTAATAGTAGACAGATTTAATGATACCAAGGTAAACATATCCATTTTTAAACCATGTCGTCAAAATCGCGGATTACAATGAAAGTTTCAGAGGTGCCAGAAAGTTATCAGCGATATTTAGACCAGATCTATCTCATATCCCGAAAAAAGAAAGGAGGTTGGGTGTCTAATAAAGAACTCGCAGAAAATCTCAATGTAAAACCCGCAAGCGTAAGCGGTATGCTAGAAAAACTAAAGGAACACGGATTTATAAAATGGATTCCTCGTAAGTCAATACGACTAACAGAGAACGGTAAGAAAATAGCCAAACAACTCAACCAAATTCATAAGCTTTTGCGCGTTTTGTTTGAAAAAGTTTTAAAAATCGAAGATCCTAAGGTTGTTGAGAATCTTTCGTGCGATATCGAACATCACATAACTAAAGAAGCTAAGGAATCGTTAGAACTGTTTTTAAAGGAATCAGGATATTTAACCTGAACTAAGGGTTTTTATTTCATTATTTTAATAATTAAACTAAATCTCTACTAAAATTATATTTGATCGAGGCGTATAATGTCAGAAGAATTAAAAGAAAAAATTCAGTTTGTAAAAAATAAATTTTTAAAATTTTCGCATTTTATTGAGCTTAAAGATTTTAGGTCGTTTTTGCTTTTTACTCTCACAGGGCAGGCCAGTACTAACATTCTTGCCCAACTTGGGATAGGAGGGCCAAAAGAAATAGTCAATTTACCGTATAATCCTCTCTTCAAAATTTATTATCAAAAGATAAATTTAATCTCGGGAGGTTCTCTTGTAACTTATGTAAAACGAGATATTATTTCCGAAGAATTCTCGCTAAAAAAAGACGCTCCAATTTTTAAAGAGTTTTTAAATCCAAACGAAATTAGCTTAGCTCTTCAAAGGAGAGAAAAGTTTCTACTTCCATTAGTTAGCGATTGTTCCACATTTTCAGTTGATGGGAGTTCCCCAATTGAAATAAAAATAGACGACTTGTTTCACACACTTGACAGTTTCATCGCAATCACCGAACCGAATATTCTATTCGTTATTGAAGGCGACAATGAGTCGGAACCAGATATATTATTTACTTTCAATATGATGCCCGAATTACCTACTGGAAAAATGGATCAAAAATCACTGAAGATCGATGTATATCTGGATAAAGATCATAAAACTAAAGATGTCATTTATATAAAACGAGAAGAAGATTACAAACTCAATTTTCTGGACACAATTAAGGAATTCGGTCACTCAGAGCTCTACAAATCGGCGTTTTCTCTCGTATTAAAGGTAAAATCGTTTGAGGAACCGTATTAACATATTAATACCTTTATTCGTTAAATATCAGTCCGTTAATGCTTTTCGTGTTGATAAATCGATTTAAAAACGCTCCCGAATTTAATTTTTTATAAACGGTTGAAGCTATATAATTCTATATATGTCATTTAGATGGGGAATATATAAATCAAATATCATGAAAATCATAACAATTAATCTTCCCGAAAAATATCTCGACGCAATCCAAGCTTTAAACGACGCGGGAATATATCCTTCTCGCAGCGAAGCAATACGGATAGCGTTGCGAGACTTTCTCAGTGACGAGTTGAAAATGGACCAACAGTTAGAAAACGAGCATTTTAGAATGCTTGTAAGAAGCTGTCCTCGTCAGAAGAGAAGGTCTTAATTTTACACCCTTTTTTTCTTTATTGGTTTGTTGTTTGCATAGATTTTAAGCAAATTAACCCAGTAGGATGACTGCTATTACTATCGTTAAGATAAAAGCGGCAAGCATTTGTAAGACGTTTTTCAATATCGACTCTTTCGAAATTTTCCCCAAAAACACCCCTAAAAGTATTATACACGCAAAAATAATAATAAATGAGCCAACAAATACAAACATGTTAGCCTCAGCAATGAGAAAAAACGGGATAAGTGGGACAAGCCCTCCAATAAATGGTGCTCCTCCGTTAACAATCGAAACGACGATCGTGGCAAATCGCTCGGCTTTCTCTTGAAGCGTAGTAATTCTTTTCTTTTTCTCGTTTCCGCGTTTAGTTAAACGCTTTTTTTCCTTTTGATTTATATTCACTGTTAACATAGCCTTTTTTATTTCCTCGCTTGATTTTTCCTCTTCGTCGCTTTCTTCCTCGCTTTCCTCCTCCTTAATGTAGTTGGCCATTGCTTTTTTAAGTTCTAAGTTAAGTTTTTTCTGTTCCGCCTTTTCGGATAAATAAGAACCTGACATGCCCGAGATAAACATCGATATCGCCGTCCCTAAGCTTGGTAGAATGATTAAATTGCTATCTATAAAAGATTGCCCGTCTTTTACGAGTAAAACGAAAAAACCAAGTAATATACCAAGAACGGTGAGCATTCCGTCGTATATGTTATTTACAAAATATCTACGTGCGATTATCCCAAATTGGGTGATATCGTTGTAGAGTTTTATCTTTTTAACTAATCCTTTAGATTTCAAATAAAATCCATTTAAGTTTTATAAATGAGTTATGAATTAGATTTCTTAAATCCTCAATAAATTGATAATTAAACGATTAAGTCGCAATAACATTTTAACGAAAAACATTAAAATATATAACCTATGATTGAAAAATATTTAATCATTTCCTTTTTGTTGGATTTTATTTAGATTTTCACTCTCACCCATTTAACCTATATAAATGCATGCGTTGAATATTTATTAAATAAATGTATTAAAATTTCATATACAATTATTAACAATCAACCATGAAAATAGCGCGCTACTACAACAACAAGGATATTAGATTAGATGAGATGCCTAAACCAGAGATTGGACCTGGAGAATTATTAGTTAAGGTAAAAAAATCGGGGATCTGTGGTTCTGATATATTGGAGTATTATCGGTTAGCTAAAATGAAAAAGCTTGGTGTAGACTCGCTTATCTTAGGACACGAGATTGCGGGAGATATCGTAGAAGTTGGTGAAGGACTGAAGGGTTATAAAGTGGGAGATCGTGTGTTCGTTTCGCATCATGTCCCCTGTTTTGAATGTGAATACTGTAGAGAAGGACATCACACCGCTTGTGATTTACTTCACAATACAAATTACGATCCGGGAGGATTTGCCGAATACATCCGAATCCCAAACATTAACATTGAAAAGAATGGGGTGTATGTATTACATCCAAGCGTCACGTACGAAGAAGCGGTGTTTATTGAACCCTTAGGATGCGTATGCAGGGCTCAACGCCTTGCTAACGTGAAAAAAGGTCAGACTGTTCTGGTTCTGGGGTGCGGAACTTCAGGGATTCTTCACATAAGGCTAGCAAAATTAGCGGGAGCTAAAAAAATCTTTGCCACGGATATTAACGATTATCGGTTAAATTTTGCGAAAGATTCGGGTGCGGATTTCATCTATTACGCAACCGAAGACATTATCGACGAAATCAAGCAACATAACGAAAGCAAATTAGCAGATATAGTTATAGTGTGCACCGGGGCTATATCTGCGGCAAATCTAGCGCTTGAAGCAGCTGGACCCGGGTGTAAGATAATATTTTTTGCAGTACCCGGACCAGGTACGAAACTTGAAGTACCGATAAACGAGTATTGGCGCAACGAAGTAACTATCCTAACTTCGTATGGTGCAGCGCCTCAAGATTTGGATGTAGCTTATAACTGGATTCTATCAAAACGGATTAAGGTAATTGATTTGATAACTCATAAGTATCCTTTAGACCAAGCAAAATTGGCGTTTCAAATTGTTTGCGATTCGAAAGATTCAATGAAGGTTATATTAGAACCCGAAACTTAAATTCTTCTTTCTTTATAATTTAATTGAAGTAAATTTAGTACAATTTGCTTCGAATAAATCGGAAATTTATGGTAAAAAAATAACTAAAAATAAATTATAGTCCCTTCGGACCATTTTTGTAAATTTCAAAAGCTTCGTCTACAGAAGCGTTTTCGTGCACAATAGCTCGTACAGCCTTGATCATTCCAATAGGACTGTCGCTTTGGAAGATATTTCTTCCCATGTAAGCGCCCTTAATTGTTAAAACAAATAAAGTCTACGCCGACAGCCCCTTTTTCGACGGCATTTCTAGCCATTTGAAGGGCATCTCTCTCTGGGATCTTTTTCCCTCCCGCGATGACAACTGGCACAGGACAGATGCTTGTAACCTCTTCAAAATTCTCACAGTAGTAGGTTTTTACAAATGTCGCACCCATTTCAGCCGCCAATCTACTGGCCATTCCCAAATAGCGCGCATCTCTGACCATATCTCTCCCAACAGCGGTTACTGCCAATACTGGTATACCATAATCTTGTCCCCAGTTAACTAATGTGGAAAGATTTAAAATCGTATCTTTCTCGTATTCCCCTCCAACAAATATGGAACAAGTAATAGCAGAAACATTCAATCTAATGGCATCTTCGATGGTCACATTAATATCTTCGTTGGAGAGCTCCTTTAACATGCTTGCTCCCGCAGAGACTCTTAACACTATGGGAATATCGCTTTCTGGTGATACACAGCTTCTTAACATGCCTCTGGTTAACATCAAAGCGTCAGCGTATTTAAAAAGAGGATTAAGATCGCCAAAACACTTTAAAGATCCTGGAATATTTCCAAAATATCCGTGATCTACTGCGAGCATCACGCATCTTCCCGATTTGGGTTTGATTATTCTTGATAATCGATTAGCCATTCCCCAATCCATTTATTTCACCTAAAATTTTCTAACTAGAATTATAATGTTTTTGATAAATAATCATAGATCTTTATTTTAATTTTCTCTAATGCTATTCTAATATGAATTCAAAATAGAATTAAGGTAATTAATTGAAAATAGTGTTAATGGAAAAGAGAGTCTGAGATTTTGTAAATAAAATTATAAATATACCCCTATAACAGGTTTAGAAAACCTTGAAGCTTACTTTTAATCTTTCTGCTTAATTTTGGCGAGTAATATTGGGAAATAAACTCTTTAATTAACAGTAATCGGTTCTTATTAATTTTCGAAGTTTTTAGTTCTTTGGAAATTGAAGAGATTACATCGTTTTCAAACACTTCTTTTATGCTATCATCATCCACAATATTTAAAACAACCCTTACTTCTTTGAGAAAATTGTTTATTTCTTGTTTCATCAATAATATTTGTTCTTCGTTGTCGATTATTTCCAACACTTTCTTGACCAGAGATTCTTCGAATTTTAGTTTTCTGTCCCACGCAGTTTGGAGAATATTTTTATGTGCATCAATGACTACGATATTTTTATCTTTAAACTTCGACTTTTCGAATTCTTCCTGTGAGATGAAGTGAATGTGTTCAGGCTCGTTGTATTCGGATGGAAGTAATTTTTTCAGCATTAAAATAATACCTTCAGAGAATTTCTCAAGTGTTTCGTCCTTAACTATGAATGTTGGGTGCTTAAATAGATATGCGTGTAAAATAGTTAAAGCACCATAAAGACCAAAAATGCGAATTAAATTTCTTGTGGATAGATCTTCGGCAATTACTTCCTCTTCTTCGCTAGGAGCTCCCATTAGTATGTCAATCTTCTCGTATCCACGAATAACACCTTTTTGATCGACAAATACGATGAATTGATGCTCGTTACAAACCGCTCCGGGAGGAATTTGTATTTTTATGCTACCAAACTTCTTTTGGGCAAAAACATCTTCTGGTACGTTAATAAATTTGGAGTTTTGACAGATAGGACAGGTCACATTTATCTCTTTATACACTTGCGTCATAAATAATTCCAAGATAGATTCTTTATCGAATAGTCATGAAAAAAAGTATCTATTAAGTAATTATACAAAATCCATAAATTAAAAATTTAGCTAATTTTGCTAATTTTGTAGAGTATGTAATAGGTTATTCGTTTAATAATCTGTGTAATGGTTCAACGGTGATTTATAAAGCGTTTTAAATAACTGTGCGTAACCATGGGACGATAATATCTAAAACTTCTTTAATGTTTTCCTGAAAGATCAAATGGGACGCTCCTTTTATAATCTCTAATTTTTTATTTAGCGAATTCAACCAGTCGTAAATCTCTGTCATGTAATCTATAGAAAACAGAACATCGTGCTCTCCATTTAATATCATGGTGGGGGTGTTAATGTTCTCGATTGGATTAGCTAAAGGTTCCCTCATTTGAGTTCTGAGAGATTAAAGACTGTACTTTAAACTTAATAGCTCGTCTGCCATCAGAAAATCAATCCTGTCCGAAAATTCTGCGTACGCTAGCGTATCAAAGTCCAGGTAGAGCAATACGCTTAGTTTAAAGGAAGGTAACACTTTAGCTAAGTACGGAATTATTTGAATAGCCCTTTTCTTTAATCCTTTTAGCTTGATAATTTTTTTATATGCATCCTCGTTAAATATCGCAGCGTTATGACAAATCCCCGCACTTATTCTCTGATCGTTAGCCAAACAATATAAGGTGGTAATACCTCCCAACGAGGATCCCATAACCTCAATATTTTTCCTATAATTATCCAAGATCAAGCTGACTACATCGTAAATATTCTCACAAAACTCTCTCATCGTGAAATGACCCCTTTTTCCGTCACTGAGTCCGTGTCCTTGTAAATCCGGCGCGAAAACTCTAAATCCTTTCCTATTCAGCGCGTATAAGAATTCTGCGTAAAATCTGCTATACACAGATGTGTCATGAATAAAAACTACATTAGTCGCTGTCGATTCATTTAAATCGTACACATCAATGTGTAGTTCTTTTCCATTTGAAGTAATAATCTTCTCGGAAATGGACTCTTTAATTTCTTGGGCGTTTTCAAAGAGGATGTAATTAAACCAATAATCCATGTAGTCTTTCTTTTTCATTGCTCTACACAATTTTGGATTATTAGATTATTAAATATTCGTAATTAACACTCGTTAATTAAGGCTTACAAGAAACTAAATTAAAAAAAAGAAGGAAAAACAAAGATACAATTATTCAGTTATTTCCCTTTCTAGTAGTATTTCCTGAGTAAATGTTCTTTTCGGGGAATTATATCCGGTTATAGATGTAAGAAAGACGTAAACTAGAATATTCGGTAGAATACCTACAAACATGATAGTGAAAATTACAGCGGAGACAATGTTGTATAGAATAACATACAGGAATAATTGACCCACCACGTCGAGGAGATAGTGATATATCATGTTTGGAAACAAGCTTCTTGTTTTAGTATACATATATCCGAAAGATAAGCCTATAAAAGTAGCGTATATCATCTGGAAAAGTACTGAGACTGGATTGATGTTAGCTAACAAGAGAAAAATAGCGCTTGTTCCGTAGAATAAACCAAATGTCACGCTGTTTATAACAATTGCCGTTCTCGTTGTAGATTTTTTCTCGAGCAAGAGAATCATAACGCTTCTAAACGCAATTTTTCCCAAATTCCTGGTATCAGCATAAAAACGAATAAAAACCAACCCAATCCCACAAATCCCGTTACACTAGGATCGGGATTACCAAATAAAACATTTAGGTCGAATGCATATACTCCAAGTAGATTAGCCCTAATCCATACGATAAAGCAAAATATTGCCGTAGAGACGACGCCTATTAAAATGTTCCTTCCTAGTGGCTTTACTTGAGTAAATTTTATCGCCTTCAAATGCTCCAACCGAATAAAACTGCTAGTAATACGATCATACCAAGAATAGGATTATTGCGTAACGCTCCTCATGTTTTGTAGGTCGCCATTTTTTCCAGCTTTGGGAACATCTTATTAAACATGTATATCGCGCAGCCTAAACCTAATATTCCGATTCCGTCCATGACAAAAGAGGCGATATAGATATTAGTAAAAGCAAAAATAAAGAATCCGAGCATCACGATTACTAAATACAGTCCTAATCCGGCGAAAATGATGGTAAGCCATTTGGTTAATCTTTTTTCTCTGTTCACTTCCTCTAACACGTATTTATATTTCAATTTACCGAAAAAACGCACCTTTAATTCTAAAATTATAAATAGAAACATCCATGTAATAGGTAAAGATGACAAATACAGCAGTATAAAAAGCGGAGACGCAATTAGTACTGTAGTTATAATAGAGATTAACATAAAAGATATGGTTTGGATTATAGACATCAAAATAATCTTAGCTTTCGCTTGATCTCTTGGTAGCACTGGCAAGGAGGCAAGTGCGCTCTCTCCCGATTGCTCCAGGTTAAGAAGTCCAACCACAAGCATCATTGGAGTAAATACGCAAACCACCAGGACTACAGCCCACAATATCATTATGGCAAATTCTGTGGTTACTTCGGCAACTATAGGATAGGACATAGACAACATCATTATGGCGGGATAGATAATTGGCATGATAAAGAACATGAAAGATTGGTAATCTCGAATCGCAAACGTTAAATCCTTTTTCAAATAAGACTTAATCGGAGTTCTTACCTCAATCTCTATAGTTTTTGCGATTTCTTCCTCGCTGATTAATTCTTTTTCTCCCCTCACTACAATTTCGGAGGAGGTGGTGTTTTTAAGAGTTCTTAACGCAATGGAATATATTTTCCACAAAAGCAGCACAAAAAGGGCCAACCCGATTAAAGATGTAACAATTAGAAAGGGATCAACGAAATTTGGGAGGATTGCCATGGAGATTAAATA